>NZ_CALBSN010000066.1 GCF_937967675.1 uncultured Flavobacterium sp. | reverse complement strand
TAATTATTCTTCAAAAACTACAATTAATTTGGAAGAAGAAGTAGATTATTTGAAAAGGTATATAATTTTAGAAAATTTTAGAAGAAAAATAAAAGTGAAATGGGTAATTAATATTGATGATACTATTGATTTTCACGATATTGAAATCCCTCCAATGTTACTTGAACCCTTGATAGAAAATGTGTTTGTACATGCGTTTGATAACACTTATAACGAATGTAAACTCGAAGTTACATTTACAAAAGTTAAGGACGTGCTTATTTGCAAAGTTAAGGACAACGGAAAGGGTTATGAAGCAAAAGGAAAAACTTCTAAGGGTTTAAAATTAGTTCAGGAAAGACTTCAACTATTAAAAACGGATTCTAAAAACAGTTTTAATATTCAAAAATTAGATAAAGGCACTCTTGCTCAAATAGAGATTTCTACACGTTAAATCAAGAAATTAAGCGTTTAATAAATATCTAAAAAGACAGAGGACATTATTTTTTTCTTTGTGCTAGTTAACCATTATACAAAAAAAATGAAAAACAAATTACTTCTTGTTGTGTTGTGCTTAGTCTTATGGGTTCAAACTCTTGTAGCACAATTAAATACTGTTAATTCTAGTTTATCTCAGTCTACCTATACAACTGTAGGTTATCTACAATCCAGTATTAATCCCCAATATCAATCAATCCAAGACAACACAGTTTGGCATTATATAGCCGTAACAAAAAATGGATTAAATGGTAAAATATATTTAGATGGTAATTTACTGACAGATTCAAATTTTTCTAATCAACCATTTATTTGGAATAGTTTACTATTAGGGGCAACTCAAGGTTGTGTTTCTTGTGTACCTGTACCAAATTTTTACGGACAAATAGATGATTTAAGAATTTCCAATATCGAAAGGTCATCAACACAAGTCATGAATTATTTCAATAGTAATCAACCTTTTAACAGTGATGCTAATACGATTGGTCTATATAATTTTGACACATCCAGTGATAATACTTTACTAAACTCTGGTATAGGTAATAATGGTATATTGTATGGAGGCGTAAATTATTCCTCAGGTAAGTTTGGACAAGCATTAAGTTTTGATGGTATTGATGATTATGCTAGAATTTCACAATCATTACCCACTAATACAATAACAATTGAATTTTGGTTCAAATCAACAGATACCAATGCAACTATGGCACAATTTGAATATGCATACAATACTAGTATTAGTCTTCAAACATTTGGTAATAGTTGCGAGACTATTTCAGGAAGTTTAACTAATGGATTGGTTGCTTATTATCCTTTTTGCGGAAATGCTAATGATGAAAGTGGAAATGGGAATAATGGAGTAGCTACAAATGTAACTTGGGGTACAGATAGATTTGGTAATACTAACTCAACAGCTGAATTTAACGGAGATTCTTCTAGATATTTATCTGTTACCAATCCTTCAAATTTCACAGGTACAAAGAAAACGTTTTCTGTATGGATTAAATTCCCCACAACATTATCGTCTGGATTGTACTATAATCAGATTTTTGGTGGTGGTACCTTTTGGTTCCAAATTTACGGAAATTATCCAACCTACGTTTCTAACGGATATACTTATAAGTTAGGATTTAATGGTTCTAACACTTTTATTTCGAATTATTTATTTAACACAAATACATGGGAGCATATTGTTTATACTATTGATGGTGATTTAGGTCAAGTTAGTTTGTATATTAATGGGAATTATGCTGGTTCACAAAGTATTTCTAATTTTTCAACAAACGATTGGTCATCATATTATATTGGGTCTTCTCCAAACTTAAATTCTCAAAACATTTTTGCTGGGCAAATAGATGATTTTGGTATTTGGAACAGAGCCTTAACTCAACAAGAAATAACCAATTTATATAACAACGTTTTAAATACAAATTCATTTGTAAATACAGAATCAACAATCACAGTATATCCCAACCCAACCAATTCAAATATCAGTATTGACACTAGTAACCAAACTGATTTAATTGGTAGTAAAATAATAATCATTAACACACTAGGTCAAGAAATTTACAAATCAATTTTAAGTCAGCAAATACAAGACATCTCATTAAGTTCAATAACTACTAGTGGATTATATTTTGTATCTATTATTGATAATTCAGGTAAAACAATAACCACAAAAAAAATTGTTTTACAATAAATTTAGTTAACATTTTAGTTAAAAAGCCACAAGTGATTGTGGCTTTTTTTACGGTAACTAATTACATTCATACGGTAACTAATTCTTTAAAAAAACTAAAAATATTTTCATTTGGTTTGTGTTTTAATTTTAAAATTTTAAACACATGAAAAAAGTTTTCCTTATTTTATTTTCAGCATTTGTAGTTACGAGCTGTTCTGTATCTAGTAGTTCTATCAAAGAGCCAAACAATTTGGTTGAATTCAATAAAAATGATTTTGAATTCACAGACCAAATATCTGCCACCACCAAAATTAATTTCCTATTTGGATTTCCATTATCAAACACAAAAAAAATAGGACGATTCAGTAAAAACAGTATCCAAATTATTGGTTTCAGAACCAAACTGGATAAAGCTGAAGATGTTGCTATATATAAATTATTAAAAGAGCACCCTGGGTATGATGTAGTGTTTTATCCAAAGTTTGAAACCAAATCTTCGGGCTTTATTTTCACGAATGCAGAAGTCACTGTAACTGCAAGGTTGGCTAAACTTAAAAAATAAATCCATTTAAAATTAACCAAAAGAAGAACAATTAAAAACTAATTCCAATAAATAAAAATTATGAGAAATTTTTTCATTTACACCATTATTTTATTTTCAATTTTATCCAACGCCCAAGAAAAAACGAGTATTGGTATTTTACCATTTACTTATGTTAATGGAGCTTCAAATCAGCAAACCACAAATTCAATTCAAGAAACTGTTACAAATGGTTTCGTTAAAACCAAAAGATTTAATATTGTTGATAGAACAAAAATGGATGCATTACGCAGTGAAAAAAAACTTCAAAAGTCTGAGGATTTCATAGACGCAAAAACATATGCTGAGCAAGGCGTTTCTTTAGGAGCGCAATATCTTGTGTCTGGTCATGTTGTTTCAGCAAATGCAGAACAAATGAGAGCTGATGATGGTGCCATCACTTACAAAACAAAATTATCTATTAACCTTAAAGTAATTGATGTTGCTACAGGACAAGTTGTTTCCTCAGAAACTATTGAGCCTAAATCAGGAAGTAGTCTTCTTGGTGCTATTGGTTTGGGTGCTTCATCTCCAGAAGCCTCTATAGCAAAAGCAATTAAAGGTATTGAAGAAAAAGTAGATGATTTTGTAAGTAGAAATTTCCCGATTTCTTTTTTCATTGCTGAAATTCAAGAAAAGGATAGTAAAGGTGCAGCTGTAAGATTAATGATTGCTGGAGGCAGTGAGTTTGGATTGTCTAAGGGCGATAAGCTAAAAGTTGTTGAAATTTCTGTTATGGAAGTAGGTGGAAAAAAACTTACCCGTAAAAAAGAAGTTGGAGAATTAAAAATTACCAAAGTTGAAGATGAGAACTTTTCTACTTGCTCCGTTAATTCAGGTGGTGTTGATATAGCTACAAAATTTGAAGCAAAGGCAAATCTTCAAGTTGTTACAAAATAATATAATATGAAAACTATAAAAATTATAGGCTTGTTAATATTAACGAGCCTGTTTTCCTGCAAATCTGTACCAAGTTCTTATTCTGCCGAAGTTAGTTTTGTCGCTAAAGAAGAACAAGGAACAATTACGGTAAGAAGTAACGGTTTTGGAAAAAATGAAAAGGAAGCAATAAAAGATGCTCAAAAAAATGCTTTTAATGTTTTACTTTTTAAGGGTTTGCCTGGCACTGAAATAAATGTTCCTTTAGTTTCTAATGAGTATGAAGCTAAAAATTCACACAAGGATTATTTTGATAATTTATTCGAGAATGGTGGGTTATTTAAATACTTAATGGTAAATAGTTCCGAGTCTGTACCTGTGAAAGTGAAAGGCGGTTATTCAACTTCATTGGTGTTAAAAATAAACTATAATTCTTTGAGAAAAGATTTAGAACAAAATGGTGTAATTAGAAAATTTGGACTTTAATTTATATTTATGAAAAAAATAATTTTTATTCTTTTGTTTTTCATTTCATTCTTTTCATATGGACAGGATAATCAACCCCAGAAAATTAATCAGACAAATCAAAATCAACCTTGGATAATAGTCGTTCCCTATAAAATTAAAGGTCAGAAATATCGAGATTTAATTGAAAACGAGGATACTGGTTTTAATTTAAGAACAGCTATTAGTTTGGTTGACAAAGCTTTCAGAAAAAGAAACTTTAATACTAAAGGGTATATAGAAGTTTTAGAAAGTATAGGACAAACAGGTTCTTTTTCAACCGACAAACAAGAAGATGAGGAGGATATTTTAATTAAAAATTCTGGAGCTGATATACTAGTCAAAGTAGATTTTAAATTACAAAAAGGTTCAGATGGATGCAATAAAGCAAAAATAATATTAAGTGCCAGATACACTATCACTGGAGAGAATTTGTCTCCTCAAAATGGAGATAGTCAATGTATTAATACAACTGATATTGCAAAATTAACTGAAAAAGCAATTGAAAGTATCCAAGAAGAATTTATGAATGATTTGCAAAATAGCTTTACAAAAATAATTGAAGAAGGAATGATTGCAAAAGTGGACTTTGTTTTGGAGCCTAATTCTCAGGTTAACTTTGACATGGAAGTGGGGAATGATGGATTTTTGCTGTCCGAAGTAATTTCAGATTGGATGAAAAAAAATGCATATAAAGGAGTGGCTATTGAAAGTGGTTCAAGTAGTGCATTAATTTCATATAAAGAAGTTAAACTGCCATTAAAAGTAAATAATCAAAATTATACGATTAAGGATTTCGGAAGAGAAATTAGACTGTTTTTAAAAACACTAAATATACAAGCAATACCTAGCTACCTTAATGGTCAATTTATTTCAATTAAAATAAAATAAAATAAACATGAAAAAATATTTTTACACATTTTTTTGGTGCTTTTCTGTTTTTTCAATAAGCGCGCAGTCTTCTAATGAAGTTGGGAAAATTGCTTTATCTATTGTAATCCCTGATAACATTGAAGGTTTAAATTCTTCAAATCTTTCTAAACTTGAAACAAAAATAATTCAACTAGTTACACAATCTGGACTTGCAGCTAATGGATATTCTTCAAATTTCATTATATATCCCAAGTTAGCAATTTATGATGACAAATTTGTAGAAGGGGGTATGGAAGATATTTTTATGTTGAATTGTGAATTAACACTTATTTTAAAACAACTTGACAATAATGTCATTTATTCCACATCTGTCACAAAACTTAAAGGAAGTGGTGTTGATAAACAAATTGCTTTTAACAATGCGATTTCAAAAATCAATTCAAACTCAAAGGAGTTTGTAACTTTCATTGAAACAGGCAAACAAAAAATAATAGATTATTACAACCTTAAATGTCAAGATATTATCACTAAGTCAGAAAGTTTAGTGAAGATGCAAGACTATGAAGGAGCGATAGGATTATTAATGACGGTGCCTGAAGAAGTTTCTTGTTATAACAAAATTCAGCAAAAAACAATTGAAGCTTATAAAGCCTATCAAAATCAAAAGTGTAGTACACAATTGCAAGAGGCTAAAACAACTTTAGCAAAAAATTATTACAAAGACGCGCTTGATATTCTAAGTCAAATTGACCCATCAACGAAATGTTATAAAGAGGTGGAAGCACTTATTAAAAAAGCAGAAGAAAAAGTTGATGCAAAAGCTAAAACTCAGTTTGCTGTTCGTATGAAAATGTACAATGATAGTATTGCTCTTGAAAAACAAAGAATTCAAGCCGCAAAAGAAATAGCAGTTGAATATTATAGGAATCAACCAAAACCAGCTCCTAATAATTATTTGATGATTATTAAATAAAATTTAGTTAAGTTAAGACACTATCCTAAAAAGTGTGTAAGTTAAAAATAATGGGGTTTGACTTTTTACTTAAAGTTGAACCCTTTTTTATTTTTCAGAATTAATTCACACTAAACTCAAAATCGAAATCTTTTAGTTTTTTATTGACGTAAAATATTATGCAAATTTCAATAGTATCATCCTTTACTGTCACAAAGAAATTATGAACATTCCAAATGTGTCGAGATAATCTTCTTGTTAGTTTTTCAATATCCAAGTTGCAATCCTTCTTAAAATCAAATTTAATAATGATTTCTTTGGGTTTTAAAAAGTGCTTGCGCTCCACAAAAGTGTACATTTGCATTTCTCGGCTTCCATAAAATTTAAACATCAAATTATGTATGGCTGTTAAATCAACTCGCATCATTAGGCAACTTGTAAATTTGAGTTCAACATTATTTCTTTTACCTTCTTAACCGTATTGGCTGATACTTTATAATCTGAATCACTCGCCAACTTGGCAATTTGTCTAAGCGATAGCGTTGGATTCATTTTAATAGCCCTTACCACACGCTTATGCTTCTGAAGTGTTTGTTCTGGCGTATCAAAAGTTCCTTCAGCTCTACCTTTATATATACCTTTTAGTTTGGCTTGTTGAATTCCTTCAGCTTGTCTTTCAAGAAGGCTAGTTTTTTCAAGTGAACTTAGCTCACTTAATATGGTTGTAATAAGATTAAACACTGGATTGGCTTTGTTGTTAATCATTGATTCCAATCCCAAATTATCAATCTTTACAACCACACCTTTATCATAAAAGTATTGTAGCGTTTGTAATACATTGATAGTATTTCTTCCAGCTCTATCGATGGCATGGAAGCTTACATAATTTATTTGTCCAGTTTCAACTGCTTGAATGAGTCGTTTACCTTCAGGACGTTCATCAAATGGAATTGAACCACTTATTATGTCAATGAATAATTCTTCATCTGGGTGTGCTTTTGCAAGCTGACGAAGGTTGGTTTGATTTTTTGTTGATTGACGAATGTAACGAGCTTTTTTCATGGTGACCTTTGCTTAAAATTGTGCAATTTTAGGGTATGCCCTTTTGCACATGTTTAACATTGCATTTTATTGAAATCCTATTTATGTGTTTTGTGCAGTGTATGACTAAAATCTAATTTTGCACAAAATTGACATGGTTTGAATTTCGTTTTAAATTTAGATGCTCAATTTATTTGAAACACTTTAACCAATTTTGTTGGTTTGGTCATTTTTAATAATGTTTTAATAATGAACTATAATCTAAATCTAAAACTTGATGCAAAGGTCTGTTTGAATTTTGATATAAACAAGAAAAAGCCCGTAAATCCAGGGCTTTGGAGGTTATTTGATAAATTAAATCAATTTGAAATTTAACAAAAAGGATTAAATAGTATTGGTCTTTATCCACTTCAAACCGATTTCCCGTTTGTTGAAACGCACTATCACGTTGGTACTTTATCCTCATTTTATTACCTTTAAAAGTTAGAGCTAATACAATGCAATTAGTACCAATTTGATTAAGGCTTTATGCTAAGAAAATGTTAAATGAATGTGGTAATTTAATTTTGAATTATTTTTCTTTCTCTATAAAAATATTTCTGTAAACCAATGGTGTTTTTGAAACAGAATTATTTTGAATTTCTTTTATTGTTTTTTCATAATAGTCTTTTAATATTTTAGGTTCAATTACTCTAATGTTATACATCCATTGAAATAGCCATCCTAATAACTCTCTATTTATGCCACATTTTAAGAATAAAAATGTTTTATTATCTTTTATTATAATTTTTTGAGTTTTATGCCAATAGTGTGATTTTATGAAATTTGCTAAAACTTTAGATAATTCAATTTTTATTTCATAGACATTTTCATCAATATTTTTTGTTACTCCAAATCTTTTGTCCAATTCTTCATGAAATTTTTGTTTTATTTTATTCATTTTAAATTTCTTATCTTCAATGGAAAATTCTGAAATTTGATTAATTCCAAATATTTGAATTTGTTTTTTTTGAGGATTCCAACCCCCAATGTATTTTATATTTCTATGATTAATAATTGAAATTGGATAAAAAACAAATGGTTCAAATTCGAAATTTGAATTATCTCCTGTCAAATCATTTTTAATTAATCTAATAATAATAGTACTTCTTTGATTAATAGCGGTATCAAATAAATTTATACTTGTATCAATTTCATTTTCGATTGGATAATAAAAAAATGTTTCTATACTATTTAATTTATCAGCATTGAGTTTAGATTTTTTTGAAATGAAATAAAATATTTTTTTTTCACTTTTCACTTTATCTAGAATTTCTGTTTTATCTAAATAATTTTCTAATTCATTAATATCCCTTTGAATTTGTCTTATTGAAATATTGATGTTTTTATTCTTGAATATAGTATGTAAATCATAAGCAGATAATTTACTTTCTTTCAATTGATTCAGTAATATTGAGATTCTTTTAGATTTTTTCATAATTCACGACAATATATGTCGCGAAAATAATAAAATTCTCATTTAATTTTCAAATTATTAGTAATTTTAAATCTTGTTAAAGTAATCATTAATACATGAAATATTTTTTATTATTCTTTATAGGTTTTACTGTTTATTCTCAAGAAATATCGAGAAATACAATTTCAGTTGTTGGTAATTCAAATACAACACAAAATGGTTACTATGTCAGCCAAAGTGTTGGGCAATTATCTACAATTGGTTTTTTTGATATAATTGACAAAAGTATAGTCCAAGGATATCAACAACCTACAGGATTTAAAACTATTGACGGTAGTATTGTTAAAGAAACTTTACAATTATACCCAATCCCAGCAACTAACGAATTAAATTTACTTTTTTCCTTATCGTTTGAAGGAAAATGTATGGTTGAGTTATTTGACCGATTAGGACGTTTGGTTTTAAGTAAAGAACTTACTATTACTGATTTTAAAACTAGTCTATCAATATCAAATCTTGCATCATCAACATATATAATTAAAATAACTAACAACACCTCTGTATTTTATGAAACAATTATCAAAAAAGATTAAACTTATAATTTCTTGTTTTTTGTTTATCTCTGCAAGTGCTAAAGCACAAGAATTATACTTTTCAACGGGATTGAATTTAACAACTTATGATTTTAAAGGCACCGATAATTTGCCACTTGAGTTTAAAACTAAATCAAGTTCTTTTTATGAAATAGGATATGTTTTTAAATTGATGGATAACCGATTAAACTACAGTGCAGGTTTAGCAATTAATGGCTATGATTCAAGTGCAGGTGATAGTGCTAATCATTATGATTGGCAAACCACTTATATGGGATTAAATAATCAATTACAATATGTCATCATTCCTTCTAACAGAGTACCTTTTGAATTAAGCGCTGGCGCTCAAATGCAATTGATGCACATTATAAATGGAGAACAAAAAATTAACGGAGAAACATTTGATTTAACAAAAGAAAAAGAATTTTCAGGTTTTTGGATACAACCAGGAGGAATAATAACAGCCAAATATTTTATAAGCGATGATTGGCAAATGAGTTTAGGATACAATTATTCCATAGGAATGAATCTATCGAATAGTACAGAAGAAAAATTAAAGTTCAATAATCAACAAATAAGATTTGGAATCCATTTCAATATAAATTAATCATATTATGAAAAAGATATTTTTATTTCTATTTTTAATAACATCAACAATTGGAGTTACACAAAATTCAGGCATTACCTATCAAGCGGTAATCTATGGCCCTAATGGTCAACAACTACCTGGCGCCAATAATCAACAATATATTTTAGCCAATAAAACTATTTGTTTGCAGTTTTCAATCATTGACCATCAAGGTGTTGTTGAATACCAAGAAACCATTGTAACAACAACAGATAAATTTGGTATGGTGAATTTGTTGATAGGAACTGGAAACCAAGTTGGTGGATATGCAACAGGATTTAATGGTATAGTTTGGAATGTAAACACAAAAAGTTTGAAAGTAGAATTAGATGCTTCTCAAAATTGTCAAAATTTCACTCAAATAAGCAATAACCCTTTTACTTATGTTCCATTTGCTTATTTTTCGGCAAATGGAGGTGAGCCTGGACCCGCTGGACCTCAAGGACCTGCAGGAACAAATGGAACCAACGGATTAGATGGTTTATCAGCATATCAAATATGGTTAAACAGTGGTAATACTGGAACTGAGGCAGATTTTATAGCATCTCTTCAGGGAGTTCAAGGTCCAGCTGGAACTAACGGTACCAATGGTACGGATGGATTATCTGCTTATCAAATATGGATAAACAATGGTAATTCTGGTACTGAAACCGACTTTATTGCATCTCTTCAAGGAGCTCAAGGTCCCGCTGGAGCAACAGGAGCAACAGGACCAGCTGGAGTAACAGGTCCTCAAGGTCCTGCTGGTTCAAATGGAATTGATGGTGTAAATGGAACAAATGGTACGGATGGATTGTCTGCATATCAAATATGGTTGAATCTTGGTAATGTTGGAACTGAAGCTGATTTTATTACTTCTTTGACAGGACCACAAGGAACTCAAGGAGCTCAAGGACCTGCTGGTGCTAACGGAAGTGACGGTGCAACTGGTCCTCAAGGACCTATTGGTTTGACTGGACCTCAAGGTCCTGCAGGCGCAAATGGAAACAATGGAATAGATGGTTTATCAGCATATCAAATATGGATAAACAATGGTAATACTGGTACTGAAATCGAGTTTATTGCATCTCTTCAAGGAGCTCAAGGTCCACAGGGAATCCAAGGACCCGCTGGAGCTAACGGAAGTGACGGTGCGACTGGTCCTCAAGGTCCTGCTGGTGCCAATGGAAACAATGGAGCCGATGGGAAGAATGCACTTGTAAATACAACACTAGAACCTGCTGGAGCCAACTGTGCAACTGGTGGAACAAAGATTGAAGTTGGTATTGATATTAATGAGAATGGAGTGTTGGATGTTAATGAAATTAATATTTCTCAAACCAAGTATGTATGCAATGGTGCTCAAGGCCCTCAAGGTATTGAAGGTCCTGCTGGTGTTAATGGAATAGATGGTGCTACTGGACCACAAGGTGAACAAGGTCCTATTGGATTAACTGGAGAAACAGGTCCACAAGGAATACAAGGAATACAAGGACCTGCAGGAATTAACGGCTTAAATGGCACGGATGGTTTATCTGCTTATCAAATATGGCTAAATAACGGTAATACTGGAACAGAAGCAGATTTCATTTCTTCTCTTCAGGGAGCTCAAGGACCTCAAGGAATACAAGGTCCAGCTGGAGCAACAGGACCTCAAGGACCGCAAGGGATTCAAGGTGAGCAAGGACCTATTGGTTTGACTGGACCTCAAGGTCCTGCAGGTGCAAATGGAAACAATGGAATAGATGGTTTATCGGCATATCAAATATGGATAAACAATGGTAATTCTGGAACTGAAGCTGAGTTTATTGCATCTCTTCAAGGAGCTCAAGGTCCACAGGGAATCCAAGGACCTGCTGGAGCTAACGGAAGTGACGGTGCAACTGGTCCTCAAGGTGTTGCTGGACCTCAAGGCTCACAAGGTATTCAAGGTGAGCAAGGACCTATTGGTTTGACGGGAGCTCAAGGACCTGCAGGAACTAACGGTACCAACGGAATAGATGGTTTATCAGCATATCAAATATGGTTAAACAGTGGTAACACGGGTACTGAGTCAGACTTTATCGCATCACTTCAGGGAGCTCAAGGTCCTGCTGGAACAAACGGACAAGATGGAAAAAACACTTTAGTAAAAACAACCTCTGAACCTGCTGGTACAAATTGTGCAAATGGCGGAACCAAAATTGAAGTAGGACTAGATGCAAATAGTAATGGAATTTTAGACTCTGGAGAAATTAATAATAGCTTGACCAAGTATATTTGTAATGGTGAAAATTTATCTAGTTCAAATGCATCTGGATTTAATAATTTTTCAAATATTTTTCTATTAAATAATCAAACAACATATACTGTGCCAATAGGAAAATCAGCTAGAATATCTCAAATACTTGCCAATTCATCGATTCTTTCTGGGGATAGAGTTATAAGTATAAATGGAACAGCAATTTATATTGGAAGTACCTTTGAAGGTACTATTAACCAAACAGATGATAGAATTATGTGGACATATTTTTTAATTAATGGAGATTTTTGGCTTCCAGAAGGTACAACAATTTCTATTGTGTCTACTAATAATATAGGATTTTTATCAATTCAAGAAATAGAGAACAATAATCTAAATTGTCGAATAGTAACAAGTTTATTGACTGTTCCGAATGGTAAAAAATGGAAAATCTCATCTGTATTCCCAAACTCATCTCTTAGTGGAAATAAAGATTTCGTAATAAAAGTAAATGGTTCTTCTATTTATATTGGAGCGGCTAAATCAGGAGCTTATTACAATAGAGGGGCCTCGGGTAATATTTATGACTTATTAAAGAATGAAATTTGGTTACCTCAAGGCACAACAATTGAACCAGATACAAATATATATGGAATAAGTGTAATTGAATATTAGATACCAAATTATAGATTTAAAATATTATCAATAGTAATTAGAATATTTAAAATGATTCAAAAATAAATAATTGATTTATGATTAATATGTTACCATATATAGAGAATAGCTTAAAAATTTTTATTAATCGAAGACATTTAAGAAAAATGGCAATATTGCGTTTAAAAAATGAAATCAATTATAATTTGCGAATTATTGATATGATAAATTGGAATGAAATAAATAAAAAAACAAAAAAACATCTATCTAATCAACTGTCGACAAATGCATTAGAAGAATTTATTTATTTAGGAAAACCAAATCTAGTTGAAAAGTTATTAAATGCTTACTCAAATAAAAATATTTTAAAAACGGTAGATGAGAAACATGTAGAAAGAGAAAGTCTTACAGGTAATATAATTAATAGAATTAAAACAGTTAAAGTTATTGCAAATCTTCCTGAAGAATTAAGCGAGAATGATAAAAGTAATTTTACAACTCGTATAAATAATATCAAAATTGGATTGAATGATTTGAAAAAGTTGATATGATTTGTAGCGAAAATTTAATAGCAAAAAAGTTAATAAACTCGATTTTCAATGATATAATTAATTCGAAATCTATTTCTGATTTAGAAAGAATATTGGAAAAGAACGAAGTTGAAACAAAATATTGGATTAAAACAGATGATTATCCAAAAATTAAATTTTATATTTCTAATTCGGAGATTGAAAAATTAGAAAATGAATCATTTATTATAAACTATATCTTTAATCACAACAAGATAAAAGATGTTGATAATACCATAGCAAAGTTATTATATGCAATGGCTTGGAAAAATGGTGATTTAAAAAAAATTAAACATATTATTCAAGGCATCAAAGATGTTGAAAAATCAAGTTCTAAAAAAAATGATGGTTTAGTTTTTTATCAGTTTGGTAAATATTTAGCCAAAAAAGAAAGTGAACCCATTATTGACCAGCATGTTTTAAGAGATTTTAAAGTATATCTGACAGATGCAGATAAAGAGGATGATATATGTGAAGCAAGAAATTTAGCTACAGTTGGTAAAAAAGAAATAGAATTAATCAAAGATTATAAAAATTGGTTAATATCTGATGAACTTTCAGATGATTTGAAAAGAGAAACAGATTATGCTTATCATATTGATAAAATTCTCTTTGCAGTTGGAAAGAAAATAAAATCTAATAAAAATGAGAAAAAAAAAATAAATATACCCAATATCTGATTAATTTCTTAAAAGAAAAAAGCAACGAAGGTCAAAACACAATATCAATTCCTTTACAAAAAAGAAGAAAGGAATTTGATAGCTTTCAAATTCACCCAATTTATAAAAACTCAAAAATAGTTGCCATAAATGTAGAACGAAGAGTAATGCCTGCTGATACAATTTTTCCTATCGAAATTTTCAATCTTGTTTTAAAAACACTATCAAAAACGAAAGATTTTACTTTACCAAATGGAAAAGCTCAAGGCAACAGAATAGGTGATGATGATTTAGGACCTAATACAATAGAATATATAGTAGCAAAAGAAATTTACAAAAAGAATGATGGAGATACAATTGATAGAAGAATTTCTGTAATTTCAAATATTCTTATAGCTGCAGAATTATGTCAATCAAAACCAAACGCATTACAATTAAAGTCATAATTAGTCATAAAATATAAAAATAAAACATGATAAGAAAATTCAAATTCATTTTTGTATTATTATTTTCAATAACATTACAATCTCAAGTTTGTTCTGATTTTCCGGAAATTACAGCAACATCCACTACTATATGTTCAGGATTATCTACAACACTTTCAGTAACTTACACACCACCTACTATTTGTAATATGAACATTACACCTACTACAATTCCGTTGGGTAATCCAATTCCTGGCTTTACTTATGGTGGTTTATATAATGGTCATCATTATTATGTATACAATACGCCTACTTCTTGGACACAAGGTGAGCTAATATGCAGACAAAATGGGGGTTATTTAGTTTGTATAAATGATATCAATGAGAATACTTTTGTAAGCAATTTAACAAATAACAATATTTGGATTGGTTTGTTCAGAGACCCAACTACTTGTCAATTTAGATGGCTAGATTGTATGAATATCACCTTTACAAATTGGAGACCAGGAGAGCCAAATAGTGGGCCTTGTGGAGAACCTTATACACAAATTATTCGTGGTTGTAGTTTCGGTTTAAATACATGGAATAATTTAGATGATAATTCTGCTAATGGAAGCTGTTATTCAAATATGGTACCTATAATGGAAATAGACCCCATAATTTATAATAATCCTATTTCACCAACAACAACTTACTTATGGTCAACAGGAGCAACTACAAATTCAATTAATATATCACCAAATTCAACAACAAATTATTGGGTAGATATCACTTCTGGAAGTTTAACATGTAGAAAAAACATTACTATTAATGTAAATCCTGACACACCTGCACCAACAGGTAACCCTACTCAAGTATTTTGTGCTAATCCAACACCTTTGATTTCAGATTTAACAGCTACAGGAACTGCTATTCAATGGTATGCTGCAGCTACAGGTGGTTCGCCTTTAGCGAGTACAACAAATTTAGTAGATGGTGCTACATATTTTGCTTCTCAATCATTAAATGGCTGTGAAAGCACTACTCGTTTAGCTGTAACTGTTGATTTTAACGACCCACAAATTACGGCAAGTGCTATAACCGTTTGTAATGGAACGGCTGTTACTTTGACTGCTAGTAATTCTATAACACCAATATCTAATAACTGTTCACTTCCAACTAATTTACAAAATGGATTAGTAGGTTATTGGCCTTTTTGTGGTAATGCAAATGACGAAAGTGGTAATGGTAATAATGGTACTGTAAATGGTGCCACCTTGACAACAGACAGATTTGGAAATCCTAATAACGCTTACTATTTTTCAAGTACAGGTTGTTCTACAAGAATAGATGCTCAAGTCAATACAAATACAATTCAAACCGGACTAACTATTTCAATTTGGGTTTTGCGAGTTGGTAATGGGTGTATTAGTCCCAGGGTTTTAGAATTTTGGCCATCAGCAAATCCTAACGGACCTGGTATGGCACAATGGGGTTGGGGTAATAACATAAATACAATTGGAATAGGAAGCATTACATCAACAGGATTTGATTGTTCTGCGGGTATTCCAGTTAATGGAAATGATATTTGGTACAATATTGTATATACTAATGATGGGTTAACAGGTAAATTTTATAGAGATGGTAATTTAATTACAAGTATTCCTTCGAATGGAAATCCAATTCTTGCAAATAGTGCTGCATTTGGAAGAATGAATCATCCAGCATTTGATAACCTTAATGGTAAACTTGATGATATTGGTGTATGGAATAGAGCATTGAGTCAACAAGAAATTTCACAACTCTATAATTCAACTCAAATTAGCTATTTATGGTCTACTGGTGAAACAACTGAAACTATAAATCCAACCCCAACAGTAACAACCACTTATTGGGTTGATATTACAGTTAATGGAGTTACCTGTAGAAAAGAAATAACAATAACTGTAAATCCAAACATAATACCAACTTTTACACAAGTACCAACTATTTGTTCCGGAACAACCCTTAATGCTTTACCAATAAATTCAACCAATGGAATTATAGGGACTTGGTCTCCGGCATTAAATAATACCATTACTACTACCTACACTTTTACTCCATCTGCTGGTCAATGTGCCACTACAGCTTCTATGACAATTATAGTAAATCCCCTACCGACGACTCCAACAGGAAATGCACAGCAAAGTTTTTGTGCAATTGATGGACCCACTATTAATGACTTAGTGTTAAATACTACTAATGTGAACTGGTATACTACAGCTACTGGAGGCTCAGCTTTAAATTCAAATTTTCCTCTGACCAATGGATTAATTTTATATGCCGCAGCTATGGACCCAATTACATTATGTGAAAATCCTTCACGCTATCAAGTGCAAGTGCAAGTTGAAAATCCACAATTACCAATAATTGAAGTTGAACAAGAATTTTGTATTGAAAATGGCATGACATTAGGGGCAATAAATACTAATGGAACAACAATGAATTGGTATGATAACCCTACAGGGGGTTCCGTTGTTCCTACAACCTATATACTTCAAAATGGAGATGTTTTTTATGGGGCTGCAATAAATTCTGCAAGTGGTTGTGAGAGTACAACTAGAATACCTCTTGAAATATCTATAATTAATTCTAATCTAGAATTTAACAATCTAATCACTATTGACGATAATGACTTAAATAAAGAATTAAAAATTGAAGGTATTGAGCAGTTTCCAAATAATACCATTGAAGTTTACAATCGATATGGGAACTTAGTTTGGTCTGGAATCAATTATAATAATGTAACTAATACCTTTAATGGAATGGCAAATGTTAGTGGTGTTGTTTCTAAAGGAAGTTATTTGCCAACAGGTACTTACTTTTTCATATTATCATACCCAAATGATTGTGAAAAAACAGAGTTAAAAGGATTTATTCATATAGATAATAAGTTGTAATGAGAAAAGTGATATTTTATAGTGTAATCCTTTTTACGTTTTCTAGTATATATAAATCATTTGCACAATCTGATGTAAAGTTATCGAGCTTTTTTCTTACTCCTTTAACTTACAATCCAGCCTATGCAGGTAGTTATGAAGGAATGTCTTTTACTTCTTTGTATTCCTCGCAATGGGTAGGTTTTGATGGAGCACCTAAATCAATTTTCTTAAACGGACATGGTACATTTTTTGGACCTAACACAGGAATTGGTGCTGAAATTATGCACGATGAAATCGGAGTTACAACTGATACCAAGATGTTAGGTAATTATGCCTACCATATTCAATTAAATGAAGAATGGAAAGTAGCTTTAGGAATAAAAGCAGGCGCATCTTGGTATAGTATTGATTATAATAGATTACGCATTCAAAATCCAAATGAGTTCAATAATTTTGATGGAACTATGACTAATATTAACATCAATATTGGTGCTGGGTTTTTCATTCACAATGAAAATTTTTATTTTGGATTAGGCGTTCCTAATTTTCTAAAAACTACTTATGTGGATTCTTATAATGCGACTTTAGCAAATAGTAGACCTAATTATTATTTGAGTTCGGGTTATAAATTTGATTTACAAAATGATTTGTATTTACAACCAAGTGTATTATTGCGTTTTGTTAATGGTGCGCCAATAAATACTCTGTTTGCAGGAACACTAAATTGGCAAGAAAAAATTTATGGTAGCTTAAATGTAGATTTGAATTCAACTCTAGGTGGATTTGCAGGTTTTAGAATAAATGAGAAATACCTTTTGGGTTACTCCTATGATACTTCAATTACCAAATTTTCCAATAGTAATGGAGGTATTCATAGTTTTTTCCTAAACATTCGTCTTGAAGATTATTGGCAAAGAGAACGTTGTGGGTGTTATTCTTTTTAAGGTTTATTTCGGAATCTCATTATCAACATCGCCAACTTGTGTAAATTACCAAGATATTCAATATCGAATTTTTTGAAACAATTATATAAAATGTCAAAAGATACTTTTATTGAAAATGTAGAAACAAAAAAACGATACAAAATGATAAAAGCTTCAGGAATCACCATTGCACCACAAAAACATAATTTTCAATCCAATAAGGATTGGCAATATTATTCTCTTTTCTTTGAACCTATGGAACTGAAAGATGCTGTTATTAACCTAATTGAAATTGAAAACGGAACACCAAATGATTTCAATTATTATAATATTGAAATAAATTTGTCAGATGCTATTGAAATGGTGTGAATACTATAATGCTTCAATGCTTAAATAATAGCTCTATGATATTTATACCCGTATTTGTTATGTAAGGTTAAATAGCAGTTACGGGTACAATTTATTGCTTACTGGAACATAATTTCTTGCTTTTTCACTATATTCAAGAACTAAAATATTGCATTTCTAACATTTTCTTCGTATTTTTGAAAGAATGCCTTCCAAACCATATCTGGTCGCTCGATGCAGTTGCATTGGGTTGGTCTCAGCCATCAAACGGAGACACTTCAATAACATTTTCTTAAAAACACATTATTTAAAACATCAGATTTAATTTTTAATTGAATCAAAAAATTAGCTACTTATATTAGTTGACACATTTGTGTAATACTATGATTATTTTTTTAAATAATTCTTTACTTTTTCTAGTCTTTTAGTATTATTAAGCATATTTATTATAAAGTATGTTTCAATTAATATAAATACAATTTGAATTTCTTAATCGGAATTCAGGGGAATCCAGTGGAGGTAGCTATCTGCTGGTTCTTGCTCCCCTTACAACTAGCAAGAACTCAATAACATTTAAAGCAAGAATACTATGAAAAATGCAAATCAAAACAACTTTGGAGATATTCAATCTCCTAGAATCAGATTTTAATCACAATCAACTACTAAAAGATAAACACTTTTATTTTATCGACACACTAATCAGAAAAAAAACTGATAGAAATTTCCAATACCTATCTTCAAAACTTCTTAAAAAAACGTTTGGTGATAAATATTATTTAACAATAATAAATTATTTCATTGAAAGAGGTATCGTTCAACGTATCTATAACAAACAAGTAGGAAAGTTTAGTTATTACACCTACAAGTTACTTATAAGCACAAAAAAAACAATTGATTATCAATTGAAGTCAACTTCCCTTATAAGAACTATTGAATATTTTCATAACACCAACTACGAAAGTCTTAAAGATTTTGAGAAGCAAGTACTTTATAATATACAACAACTTCAATTACCATCAGAATTTGATGTTCCTAGGCTTTATATGAACAAATCTAAAAATACTGGAAGATTATTCCATTCAATTGTCAATATGCCTAAAAAACAACGTATTTATCTCAAACACATTGATGGAATTAGACTTGGTGAATTTGATGCTAAAAATGCTCAATTAGTCTTGTTATCGCATTTATTTAACGATGATGAAGTATTCAATGATGCTGTTTATAGTGGAGGGTTTTACAATATATTGGCAAAAGAAATGGGTATTGATATTTCAAATGATGTCAATAAAAAGGAATTTAAACGTAAATTCTTTAATTCTATCTTATTTAACGAAAATAGAGTTGTTGTTGCTAATAGTAACTATGGTAAAGCCTTTAAAAAATTATTCCCAATTACATTTCATCATTTGATTGAAATGCAATCTAATAAATCAAAAGCCACAGAGCTTCAACGGGAAGAATCCGACTTGTTTATTAATAATATTACAAAAGACCTTGTAAATGATGAATTATTTGTGATTCCAATTCATGATGCCATTATATTTAACTTGGATGAAATTGAAAAAGTTGAAAAAATAATCAATGATAATTGTTATAATTATCTTGGTAGACTCATTTCATTATCTCTTGAAGAATTTTGTCCTACACCTTGTTCCAAGTACACCACATATAATAACTTATATAATAATTGTTTGAAAGAGGAGAAAAAAGAGAGAGAGGGAGAGAGAGAGGCGGCAGGCGCTGTATATGTGGTGGATAATTCCAAAGGTGTAGGACAAAATAAAAATACTCAATTACAAGAAGAGAAAGTTGCTGTTATAACTCAAGCCATCAAACAAATCATTGAAATGAATCAAAAGATAACAATAAGAAAGATTCAAGAATTATCTGGTGTTGCAAAGTCAACGGTTGAAAAGCATTATAAGTCAATTTTATTTGATTTAAGCCTAGATATATCTGAAGTTAATCAAAGTGATATTTCAGATAATAAAGTGGCTGATATTGCTTATAATAACGATATTATACTAGTGCAAAAATGCCCTATGGTCAAAATTAATGATATTCAAACAATGCCTAACTCTGTTAATGAGGAACACAAGTTAACATTGAGTCAAATCACCCAAAGCGAAGTGGCTGAAATAGTAGATGTGATTGATACATGTGCTAATATTCTTGAACTTACTGCCAATGAAATCAAAAAAATGGGCTACTCTGATATTGAGTTTATAACCAGCTTTGGTCAAGTGTTATTGGTGCCGAAAGTATATAAACAATATTGGGAAGGCATCAAAAACAGACTTGGCATCATGAAACGACTTTCAAGAGAAAACGACCAGTTGGGATTTGATATCATGCTAAGGAGAATTGTTCAGAATTTAGTTGATACTAATTATATAGTTAAGAATAAAACTACATAGTTTAAGTAATTATAGTAATATAATACAATATTTCTTTTTTTAAAATTTTAAACATATTAAAAATCAATGTTTTATGAAATATTTTTACGAATAACAATTTATTAACAGTAAAAAATCGTATTAATAAAAATTTGTTAGTATCTTTGCCAAAAATAAATTAACTATGAGACATTGGAGTACAAAAGAACTTTGGCAATTTGCTACTTGGCAGTGGGAACAAAAATACTACGAATATTTTTTACTCACAATCCATGGAACTTGCTGGGGTATTAAAATTGGGCAGCAACTTAAGATAAAGTGGGGAGACCTTATAAATAAATCATTTAATCCAAAATCGAATCTTGTTATTGATGGAGTTGATATGGGTATTGAAGTAAGTCCATTTTGTAAGGAACTGAATTTGATGATATTCAAGGAACTTAAACCAAGTCTAAACGAATTGGTTTATACAAATTTTAGAACCAAAAAACCTATAGATTATAAAAACTTAGCAAAAAATTTACAACGTATGGCAGATAACTATATGTCTGAATCAAATATTGATGCTAAAGAACTCTACCCACTTAAGGGAATGTCATTTCAAATTGCTTGGGCAATTGATGTTTTAAAGTACAACAAATTAAGCAGGCAGGCTTTTACTGATGTTGGAGCATATCTGGGAAAGCAAAATGTACCTGATATGATAGATTTTGTTAAACTCATGCCAGTTGAACCAGTAACAGATATTCGTTTTGATTTGGTTGACCTTAAAAACGCAAAAATTATTAAAGAACCTCTTGGTAGAAGCCGCAATTCAATTCGAATAAAAGATTTTATTTTAAGCATAGAAGAGTAAAATAATCATCTATTTATCAAATAATTAATAGGACGACTGTATGTCGACCAGATAAACTATTGTCTAATACTTAATAACAATAAACTATGACATAAAACAAGACTAAACATCAGAATTATTAGGGCAACACAACACATCCTGCCTTAACTGGGCTCCCGTTCTGGGACGCTCTATCACCAAGATTTTATCGGATTTGAAAACACCCCAAACAGGGGTGCGGGGAGTTGTTTGTCCATAAATCTAAAAAAATATCGTACAAAGTACTGAATTACAAATGTTTAAAAAAATAATTATTTAATTATGAGAAACAAAGAATTAGCCTTCGAGGCTTTAAAAATTAAAGTTAATGAGTCAAATACATTTTGGGACTCATATGATGCTCTTGATGAGCTCTTGCCAACATTTATCACTGGTGAAACAGATGACGTGGATTGGGTAAACAATGTAATTAACTTCGTTGGGCATGATTACTACATGTTCAGAATTTGGTTTGGAGAACAATTAATACATCCAAACAAATGGACTGCTAGCCAACTAGAGGTGATAGAAAAATTCAATAACATATTAAAAACTGAAAAAAATGGCAAAAAATAGCTTAATTGAGTGGACCCACCACACTCAAAATTTATGGTGGGGCTGTTCTCGTGTACATGAGGGCTGCCAAGAATGCTATGCTGCTGAGCTTGCAAAGCGATACGGATTTGACCTATGGGGTGAAGACGGTATAAGAAGAGTAATTAAAAACGCTTGGGATGAGTTCAGACGATTTCAACGTGATGCTGAAAAGGCTGGCGAAATGCATAGGGTATTTGTGGGTTCTATGATGGACATTTTCGAGAAGCCAAAAGAAATGATTAACCATAGAAAGGTTAAGCAGCTTGAAGGTGAAGATGAGTTTTGGAACACAGGACAGCTTAGGGATAAGTTCTTTAATGAGGTTGTTCCTAATTGTCCAAACTTGATGTTTCTGTTACTAACCAAGCGACCATCCAACATTAACAAATACATCCCTGAGACGTGGAAAACAAACCCACCTTCAAATGTAATGTTTGGAACATCAGTAGTGAATCAAAAAACCGCCAATGACCTGATTCCACAATTGTTTAAAGTCAATGGACATCGATTTTTATCGATTGAACCACAATTGGATGAAATTGACCTAACAGTAAAAATGAAAGGCTCTGATTTGAGATTAATTGATTCTGTAGACTGGATTATTAATGGTGGAGAGTCAGGCCATCACAGAAGGCCATTCAATACTGACTGGGGTAGAATTCTTCGTGACCAATGCAAAGAAAATAGGGTTCCATTTAACTTCAAACAAGTTGATAAAAAAATATCAATACCTGACGACTTGATGGTGAGAGAATACCCAGCATACCATACTCGAGGGGATATTTAATAAACAAAAACATCTTTGAAAGACCTTTTTTTACGGGAATTTCAAAGATGTTTTTTCTAAATTAAATTAATCTTTAAAAAAAACTGAACCAAAAAGTTGGCATCATATTAAAATGCTTAGTATTTTTGCATTAAATAATTCTCTCCCGCATAAAAATGATGAGAAAAGCGGGTAGATTACTTTGAATACATTACAATTCCCTTTTGAAATTTTAACAATTGCAGAAGCTGGACAACAAATTA
Source organism: uncultured Flavobacterium sp. (assembly GCF_937967675.1). Taxonomy (GTDB): domain Bacteria; phylum Bacteroidota; class Bacteroidia; order Flavobacteriales; family Flavobacteriaceae; genus Flavobacterium. The sequence continues at coordinate 30,030 of NZ_CALBSN010000066.1, read as the reverse complement.
GATTAAAAGATACCGAAGCTACAAAAAAATGGTGTATATCTAATGAGGTTCCTGTTTACAAATTCTCGAAAAGAGATTACGTTTATAAATTAGACCTGCAATTTACATTATCAAAACCATTTATTTTAAACTTACAAAAAACGAATCCTATAGACTGGAAAGATATACTTAAAGATATTACTCCAGATACTTCGTTGTTTAATTATTTTCTTCTTAAATTAGGCGAGCCCAGGAGCAGTAAGGCTTTTTCAAAAGTAATGCCAACTAACAATAAGGAAAAAGACTTGTTAAATTCGTTACTATCATGAGTCCTAAATTAAAAATTCCAACTAAAAACTCTTTAAAAGGATTAAAGATTTTTTGTACCAAATGCAAACTAAAAAATCCGAAGTGTAATCACTATGATAAACATCGATTTCGCATGCATGTTTATGTTCCTAATAATCCTAAAAAAGAGCTAACTAAAGTCTTAAATGCATTAGATTACAAATCTGCTTTTGATGAAGGATATAAATTTAAGAAGGAAATGGAAGCTTGTGATTATAAAAGACCAAACAATAAACGATTGATTAAAAGTTACACATTACCAAGTGCTATCTTAAAATATTATCAGTATTTAAGTGGAAGTCATGAATTAGCTCACTTGCAAAAACATGTCAGTGCAGGTTACAGAGATGAATGTATCAGATATTGTCGCTACTTTGCTCAAATTGTAAAGACAAGAGTTGATTTAGAGATATTTGACATTGTTGAAACTTCTGATATTGATGTTGCCAATTTTTATACATGGGCAAATGGTAATTATTCAGGTAGAACTTTTAATAAAATGTTTAATGAATTGAAGGCTTTTTATAAGTTTTTAATCATGGTTGAAAAAATAAAAATGGAGAATCCGTTTGAAACATATCAATCCAAACATATTGAATTGTCAGAAATAAAATCACTTTCAAAATCTGAGTTTAATAGGATAATTGATGCAATTGAAACAGGAAGTAAATTTAAAATAGATAGTAAGGGTGGAAAAAAGACTATGTATTGGCCACAACTAAAAGAAGCATTTAAGTTATTTTTACTTACTGGAGGTAGAAGGGAAGAAGTTTTGAGTCTAAGATGGTGTCAAATACAACATTATGAAGATGGACTGTGTTTTTTTAATATCGATAATTTGAAGGTTAATCGTGCAAATAAAACCAAAGTTGTAAAAACTGAATCTAAAAAAAAATTAATTGCTGTTAATGGTGATTTAATGGACTTACTTATTGAATTAGGCTATGAAAAGAAAAAGAATTCTGTTGATTATATAATTTATCCAGATAGAAATTGTACTATAAAAACACTAATGGACAGAATTAGTAAATCATTTACTCATTACAAACAAGAAGCTTGTATAGAAAGTGATGTTAGTTTGAAAAATTTGAGAAAAACATACATTACTTGGTTGCGAGTTATTATGGATAAGCAAACAGGATTACTTTCATCGCATTCATCTGAAGAAATTCTAGAAAGACATTATATTGACCCTAAGATACTTAGTGCTGTTGAAAAAGCAATTTTAAAACTAAAAGTTTTTGGTTAATTTTATTTTTTGAAATTAATAAAAATGATGTGTAAAATAATTTTTTTAACAATTTTACCCGACACCATTACCCGACACCTTGCATAAAAAAAGCCTTTACTTTTACGTAAAGGCTTGATTATCAAGTAGCGAAGACGGGAGTTGAACCCGTGACCTCAGGGTTATGAATCCTGCGCTCTAACCAACTGAGCTACCTCGCCAAATATTGGTCTCACATCCTTGTTGAATGCGGGTGCAAATATAAAACTAATTCTTTTGTTTGCAAATATTTTTTGATTAAAATAAATTAAAATATTTTTTTGTTAATTCGATATATTCTGTATATATTTCCAAACTGAAAAATTAAAACGAACTATGAGTGTAAAAGTAAAATACGAATTAGAATTTCCTATACAATCTTCACCACAATTACTATATCAATATATTTCTACTCCTTCTGGGCTATCAGAATGGTTTGCTGATAATGTAAATTCAAGAGGTGAATTTTTTACTTTTATTTGGGATGACTCTGAAGAAAAAGCAAGATTAGCTTCAAAAAAATCAGGTGAAAGAATTAAATTTAAGTGGTTAGATGAGGATGGAAATGAAACAGATTATTTTTTCGAAATGAAAATAATGGAAGATGAAATCACTAAAGACGTTTCTATTGTTGTTTCAGATTTTGCTTTCGCTGATGAATTGGAAGAATCAAAACTGCTTTGGGAAAATCAAATTTCCGATTTAAAACATGTGTTGGGTTCAGTTTAAAACTCAATAATATAAACTATATTTGTCCCGATTTAAAGTCGGGTTTTTTTATGGTAAATTTTAACGGAAATATTCAGGAAAACAGTTCAATTTCAATTGAAAATAATAGAGGATTTTTATTTGGTGATAGCATTTTTGAAACCATTAAAGTGTTGGATAATAAAGTGTTATTTCTTGAAGATCACTATTTTAGATTGATGGCTTCTATGCGTATTTGTCGTATGGAAATTCCAATGAATTTTACCATGGAATATTTTGAATCCCAAATAGTAAATTTGGTTCAGGCGCTAAATATTGCCAATTCATATCGTGTTCGTTTTTCGGTTTACAGAGATTCAGAAGGTTTTTATTTGCCAAAATCTCGCAAAGTAAAATTTATAGTGACGGCATCTCCATTGAATTTTGAGTTATATGTACTCGGAAAAGAAAATTATGAAGTCGAATTATATAAGGATTTTTATATTTCTAAACAATTGCTTTCCACTTTAAAAACGAATAATAAAATGATTCAAATTACAGGGAGTATTTTTGCAGACGAAAATGGTTATGATAATTGTTTAATTTTAAATGATGAAAAGAATGTAGTAGAAGCTTTGCAGAGTAATTTGTTTATGAAAACTGGAAATGTTGTAGTGACGCCTCCGGTTTCTGATGGTTGCTTGAACGGAATTATGCGTAAACAAGTATTGGAAATCTTGAAAAAAACCGAAGGGATTGTAGCAAAAGAAACCTCAATTTCTCCTTTCGATCTTCAAAAAGCAGATGAATTGTTTTTAACAAATGTAATCTCAGGAATTCAACCCATTACCAAATACCGTAAAAAGGAATATGGAATTGAATTTACTGCAGAAGTATTGAAAAGATTAAATGCTCAAATTCGACTTAGTTAAGCATTGGATTTTCGGGAGCGTTAGAAAATAATACATACTCACCGCCTTGTTCAATAATTTTTTCTTTCCAAAATAAGGTGCTTGCTTTAGATAGTAGTTTGTTTTTAAGTGTGTTTTCGGTAACAATCCATGCATTTTCTTGAAGTTCCATTTCCAATTGATTAACACTCCAGCCACTATAGCCAAGAAAAAACCGTATTTGATTTTTTGAAATTTTACCACTATTTATAAGTTGTTTGGTAGTTTCAAAATCGCCACCCCAATAAATCCCATTTGAAATCTCGATACTATTTGGAATTATATCTGGAATGGTATGAATGAAATACAAATTATCTTGTTCTACAGGACCTCCATTGTAGATTAAAAAAGTAGCATCAATTTCGGGAATCAAATCATTGATGTTATAGGATAAAGGTTTGTTTAGTATAAAACCTATTGAGCCTTCGCTATTATGTTCTGCTAACAAGACCACAGAGCGATTAAAAGAAACATCGCCTAAAATTGAAGGCTCTGCAATTAGCAAATGACCTTTTTGGGGTAAAGTTGATATCATAATTTCTGTAGTTTATTTCCTAAAGTTACCAAAAAAAATTAAAGATTCAAAAAAATCTCGTTGAAGTGCAAAAAAAATCCCGATATTAATCGGGACTTCTATTTTATGGTAACAAAAATATTATTTGTTTACTGCACCTTCTAATTCAGCACCAGCTTTGAATTTTACTACGTTTTTAGCAGCAATTTTGATAGTTTTTCCTGTTTGAGGATTTCTTCCATCTCTTGCAGCTCTTTTAGATACTGACCAAGAACCAAAACCTACTAAAGATACTCTTCCACCTTTTTGTAAAGTTCCTTCAACATTGCTTAAAAATGATTCTAAAGCTAATTTAGCAGCTGCTTTTGTAATTCCAGCAGAAGCTGCCATTGCATCGATTAATTCTGATTTGTTCATGATTAAAGTTATTTTTAATTGGTTAAACTTAATTATTTATCACAAATTTAGCGGTATTATTGAGCTGTGCAAGTATTCAGACTATTTTTCGACTAAAATGTTAATAAAATAGATTAAATGTTAATAACATTGTTTGTTTTTTTGAATTTCACCCTTAAATATAGTTTTTTCAGGCCTTACAAAGCTATTGCGTTTTCAGATATCCTAACACCATTTAATAATTCATGTGCCAACATTCTTTTCTTTCCTGGAAATTGTAAACTTTCAATTGTTAGAACACCATCTTTTACCGCAATAAAAATCTCTTTTTTAGTAGTTGAAATTTGTCCAATGGTATCAGTATGTTCCTTTTCTTCAAAACTTGCTGAATAGATTTTTACATTCCATTCGTTTTTGCCATCTTTAATATAAGTCCATGCCGCTGGATAAGGAGATAAACCTCTTATTAAATTAAAAATCGTCTTTCCGGATTGCGACCAGTCAATCTTACAATTGTCTTTATTTAATTTGTAAGCGGTTTTAACCTCAGGATTATTTTCTTGTAAAGTAGTAGTTGCTTTTCCTGTTTCAATTAATTGTAAAGTTTCTAAAACTGTTTCGCTTCCTAAATGCATCAAACGGTCATGTAATTCACCAGAGGTTTCGTTTGCACCAATTTCAGTTTCTTTACTCAAAATCATCGCACCGGTATCAATTTTATCATCAATAAAGAAGGATGTAACTCCCGTTTTGGTTTCTCCATTAATAATAGCCCAATTAATAGGAGCAGCCCCACGGTATTCCGGTAACAAAGAAGCGTGAAGATTAAATGTTCCAAATTTTGGCATTTTCCAAACCACTTCTGGTAACATTCTAAACGCTACAACAACTTGTAAATTTGCTTCTAAACTTTTTAATTCAGCTAAAAATTCTTCTGATTTTAAATTGGTGGGTTGTAACAAACGTAAGTTTTTTTCTAGCGCATATTCTTTAACCGCACTCATGCTTACTTTTTGTCCGCGACCCGCTGGTTTGTCGGGAGCGGTTATAACACCTACAATAGTATAATTGTTTTTGTAAATAGTATCCAAAATCCCAACGGCAAAATCGGGCGTTCCCATGAATACAATTCTAAGTTTTTCCATTATATAAGGTAATATTGATTGTTTGAATTGATTTTGATTCGATTGTTTTCTAGCAACAATTGAATCGCAAAGATAGTCGCTTCTGTAGAAATGTGCAGTTGGTTTTCAATTTCTCTTGAACTTAATGGACTTTTTTCTAATAATTGAAGAATCGATTGCGTTATTTCAATGGGTGTCACTTTTTTTTTAGAAGTACAATAGGAACAAATGCCACAATCTTCTTTCGAAATTTCATCAAAATAGGCTAATAACATTTTGTTTTTACAAGTAGTTTCATTCGTAATGTAATTCACTACGCTTTGAAATTGCTCTTCTTTTAATTTATTCTGATGTTCTAAAAACTTCGCCACACGATTGATGGTTAAATCATCTTCTCGAGCTTCATTAAACGTAATCGAGCTATCATTGTTTTTGGCATGTAAAATAATACACTCACTTGTGGCTAGTTTGTCAATTACTTCTTCTACTCGTTTCTCTGAGGTACTTGCTTTTTTGGCAACTAAGTGAGGATTGATAGTGGTTTCAATATCAAAAATTCCAGAATAGGTTCTCAAGATTGCAGTAATAATGGGTTCGTCATGTGGGTGTAAACTAACATAACGAATCACTTCTTTACTTGGAATAATAAATTGTAAACTTACTTTTTCGCTAGATTCACTTTGGAAAGTGATAATCCCTTGTCGGTCTAAAAACTGCAAACTATTGAACACTTTGATTACCGGAAATTGATATTGCATACTAAACTGATTCAAATTGAAAGTAAAACTTTCATTGTAACCTTCGCCATAAGCAATTTGGAAGTAGTTGTTTAATTTGATGTAAACGTCTTTTACAAATTTTTTATCTGGCAAAACATCAATAAATTGAGCCTTGGTGTAGCCAATATCAGAAGGATTCGTAACGATAATCCCAAATGCTTTTTCATTATTTCTACCTGCTCTTCCAGCTTCTTGATAGTAATTTTCAAGATTTTCTGGAAGTTGAATGTGAATTACCGTTTTTACATCGGGTTTATCAATTCCCATTCCAAAAGCATTTGTAGCAACTATAACTTGCGCTTTGTTTTCTAACCACAATTGCATGTTTTTTTCTTTCTCCTTTGCGGGTAATCCGCCATGATAAAACGTGCAAGTAAATCCCAATTGATTCAACTGTTGCGAAGTTTCAATACACGATTTACGATTACGAACATAAATTATAGAAGATTGCGGATTTTTTGATAATATCTGCTGAATTTTAAACAGTTTATCTTCTGTTTTAATCACATGATAAGCTAAGTTTTTACGAGTAAATGACTTTGTAAAAATTTTCGGATTTACCAATGCTAAATGCGTGCAAATATCTTCCTGAACTCTTTTGTTGGCAGTAGCCGTTAAAGCTAAAAACGGAGTAGAAGCGAAGTGTGTTTTTAAAGCTGAAATCTTCAAATACGCAGGTCTAAAATCATGTCCCCATTGACTCACACAGTGCGCTTCATCAATTGCAATCAGATTAATGGGTAATTGTTTTAAACGTTCAACAATCCAATCATGTTGCAAACGTTCGGGTGAAAGGTATAAGAATTTATAGTTTCCAAATTGACAATTGTCTAAAATGTCAATAACATCATCTTGCGAAATACCACCCGTTAATGCAATGGCTTTGATGTTTTTGCTTTTTAAGTTCTGAACTTGGTCTTTCATCAAAGCAATCAAAGGCGAAATTACCAAACAAATTCCATTTAGCATCATAGCCGGAATTTGAAAACAAACCGATTTTCCGCCACCAGTTGGTAAAAGTGCAAAGGTGTCGTTACCACTTAAAACCGATTGAATAATTGCTTCTTGTGGTGTTCTAAAACTATCGTGTTTCCAGTATTTTTTTAGAATTTGTATGGGTTCCGACATGAAAAAGGACTTTTAGAAACACTAAATTATAAAAAAATTATTTAACAAGATGTTTCATAATAAAATCAACACGATTTTCAACCGTATCTTTTGGAACTTCTGTAATCGAATAGCCGTATTTCTTGTAAGTTTCCATTAAATGTTCGTGAATTAAAACGGCTTGCTGGTAGTTTTCGTAGCGTTCGGCATCACTCACATAAATTTCTTCCCAAGGAGGTAAAACAAAAATTGCCGAATATTTGTGGTCTTGACAGGCTTTATCGAAAAATGCAGGATACGAATCGCCAATGTAATGCATATACGCCAAAACATCTGGAATGCCTCGGTCTAAAAAAACGATATTAGCTTCTTCGTTTAAGGCTTCTTTGAATTGTCTTTTTCTGCCTTCCAAAAGTAATTCGCTAAACAAAAGGGGTTTTTCTAGAAACAATTGCTCGATTCCTTGTTCTTGAGCCTCACGAATAACTTCACGCGAAATCTCAGGATAACAAGTGTGTCCTTTTTCTTTCAATGCTTCTATTAAGGTGGTTTTTCCAGAGCTTGGTCCACCAATTAAAACCACAATTTCTTTATTCATCTTAAAAATACTAAGGCGCAAAAGTAAGTTTTTTTAAAAATCTAATCAACTTTAAAATTTATAAGTTACTACATTACAATTCTGAACATAAAAAAGTATATTTGCTAATTCAAATAAGAAATGATGATGGATAAGAAAACAGAAGATTTTTATATTAGATTAAAAGAAGAATTAACAAATTCAACGCTTTGGCCTTCAGAGTATTTATATAAATTTATCATGCCTTCTAATGTTCATAGTATTGCAAAAGTAGAAGCAGCTTTTAATAACATGGGAGCTGTTATTACTACACAACAATCAAAAACAGGTAAATTTACAAGTGTATCGGTAAGCGTAAATATGCCTAACCCTCAAAGTGTAATTGATAAATACATTGAAGTATCTGATATAGAAGGTATCATTTCATTATAAAACAAACATGCAAGAACAAGTAAGTAATTTAGAATATAATTCGCAACGTCCGCATTTGATTATTCCTGAGTATGGAAGACATTTGCAGAAATTAATCGATCAAGCTACTGCTATTGAAGATCGTGAAGAGCGAAACAAAGCAGCTAAATATATCATTTCTGTGATGGGTTCGTTGAATCCGCATTTGAGAGACGTTTTAGATTTTCAACATAAATTGTGGGATCAGTTGTTTATTATGTCTGATTTTAAATTGGATGTTGATTCTCCTTATCCAATTCCATCAAAAGATATTTTAACGCAAAAACCAGAACGTTTAAAATATCCTCAAAATTTTCCTAAATATCGTTTTTATGGAAATAACATCAAATACATGATTGATGTAGCTAACAGTTGGGAAGAAAGCGAATTAAAAAATGCTTTAGTTTTAGTTATTGCGAATCATATGAAAAAATGTTACTTGAGTTGGAACAAAGACACGGTAACCGATGAAGTAATTTTTGAACACTTATTAGAACTTTCAGGAGGAAAATTAAATCTTTCCAAATCAAACGAAGAGCTTTCGAACACTCACGATTTAATGAAAGTGAACAAGAAAGTATCCAATAAAACCCAATTTAGTTCTAATAAACCTGGTATTGTTAAGAAAAATAATAACAATAAAGGGCACATGAATAAAAACAATCAAAATAAAAATACATTTAAAAAATAGGCAGTTACATGGGAACATTTAAAATTGAAGGAGGAAAAGCATTAAAAGGAGAAATTACACCTCAAGGCGCTAAAAATGAGGCGCTACAAGTGTTATGTCCTGTTTTGTTAACTTCTGAAAAAGTAAGAGTAACGAATATTCCAGATATTATCGATGTTAATAAACTAATTACCCTTTTAGGGAATTTAGGTGTTAAAATCCAAAAAAATGGACCTGGCGATTACACGTTTCAAGCTGATGAGGTAAATGTTAATTACTTAAAAACAGAAGCATTCAAAAAAGAAGGAGGAAGTTTAAGAGGTTCTATTATGATTGTTGGTCCTTTATTAGCACGTTTTGGTTGTGGATATATTCCAAAACCAGGAGGTGATAAAATTGGGCGTCGTCGTTTAGATACACACTTTGAAGGATTTATTAATCTTGGAGCTAAATTCAGATACGAAAGAGAAGACCATTTCTACGGAGTGGAAATTGACGGAAGATTACAAGGTTCTTACATGTTGTTAGATGAAGCTTCGGTAACCGGAACGGCTAATATTGTGATGGCTGCGGTTTTAGCGGAAGGAACAACAACGATTTATAACGCAGCCTGTGAACCTTACTTGCAACAATTGTGTAAAATGTTAAACTCAATGGGAGCTAAAATTTCTGGTGTAGGGTCTAACTTATTAACGATTGAAGGTGTTGAAAGTTTAGGGGGGTGCGAACACAGAATTTTACCTGATATGATTGAAATTGGTTCTTGGATTGGTCTTGCAGCTATGACAAGAAGTGAAATTACAATCAAAAATGTGAGTTGGGATAACTTAGGACAGATTCCGAACGTATTTAGAAAATTAGGAATTACACTTGAAAGAAAAGGAGATGATATTTACATTCCTGCTCACAAAGATGGTTATGAAATCAAAACCGATATCGACGGTTCTATCTTAACCGTTTCTGATGCACCATGGCCAGGATTTACACCTGACTTATTAAGTATCGTTTTAGTGGTTTGTACACAAGCTAAAGGCGATGTGTTAATTCACCAAAAAATGTTTGAAAGCCGTTTGTTCTTCGTGGATAAATTAATTGATATGGGAGCAAAAATCATGTTATGTGATCCGCACAGAGCTGTGGTTATGGGACATAACTTCCAATCGCAATTAAAAGCAACAACCATGAGTTCTCCAGATATTAGAGCTGGAATTTCCTTATTAATTGCCGCTTTAACAGCAAAAGGAACTTCAACTATCCAAAATATCGAACAAATCGATAGAGGTTACGAACGTATTGATGAAAGACTACGTGCTATCGGAGCTAATATTGTAAGAGTATAATTTAGTATTCAGTGTTCAGTCGCAGTAAGCAGTATTACTTAGACTGAACACTGGGACTGATTACTAAATAATGGAAACCTACATCATCATTTTTCTTTGCATTGCTTCCTTTGTAGCTGGTTTTATCGATGCTATTGTGGGTGGTGGTGGACTCATTCAAACTCCAGCCGCTTTAATTTTATTGCCAAATGTGCCTGTTGCTTCTATTATTGGAACCTTAAAAATTCCGGGGTTTAGTGGAACTAGTATGGCAACCTATCACTATTTGAAATCAGCCAAAGTCAATTGGAAGTTATTTATAGTAATGGCAATTGTTTCTTTCTCATTTGCTTATTTGGGTTCGAGTTTACTCAACGTAATGCAAAACGATTTCATGAAACCTTTACTTTTTGTGGTGTTGATTTTGCTTTTACTTTATACCTATTTCAAAAAAGATTTTGGACAATTTCAAATCAATAAACTAACTCAAAAGCAAACCTATATTTACGGAATTATAATTTCAATTTTTTTAGGTTTCTACGATGGATTCATTAGCCCAGGAACGGGAAGTTTACTAATTATGGCGTTTATTGCGATTCTTGGTTTCGATTTTTTAAAAGCGAACATCTATGCGAAATTAGTCAATTTGGCTACCAATATTGGTTCCATAACTTTATTCGTTTTAAAAGGAAAAATCATTTGGTCAATTGCTATTCCAATGGCAATTTGTAACGTTACTGGTTCTTGGTTAGGAGCCCGATTAGCCATTTCAAAAGGCAACGGATTTATTCGTGTTTTCTTTTTAATTGTCGTAGGATTGGCGTTACTTCGTTTTGGATATGATGTTTTTTTGAAATAAAAAAGCACTCCATTTAGAAGTGCTTCTCATTATTATTTCTTAGAATTTAACTCCAAACATCACACCATCACCTTGATATCCGTTTTGATAACTTCTTACATAATCAACACGTAAGAATCTGAATTTTCCAAAACCTATATTATCAAAACCAACAGTAAACTCTTGATACGGTTTCATATTCGGAATATTCAACAAATGAAAACCTCCTATTAAATTCCATTGTAATTTATTTAATAACGGAATCTTATTCATAATGTAGCCTTTGAAATTGTGCTCAATATGCGTTTCCAAATACGCATCATTTGTGGAGTGACTGTAATAAGGTAATAAGTTAAATGCATTTAATGAATTGTTCATCATATTTACATGCGTTTGATTTCCATTAAAATGTTTATAATCTACAAATGAAATATGCTCCGCATTAAAGAACTTACCTGCTTTAAAACGTAAGCCAAAATCTCCTTTATTGCCAATAGTTTTGTTGTAATCAACTGTTGCACTTATTAAATCATAATGATAGTCGCTATTTGAAGCTCCAAACGCTTTCTCATAGAAAAGACTTATTACCGGATAATCATCGTTTTGAATGTTAATCTTTCCATCTGGGCGCGAAATATATTTTTGACCAAAACGAATGCGCGTTCCTATACTCGCTTTCATTATATGATGCTGCTCAAACGGAACCGAAGTATAATTATAAGGTTGTAACGGATCATTTGAAAAATATAAATCATCGTTTTTAATCAACGTATGATCGGTATTGTTAAATAATGCATGACGGTTTTCGTATACGAATTTACCCGATGCAAAAACACCATTGGTAACTTCTCTTCCATAATTAATTTCAGCAAATTCTTTGTTATACAATTTCATGTAATTGTTTTTAAAGAATAAAGTCGCCACCGAGTTTACTAAGTTACTAATCGGCTCATTAGGATTAAACTGACTAATAGCACTTCCTCCGCTTAAACTGATGTAAGCATTATTTTTGTTGTTAAATCGGTGATAATATTTTCCGTTTATACGCAATCTGTCTTCGGCAAAGCCATAATTGAAAGTAGACGAAATAGATGTAAATTTACCTGTTTCTTCATTCCATTTTCTGAATGAAAAACCACTGTCTAAATTATAACCTTGAACCGTATTAAAGCTAAAAGATGTCAAATTGGTTAATCCTTGGTAGTTGAAGTTCCAATTTTTATACGAATTTTTATATGTGTAACCTGTAATAATCTTAAATAATTTGAATTTATTACCCTTAGCATCAATAGAATCAAGATATACTTGAGATTTTCTGATGGTTTGGATGCTATCTTTTTTAACGTAATTCGTAGTTTCCTCTTCTGTTAGTGGCACCGGACGATTTTCTTCCCAAAAAGAAATTTCCTTTTTATTTGCATTTTCAGCAAATGTTACAATTTCTTTTCCAAACGTTTTCTTGTCGAAAGCATCTTTAAAGTTGTAATTCGTAAATACGTGAGTGAATTTTCCAGTGAACTTCATTCCAAAAATTCCCGCTTCAAAATCCAAAGCCTGAATGTTTTTAGCCCAAATTTTACTTTCCGAATTATAACTGAAATTCTGAGTCAGTTTCATGGTTTCTAAAATTGGCTCTTGCATTCTATAACCTTTAATATCTAAGTCAATTCCGAAAATAGCCCAAGAATCCTCTACGATATAAATATAACCTTCAAAAACGGGCTCTTTATCACGCTTAGGCGTTACTAAAATCTTATTAATTAACTGATTCCTATCATCGTAAAATGTACTTTTTAGTTTGTATTTGTAGTAATTGAATGCATTGTCTGCAATGGGAGAAATCATATTGATTCCAAAGTCTACATAGTTTTCGTAAAAATCATAATTGGTATTCAAAGCGGTGTTGTAGCTAAAACCGTTATCATTACCAGCTACTTTTGAAGCAATAATTTCCTCTTTTAAATTATCAGGTTTTTGGAATTTAATTTTAGAAACCGTTTCCGATTGGTAAATAATACCACTTCGCGTAGAATCTAAATTACCATCTAAGTCACCAATTTCAAAACCCATGAATTTCTTAGGAATATCTTTTGCTCTAAAAATACCTCTTGAATAAAAGTCAGCTTCAAACTTGTCTGTTTTAGCAGCATTTTTCTTTTTAGATTTAATAGCATTTCGAATGATATCATTGGCAGGATTTTCACCATTTACAACAACAACTTCTTTCAATTGAAAATCTTCTTCTTGTAAAGCCACATCAAACTCATATGGAAAACTCGTTATGTTTAAAATGTGTTTCTGGGTTTTGTATCCTAAATATTGAAAAATCAAATGCACATTATTTTTCTCAGTAGTATTCAATTCATATTTTCCCAATTCATTAGAAGTGGTACCTATATAAGTATTCTCAATATAAATATTCACAAAAGGTAATGGATTTCCATCTTTATCTTTGACAGTTCCTTTTATTTGAGAAAACGTAAATGAGCTTACAAACAATAGAGCAAATAAAATTTTATTCATAAGAGTTTCTTTTATAGACGAATGTTTTTTTGAAAAGGTTGTATTATCAAAATGATTTTAGTGCTAACTCGTAACTTTTTAATCCAAAACCAATAATGATCCCTTTTGCATTTGGTGATATATAGGACTGATGGCGAAAAGATTCTCTTGAAAAAGTATTGGATATGTGAACTTCAACAACGGGTGTCGTAATCGATTTTATTGCATCGCCAATTCCAATAGAAGTGTGTGTATAAGCTCCAGCATTTAAAACTATACCATCATAATCAAAGCCTATTTCTTGAATTTTAGAGATGATTTCACCTTCAATGTTGCTTTGAAAATACTCCAAAGTAACAGTTGGAAATTGAACTTGTAATTTTTCAAAATAGGATTCAAAAGTTTCATTGCCATAAACTTCAGGTTCTCTTTTACCTAGTAAGTTTAGATTTGGACCATTGATGATAATAATCTTCATGAGAATTGTTTTTGTAAAAATAAAAAAACCATTCCTTTTGAGAATGGTTTTAGCAAAATATTATAAGTTTTATTGTTAAAACATATAACCTAAAGAAAATTGAATTACCGAATTTTTTACATCCGCCTCTTTTTTGGCTTCAGTTAATCCAGCTACATATCTGCCAGAAATAAAAATACCATCTGTAATTTTAAAACTTAAACCTCCAGCTAAACCAATATCAAATGTTTTGGTGTCGTTAGTATCTATTTTATTTCGTTCACTAACTAAAACGGATGCTTGCGGTCCTAGTTCTAAGCTCAATTTGTTTGAAGTTAAATAAAATTTAGCAAGTACAGGTACTGATAAATAGCCCAATTCATTTTTAATTTGATTGCCAAAACCTTCTAATTCGGAACCTTGTGTAGAATAAAGTAATTCAGGTTGAATGGCAAAGTTTTCAAATACTTTTAATTCTACAACTAATCCAGCATGATAACTGGTAATGGTTTTAAAATCTACACCTGATATTTCTCCTCCCGTGTAGTTGGCAAAATTAACACCACCTTTTACCCCAAATTTTAGCATTTGAGCCTGAGATAAACCAGTTCCTAGAACTAGTAAAATCAATGTTGCAATTGTTCTTTTCATATTGAAATGTTTTAATAGGTAACGCTTACGGGCGCTTTTTATTGTTTTTATCGATGAAATGCAGTTTTTAACGTTTTTAGGAACTATTTGATTTACAATGTTTTAGATTTTATTTGCGTTTTTTTAAGTCTTTATTTTTTATTAAAAAAACTTTAATTTTTTAGTTTTTATTTTTTTTAAGTATCTGAATATGAGTGTTTTTTGTTTTACTTGTTAATAAAATTGTTAATAACATAACAAATTTTGTTATTTTGTATAGAAAAATGCTATAAATTTGCCCTATTAACTTTAAATTTAAACTAAACATGAAAAAAGTTTTATTATCTGCTGTAGCATTATTGGCTTTCGGTTTTGCTAACGCACAAGAAGAAAAATCTGAAGGAGGAAACCAAACTTCTAAAGGTAAATGGTTAATTGAGGCAAATACTGGTAATGCAATGTTAGGAACAACTGGTTTCTATTTTGCTTCTCAAGATGGTGAGTCTCAATACAATATTGGATTAGATGGAGGTTATTTCATCATGGATAACTTAGCTTTAAAAGCTGGTTTAGGATATGGTGGAGATAGTTTCTCTGATACAAGCTCTTTTTCTTATAGATTAGGTGCTAAGTATTATGTTGAAAGTATGATTCCTGTAACTTTAGATTTAACAGGTGCTTCTGGAGATGGAGTTGAAAATTTTGCAGGAGAAACTCCAATGTGGTTAGGTGTTGGTGCAGGTTACGCATGGTTTTTAGGTGATAATGTATCTATCGAGCCAGGTATTCGTTACAACCATTCATTAAATGATGATTATACTGATAAAGGTGTATTCCAATTGAATGTTGGTTTTGCTTTACATTTCTAATATTTGTAAAACAAATAAGTCAAAAATCCCGCTTCGGCGGGATTTTTTTATTGCTGTAATTTGCCTACATTTGATATATGAGCACTTGGCAATCGTATATTAAAGAATATCAAAATTATCTTCGTTTAGAACGTGGACTTTCTAAGAACACTATAGAAAATTATTCTTTTGATATCGAAAAGTTGGTTTTGTTTTTAAACCAACACGATATAAAGGTTACTCCAATTACTATAACAGAAGAAACCCTTCAGCAATTTATTTATGAAATAGCTTCAAAAGTAAATGCTAGGAGTCAATCGAGAATAATTTCGGGTTTAAAAAGCTTTTTTAATTATTTGGTTTTTGAAGATTATCGAAAAGATACCCCGCTAGAATTAATTGAAGTGCCTAAAACAGGTCGAAAACTTCCAGATACATTAGCCACAGAAGAAATTGACGCTTTAATTGCGGCTATAGATTTATCTACTCCAGAAGGTGAACGCAATAGGGCTATGCTAGAAACGTTATACAGTTGTGGTTTGCGTGTATCGGAATTAGTAGGTTTAAAAATATCCGATTTATTTTTTGAAGAAGGTTTTATTAAAATCACAGGAAAAGGAAACAAGCAACGATTTGTGCCAGTGGGTCAGTCTACTATTAAATATATTACTTCTTATGTGAATTTAATTCGAGTGCATTATCCCGTTCAAAAAGGACATGAAGATACCTTGTTTTTAAATAGGAGAGGAAGGCAATTAACACGTGCAATGGTTTTTACTATTATAAAAGATTTAGCGGTAAAAATCAATTTAAATAAAACCATAAGTCCGCATACGTTTCGTCATTCATTCGCAACGCATCTTTTAGAAAATGGTGCCGATTTACGTTCTATTCAATTAATGCTAGGTCATGAATCAATTACTACTACAGAAGTGTATATGCATTTGGATAGAAAATTCTTGTCGGAAGTGTTGAATAATTATCATCCACGTAAATAGTTAGCAGTCACAGTTTTCAGTCACAGTTATGGGAATAAAAAAAAGGGATTTTTAATTTTAAAAATCCCTTTTTTAAATATTTACTGTCAACTGCGACTGAATACTGCGACTTAAAAATTACTTCGCAATATTAACTGCTCTAGTTTCACGAATAACCGTAATTTTTACTTGACCAGGATAAGTCATTTCCGTTTGAATTTTTTGAGAAATATCAAAAGAAAGATTAGCTGCTGCTTCATCAGAAACTTTTTCGCTCTCAACAATCACACGTAATTCTCTACCTGCCTGAATTGCATAAGCATTTTTTACACCATTAAATCCAAATGCAATATCTTCTAAGTCTTTCAAACGTTGGATGTAAGAATCTAATACTTGTCTTCTTGCTCCAGGACGTGCACCAGAAATAGCATCACAAACTTGGATTATTGGAGAAATCAATGATTTCATTTCTATTTCGTCGTGGTGTGCTCCAATAGCATTACATACTTCTTCTTTTTCACCATATTTCTCTGCCCATTGCATACCTAGTATTGCGTGAGGCAATTCACTTTCTGTATCTGGTACTTTTCCAATATCGTGTAATAAACCAGCTCTTTTAGCTAATTTAACGTTTAATCCTAGTTCAGCTGCCATAATACCACATAACTTAGCTACCTCTCTTGAGTGTTGTAACAAGTTTTGTCCGTAAGAAGAACGGTATTTCATTCTACCCACAACTTTAATTAATTCAGGGTGTAATCCGTGGATTCCTAAATCAATTACTGTACGTTTTCCAGTTTCGATAATTTCTTCGTCGATTTGTTTAGCAGTTTTAGCAACCACTTCTTCAATACGTGCTGGGTGAATACGACCGTCGGTTACTAATTTGTGTAATGCTAAACGAGCGATTTCTCTTCTTACTGGATCAAAACATGATAAGATGATAGCTTCTGGTGTGTCATCAACAATGATTTCAACTCCTGTTGCAGCTTCTAAAGCTCTAATGTTACGACCTTCACGACCAATGATTCTACCTTTTACATCATCCGATTCAATGTTAAATACCGATACACAGTTTTCAACTGCTTCTTCAGTACCTACACGTTGAATAGTGTTGATGATGATTTTTTTCGCTTCTTGTTGCGCTGTCATTTTTGCTTCTTCCACAGTATCTTGAATGAATGACATAGCGTTTGTTTTGGCTTCCGCTTTTAAACTTTCTACCAATTGATTTTTAGCATCTTCAGCAGATAAACCAGAAATAGCTTCTAGTTGCTCTACTTGACTTCTGTGAAGTTTATCAATTTCTTGTTGTTTCTTGTCTAAATATTCGATTTTATTATTGTAATCTGCAATTTTAGCTTCAACTTCATCATTAATTTTTTTAGCTTTTGCTAATTCATTTGAAACTTGAGATTCTTTATCACGCGTTCTTTTTTCAGCTTCGGCCATTTTTTTATCGCGAGCTAAAATTACTTGTTCGTGTTCTGCTTTTAATTCTAAAAACTTCTCTTTAGCTTGTAGAATTTTATCTTTTTTTGCTGCTTCAGCTTCTGTTTTAGCGTCTTTTAAAATCGAAGCTGCTTCTTTTTTTGCATTTTTAATTAGGTTAGAAACATTGCTTTTCTCTAAAAATTTAGCGATTCCAAAACCTCCTGCAAGACCAACAACAATTCCAATTATTATACTTAGTATGTCCATATGTGTGTTAAAAAATTATATAAAAAAAGCCTACATTAGATGTTTGTATAAACTCTGTTATACAAGATTTGAGCTAACCTGCAGTTCAAACTTCCCACTTAAGGGCCTGTTATAGTTGCAAAGATTCACTCGTTTAAATTGTTAGTGTTGAGTTTATCAAATATATACTAATGTAGGCAGTATCTTTGTTTGTTAATGTAAGAACGTATTTATTTTGAGAGTAACTCACTCAATTTTTTATCCAAATTTTGCAATCTGGCTATATTTGTTTCATTATCTTGAGAAGAATTGATCTGTTTTTGTTCAACTTGAGCTGCAAATTGCAAGGCACACATAGCTAAAACATCTTGTTTGTCTCTTACAGCATAACTTTGTTCAAACTGTTTTATCATAGCATCTATTTTCTTTGAAGCGCTTCTAAGCCCTTCTTCTTGTGATGGATCCACAGTTAAGGGATACATTCGATCTGCTATTGATATTTTAATTTTCAGTTTCTCACTCATACGGTTCTAATCCGAAAGTTGGGCTATACAATAATCAATTTCCCTGATTAATGAATTTATTTTGAGTTTTGTTTCTCGTTTGTTTTCTTCACTGCCTAGTAATGAATTAACCATTTTAAGAGTATCTAGCTGATTCTTTAAAGTTTCTATTTCACTTGATTGCAACTGTTGATTTTTTTTAGAAAGCAACAATTCTTCTTGCAACTCTATGTTTTTCTTTTCAAGCTGAACGACTTTTTGGTTGAGCTTAAAAAATTTAACTTCGAGAGAATCAATTAATTCAGATAATTCAGTCATTAATGATAAATTCATTTCATTATTTCACAAAGTTAGCATTAGTATTCAAAAATAGCAATACTTTTTATTAATTTTTATGAATTAATTTTAAGTATTCATAACTGATTGATTGTTATTGTTTTAAATAACGTATCTTTTTTGACTGTTTTAATATAATTTTTTTTCCTATTTTAGCGCTAAACAGAATTTGTATGAAATTTTTATTAGCCTTTTTATTTCTCCCTTTTTTAATTTACAGTCAAGATTTTCCTCAAGATTATTTTCAATCGCCTCTACTGATTCCTTTAGATTTATCTGGCTCCTTTGGCGAATTGCGAAGTAACCATTTTCATTCTGGTTTGGATTTCAAAACAAAGGGGGTAGAAGGTTTGCCTGTTTATGCTGCGGGTGATGGCTATGTTTCCCGAATCAAAATTTCAGTATTTGGATATGGAAAGGCTATTTATATAACGCATCCTAATGGGTACACTTCTGTTTATGGTCATTTGCAAAAAGCTAATGGAGCTATTGAAACATACATCAAGTCGAAACAATATAAAGAACAATCTTATGAGGTTGAAATGTATTTATTTCCAACAGAGTTACCTGTAAAAAAAGGTGATATTATTGCTTTTTCAGGTAATACAGGAGGTAGTGGAGCGCCACATTTACATTTTGAATTTAGAAATACAAAGTCAGAGGAAATTTTAAATCCTATGCATTTTGGTTTTAAAAAAATAATTAACGATGATAGAAAACCCGTGATTCAAGGAGTAGTGGTTTACCCTTTAGATTCAACTACGGTTAATAAATCGCAAAAACCTATAAATATTAATTTTTCTAAACAATCTGATGGAAGCTATTTAGGAACTAAAGTACAAGCCAATGGTAGGATAGGATTTGGAATAAATGCTTATGATTTTTGTACCAATGCCTACAACAAGAATGGTTTGTATAAGGTGAAAGCTTATTTAAATGGTGTTTTACAATATCAATTCGGGTTTGATAGTTTTGCTTTTGATGAATCTCGTTACATTAATAATTTTATTGATTATGAACGATTTCATTTAATGGGGCAACGCATTCAGAAATTATTCCAATTATCAGATTACCCATTATCTATTGTTGCAGGGAATAAAAAAGACGGTACAATAAAAGTAAATCCTAATTCAAATTATAATTATAGAATTGAATTATATGACTTTCATGAAAATAAAGTTGAAGTGCTAATCCCTATTGAATTTGCTTCAAGTAATCCTAATATTTTAAATACAATTCAAAAAACACCTTACTTTGTTAAAGCTAAAAATGAAGCTATTTTTGAAAAAAGCAATGTATCGGTGCAAATACCTGAAAATGCATTTTACAACAATTTCTATTTAAATTTTGATGTAAATGGTGATATTTTAACATTACATGACGATAGTGTTCCTGTGCACAAAAATATTACAATAACATTTAATGATGTTCAAGGTTTAACAGAAGAACAATTATCAAAAACTTTTATTGCAACACTTGATGGATATAAATTATCATACAATAAAACGTATAGAAAAGGGAATTCATTTACCATGAAAACGAAATCGCTGGGAAAGTATAAACTAGCACAAGATACTACACCTCCAAGAATTTATAATGTTAATTTTGTAGAAGGGAGTACTATTAAAGAACTAAAAACGATTAGTGTTTCTGTAAATGATTTGCATTCTGACATTGATACATTTAATGCATATTTGAATGGAAAATGGATTTTAATGGAATATGATTATAAAACAAAAAAATTAATACACAATTTAGATGATAATATTTGCGTTCAAGGTAGAAACGATTTAAAGATTGTTGTAACGGATAATTTGCAAAATTCTACTACCTTTGAATCTTACTTTTTTAGATAATTAAAACGAATTCTTTTGAAAAATATATTTTTGGTATTCATTATTGGTTTATTTTCTTTGACGGTTTCGGCTCAAAAAGCCCGTGTTAAAGGTGTTATTTTAGACGAATTTAATAATCCGGTTGAAAATGTAACGGTTAAAGTGGGAGATAAAGGAACGGTTTCTAATGAAAATGGTTTCTATATTTTAGAAATTGAGGCTAATAAGAAAGTTACAATTACTTTTACTCACGTATCATTAATGAAAATTACGATTGATTTGAATTTGAAACCTAATGAAGATTTTGAGTTAAATCCAGTAATGAATTCTAAAGTTGAGGAGTTTGGTGAAGTTACAGTTGTAGGAAATAGTAAAAAAAGAATTGAGGGTGTTACCACAATCGATCCGGTTATTATAAGAAAAATACCCGGTGCTAATGCCGGAATTGAAAATATTGTTAAATCCTTACCAGGTTTTAATAGTAATAATGAATTGAGTACTTCGTATGCGGTACGTGGTGGAAATTACGACGAAAACTTAGTCTATGTAAATGAAATTGAAGTCTATCGTCCTTTTTTAATTCGTTCAGGACAACAAGAAGGATTGAGTTTTACTAATACAGACTTGGTTTATAATGTTGATGCTTCCGCCGGAGGTTTTCAAGCTAAATATGGTGATAAATTATCTTCAGTTTTAGATATTACATATCGAAATCCGAAACAGTTTGGCGCTAGTTTAGAAGCTAGTTTTTTAGGAGGAAGTCTTACAGTTGAAGGGGTTTCTAAAAATCAAAAATGGAGTAATATTACGGGAATTCGTTACAGAGATAATAGTTTGTTAGTTAATAGTCAGGAAACTCAAACTAATTTTAGACCTACATTTTTTGATGTTCAGTCTTTGTTAAATTTCAATGCTTCCTCTAAATGGAATTTTAGTTTTTTAGGCAATATTTCACAAAATAACTATAATTATCAGCCTTTAACGCGTCAAACCAACTTTGGAACTATTGATGAGCCTATTGCTTTATTAGTGTTTTATGAAGGGCAAGAAAAGGATAAATACCTTACTTTTTTTGGTGCAGGGAAAGCCGTTTATCAATACAATGAAAAAAATAAATTAAAATTTATTCTTTCGGGTTATCATACGCAAGAGCAAGAATATTATGATATCTTGGCTCAATATAGATTAGGAGAAGTTGATGCAAATATTGGTTCTGATACCTTTGGTGATGTGGTTTTTTCTCGTGGTGTAGGTTCCCAATTAAATCATGCTCGTAATAATTTAGATGCACTAATTGTTAATACAGAAGTTAAAGGTTTTCATGAAATTAATAAAAAATCTCAAATTGAATGGGGAGCAAAGTTTACTATTGAGGACATTAGAGATCGATTAGTAGAGTGGGAGGCAGTAGATTCTGCCGGTTTTTCATTACCAAATCCTTTATTAGAATATGTAAACAATCAACCATATAATCCGTATTATGGGCCATTAGCACCTTATAAAAATATTAGAGCTACTAATTTTACTAAAATTAATAGATTGTCAGGATATTTACAATGGAATTATAGGGGGAAATTAGGAGCTCATGAGTATTGGTTAAACGCAGGAATTCGTTCTCATCAATGGCAAGTTACCGCTGATAATCGACCTGATGGAGCTAGTCAATTTACTTTTTCTCCTAGAGCTCAATTTGCTTTTAAACCTAACTGGCGTAAAGATATGATGTTTCGATTGTCTGGAGGTTTGTATCATCAACCTCCTTTTTATCGAGAACTTCGAGATTATGATGGGGTAGTGCAAACCAATGTAAAAGCCCAACAATCATTTCATATCGTTTTAAGTAATGATTACAGTTTTAAAATGTGGAATCGCCCTTTTAAATTGGTTTCAGAAGCTTATTATAAAAATATTACAGATGTAAATACCTATACAATAGACAATGTTCGCATCCGATACAGAGCAAACAATAACGCAGAAGCTTATGCTTACGGATTTGACGCTAGGCTAAATGGTGAGTTTGTTCCTGGAACCGAATCTTGGTTTAGTTTTGGGTACTTAAAAACTGAGGAAAATCAAGACGGAAAAGGTTTTATAGCTCGTCCAACAGATCAAAGACTTAAATTTGGAATTTTATTTCAAGATTATATGCCAAACATTCCTAATCTTAAGTTATATTTAAACTTGGTTTACAATACAGGATTGCCAGGAGGATCGCCTTCATATGTTGAAGATTCCTATGCTTATCAAATGCGATTAAATGATTATAGAAGAGCTGATGTTGGATTTTCTTATGTGTTTAAAGACCAAGAAATTAAGGCTGCTAAAAAATGGTTAAAACCTTTTAATGAATTCTCTTTAGGGTTGGAAATTTTCAATTTATTCAACAATCAAAATGCGATTACGAATACTTGGGTTCGTGATGTATATACAAAATCACAATACGGAATTCCAAACTACATGACCACTCGCGTTTTTAATATCAAATTGGTAGCCCGATTGTAAGCCAATTATTATTTTAGTATATTTGACTATAAAATTCAAACAGATGAAACGTATTCTTTTTACTTTTAGCTTAGTTGCAACTTTAATGAGTTGTAAAAATGAAGCAGAAACGCCAAAGGTTATCTATGAAGAAGGAAAAACTAAGGTAGAAGCAGAAGTTAAAGATACGTCGTCTATCAAAGTGGCAGATTTGCCAATATTGATGGAAGGAACCAAGTATTTGATTCATCCAGTTGGAGATGTTCGTGTGTATGATTCGAATAGTAAAGTCTACGGAAGCAGTAAAACCAATCAAGTTAGTTATGCTATTTCCAATTATAATCGATTTGAAATTACAGGTTATTTCGATAATTTGAACTTTCAACATATTGATTCTACAACTATAAAACCATTAACAAATAAGAAGATTCAAATTCAAACCGCAACATTTTTAGATGGAATAGCGGCTAAAACCAAGAAGCAAATCATGGTTTACACTTTGGTTGATTCCGATACTAACAAAGATGGAAAAATCAATCAAAATGATATTCGTTCGTTGTATTTGAGTTCGGCAAGTGGTGAAAAATTTACCAAACTATCAGAAGAATTTAAAGAGTTAATCGATTGGAATATAATTGAAGCCCAAAATCGTTTGTATTTCAGATGTATCGAAGACATCAACAAAAATGGTGCTTTTGATAAAAATGATAAAGTACACTACCACTATGTTAACTTGTTAGCAGACGAGTGGAAAGTGGAAATGTATACTCCGAATTAATTTACAAGATTTCTCAAATAGAGTTCAGAAGATTTTCTAAATCAGAATATCACTTTCTAAATCCGATTTTTCAATTTCAAAATCAAATCCTAGTTTAGAAACTAATTCGATTACCAGTTTTTTATACCAGTTTTCGCTTTTTGGGTGAATGTAGATTTTTTCGATTAATTGGTTCAAATTAACATCGACTTTTAAGCCGTTGTCGATTTTTATACCATTAGCTGAAACGTCAGAAATAATACGAATTTCTCTTTCGTATTGAAAACTTTTACGTTTAAACAAAAACGGGAAAAACGTATCTTCAAACGGAATAAATTCTTTTTTGTAATCGATGTAATTTACAGCGCCAATGTATTGTTCGGTTTGTCTTTCAGGTTGTAAAGCTTCTTTAAGTCTACCAATTGTAGTTTGAATCGCTAAACCTTCGGTGTTTTGAGTGAAAATTTGCCACATCGCAAACGATTCATATTCGTTAATATGCCAACTACTAATCACAACTTTTTCTCGATGTGATTTGTAGTAATCTAAAAACTTAGGATTGTTAGCAGCAATTTTCTTTATTTCTTCAAAAGTAGGTTCCGAAAATGTGCCTTCATATTGGTCTTCAAACTTATCTGAACGCGACATAAACAACTGTTGTGACAACAGCATGTCTAAAAACTTAGACAAGTCCAAATATTTCCAAACAATGGTCTCATTGTCATCGGGTAATGTGATATTTGGATGGTTTACATACATTTTTCAAGTGCAATTACAAGTTCAAAAATCAAATTCAAGTAAAATTACAAATTTTGGAACACAGATTTAAGAAATTTACATAATCTACAAAATCTTGAAATGAGATTAATTTATTTTGCTAAACTCCTAACTTTTACTCGAAACTCTGCATCATCACCAACTTCGAGTATGTTCCATTCAAAGCTAATAATTCGTCATGCGTTCCTTGCTCCACAATTTCACCTTTCTGCATTACAACAATTTTATCCGCTTTTTGAATGGTTGATAATCGGTGTGCGATAACAATTGATGTTCTATTTTGCATCATGTTTTCTAATGCCACTTGAACGAATTTTTCACTTTCTGTATCTAAAGCCGAAGTAGCTTCATCTAAAATCATAATTGGAGGATTTTTCAAAACGGCTCTTGCAATCGATAAGCGTTGTTTTTGTCCGCCTGAAAGTTTTCCACCAGCATCACCAATGTTTGTTTCAATTCCGTTAGGTAAATCTTTTACGAATTCGTAAGCATTAGCTATTTTTAAAGCCGCAATGATTTCTTCATCTGTTGCATCTTGTTTCCCTAATAGAATATTATTTTTTATCGTATCGTTAAACAAAATTGAATCTTGAGTAACTAATCCTATTAAATGACGTAACGATTCTAACGTCATGTCTTTAATGTCGATATCGTCGATTTTTACACTTCCTTCTTGTACGTCATAAAAACGAGTCAATAAATTCGCAATCGTACTTTTTCCAGAACCTGATTGTCCTACTAAAGCGACTGTTTTTCCTTTTGGAACTTCTAACGAGAAGTTTTTTAGAACATTTTCTTCTTCATATTTAAAGTTGATGTTTTCAATTGTGATGGAAGTATCAAAAGAAGTTTTTATGATTGCATTTTCTTTATCGGTAATAGTATTTTCAACTTCTAATACATCAAAAACGCGTTCGGCAGCAGCCAATCCACTCTTTACCTGATAAGAAGCTTTAGAAATTGCTTTTGCAGGAGTTAGAATATTGTAGGCTAATCCCATGTAAGCAATAAATTTAGAGCCTTCAAGTAGAGGAGAACCATCAGCAAAGGTTTCTACCAAAACCATATTTCCTCCGTACCAAAGTAAAATAGCAATTACAACGATTCCCATGAATTCACTCATAGGAGAAGAAAGGTTGTTTTTTCTTCCGATACTGTTTGTTAGACGATATAATCTTTGAATTGAACTATTGAATTTGTTTGTAAATGAGCCTTCTGCATTATAACTTTTAACTACCTTTAATCCGCCAAGGGTTTCTTCTACAACCGAAATCAAATAACCATTTTCATCTTGTGCTCTTTTAGATTTTGCTTTTAAACTTTTTCCAATTTTAGAAATGATAAAACCAGAAATAGGGATAAAAACAAATACGAATAAAGTTAATTTAAAACTTATTACAATCATGGCACCAATAGTGAAAACAATTGTCATTGGCTCTTTAATAACCAATTCCAGGATGTTAAAAAACGAATTTCTTACTTCATTAACGTCTCCTAACATTCTTGCCATCATATCACCTTTTCTTTTCTCTGAATAATAGGAAATTGGAAGACTAATGATTTTATCAAACATTTTGTTTCTAAGGTCTTTTAAAACTCCATTTTTTAGAAGCATCAAATGATTTAGAGCTAAATAATTAAAAATGTTTTTTAATAAGAAAGTTGAAATAATAATAGAAACTACTAATAAAAGAGCGTATTGTGCACCACTTTCATTTGTTAATTTTGTTATGTAAAAATATAAATAATCATTTCCGTAGCTTGTTATTTCCCAAATCGAAGTTAATTTAGGTTCTTTAACTATTTTTTCAGCGTCTTTGAACAAAACATCGAGCATTGGAATTAATGCAATAAATGATAAAGTACTAAAAAGAGCATAAAGAATATTATAAATAACATTCATTACAATATCTTTTTTGTACTTCAGAGCAAACGGAATTATTTTCTTTAAATTTTGATCCATTTAGTTTAATTTCATTGCTGAAATAATGCCAGCAATTTTGTTATCTAATTCTTTTTCAACTGATTTTGCGTTTTCAATCGTATCTAAATCTCCATTTACGCTGAAATAGAATTTAATTTTTGGTTCGGTTCCACTTGGTCGTGCACAAATTTTACTTCCGTCTTCCAAATAGTAAATCAATACGTTTGATTTTGGAACATGAATTTCAAATTCTTCATTGTTCATGAAGTCTTTTCCTTTTGAAGCTTGATAATCTTCGATGCAAATCACACGTTGTCCATTGATTTCCTTTAAAGGATTTTCGCGTAAAGCAATCATCATTTGTTTGATTTCGTTAGCGCCTTCAATTCCTTTTTTGGTAATCGAAATCAAATGTTCTTTATAGAAACCAAAATCAATATACAAATTCAATAATTCTTGGTATAACGAACTTCCCGAAGCTTTAGCTTGCGCTGCAATTTCACTTACCAATAAAATAGCGGCAACAGCATCTTTATCACGAACGGCATCGCCCACCATAAAACCAAAACTTTCTTCACCACCACCAATAAATTTCTGATTTGGGAAATCTTTAATGAATTTTGCAATCCATTTGAATCCTGTTAATCCTACTTTACATTCTACATCATAAGCTGCTGCTAATTCCAACATCATTGGAGTGGAAACAATAGTCGAACCAATGAATTCATTTCCTTGGAATTTATCAGCGCGTTTCCATTGTTCTAATAGGAAAGCGGTCATGATAACCATCGTTTGATTTCCGTTTAATAATTTGATGTTTCCATCTAAATCACGAACGGCAACCCCTAAACGGTCAGAATCTGGGTCAGTTCCTACGACCATATCGGCACCAATTTTCTCTGCTAAAGCAATTGCCATTGACAATGCTTCTGGTTCTTCTGGATTTGGAGAAACTACGGTTGGGAAATCACCATTAGGTTCCGCTTGTTCAGGAACGATATTTACATCGGTGTAACCTGCCTTTGCTAATACGTTTGGAATTGCTTTAATCGAAGTTCCGTGCAAAGAAGTATAAACGATTTTTAAATTAGCTTTAGCATCGGCTGGCGTGTTAAAACTTGCATTTTCAACGGTTGATTTTGCGAAAGCTTCGTCTACTTCAGCATCGATATATTCAATTAAATCGTTGTTCGCTTCGAATTTGATATCGCTGTATTTTAAATCTTCAATTACTTTGATAATTTCGGCATCTTGAGGCGGTACTAATTGACCACCATCTTGCCAATACACTTTATAACCGTTGTATTCTGGTGGATTGTGAGAAGCCGTTAAAACAATTCCTGCATGGCAATTCAAATGACGAACTGCAAATGATAATTCAGGAGTTGGGCGCATATCTGAAAACAAATATACTTTAATTCCGTTAGCCGAAAAAACATCAGCTACTACTTTAGCCAATGTATTACTGTTATGACGACAATCGTAAGCGATTGCTACTTTCAATTGTTCGTTTGGAAACGATTTATGTAAATAATCTGATAAACCTTGCGTGTTTTTACCTAATGTGTATTTGTTGATACGATTCGTTCCAACACCCATAACACCACGCATTCCACCCGTTCCAAATTCTAAATTTTTATAAAAACTTTCTTCCAACTCTTTTGGAGCCGAAGTCATCATTTCTTCTATAGCGTTTCGAGTTGCTTCGTCAAATGTTGGGGTTAACCACTCGTTTACTTTGTTTAAAATACTTTGTTCGATATGCATATTCTGTATGTTTTGAGAGAACTATTGTTTTCTCACAATATTATAGTACTTCTGAAATCTTATAACGTTCTTCGTTGTTTTTGGTTCTTAGGATGATTTCACCTAAAAATCCGGCTAAGAATAATTGAGTTCCAATTAACATCGCGGTTAGCGATAAATAAAATTGCGGTCTTTCGGTGATTAATCTTCCTGTTGTGTTGATGAATAATTTATCGATACCTAAGTAGAATGCGAATAAAAATCCAATCACAAACATAATGGAGCCTAATAATCCGAAAAGATGCATTGGTCGTTTTCCGAAAGTAGATAAAAACCAAATCGTAATCAAATCTAAGAAGCCATTAATAAAACGGCTCATTCCAAATTTAGAACTTCCGTATTTTCTAGCTTGATGAATCACGACTTTTTCACCGATTTTCCCAAATCCAGCATTCTTAGCTAAAACAGGAATATAACGGTGCATTTCACCTGAAACTTCTATGTTTTTAATAACAATGTTTTTATAGGCTTTTAATCCGCAATTGAAATCATTCAATTTAACGCCTGAAGTTTTTCGAGCGGCCCAATTAAATAATTTAGATGGAATGTTTTTTGCTACAACCGAATCGTAACGTTTTTTCTTCCATCCTGAAATTAAATCATAATTATCTTCGGTAATTAATCGGAATAATTCTGGAATTTCATCTGGACTATCTTGTAAATCGGCATCCATAGTAATCACGACATCACCTTGTGCTTTTGCAAAACCTGCATGCAAGGCTTGTGACTTTCCATAATTTCTAAGAAAACGGATACCTTTTACATTTGAATTTTCTTGAGATAATTTTTGAATAACATTCCAAGAAGCATCGGAACTACCATCATCAATAAAAAGGATCTCATAGGAAAAGTTGTGCGCTTGCATCACTTTCACAATCCAATTGTGTAATTCAGGTAACGATTCTTGTTCGTTTAATAATGGGATAACTATGGATAAATTCATTTAGAATACAGGTTTATCTTTTTTGAAAATTGCAGCTAAAATTGCACCAAAAATTGCAGAACCTACTATGCTCCAAATACTTCCTTTGGCTTGCTCAATTGCAGAAAATTGGTTGTAATCTTTCATTTTATCAACTGTTTCTTTGATAGCAGAAGTGGGAGTTCCAAATTTTTCTAACATTTGAACAGTTGATTCAAGTGTAAGTTCTTTTAAACGAATTGCTGCTTCAGGATCAATTACATTAAAAAGTAAAATATTATAAACAACAGAAATTGCTATACCTATAAGTGCAGATACAAAATAAGTA
This sequence comes from uncultured Flavobacterium sp., assembly GCF_937967675.1. GTDB lineage: Bacteria > Bacteroidota > Bacteroidia > Flavobacteriales > Flavobacteriaceae > Flavobacterium. The sequence goes on along the minus strand of NZ_CALBSN010000066.1, from coordinate 262 downwards.
GTGAAGCCTTCTTTAAAACTCATGTAACCACCTAAATCTTTTTTGGTTTTAACTAATAACACACAACCAATAATAATATAAACTACTAAAATTAGTATACCAAGCCACCATTTAGTCATTAAAGATAAATCAACAATGTAAATAGAAGTTGTAATCAATACACTTAATACTCCAGTGATAATACCGAAGGTAATTCCGTTTTTTTTGATAATTTCGTTCATAGTTTGTTTTGGTTTAATTAATTTACAAATATAAGAATTCT
>NZ_CALBSN010000065.1 GCF_937967675.1 uncultured Flavobacterium sp. | reverse complement strand
TGGATATACTAATTTAGCTTCCAGTTAAAGTTAAGAATAAAATCTTATTTTTAACATATGAAACGCGAGAGAAGAATTTATGATCCAGCTTTTAAGACAAAAGCAGTCCAATTAAGCAATGAAAGAGACAATATCTCAGAACTAGCTAGAGAACTAGGAATTAAAGTCACTTTGCTTTACAAATGGCGAAAAGAATATGAAGAATTTGGAGTAGGTAGTTTTCCTGGAAAAGGAAATCTTAAACTGACACCAGAGCAAGAAAAGATTCACGAGCTTGAGAAAAAGCTTAAGGATGCAGAACTAGAACGTGACATATTAAAAAAAGCAATCGGCATTTTTTCCAAGAGCGGTCGATGAAATATACGTTCATTAAAAATCATGAATACCTATTTCCGATTGAAAAAATGTGTAAGGTTTTAGAAATTGGCTCAAGTGGATATTATAAATGGAAAAACAAACCTATTTCTAATAGAATACTCAGAAAAAACAAAATAAAGCAACAAATAACGGACATTTATTTTGCCTCAAAACAGCGTTATGGAAGCCCAAGGATTACCATTGAATTAAATGCATTGGGCTATAATATTTCAAGGATAACTGTAGCAAAATACATGAAAGAGCTTGGTTTAAAAAGTAAGTTGAGTAAGAAATTTAAAATCACAACTGACTCAAAACACAATTATTTAGTAGTAGAAAATGTATTGAATAGAAACTTTATGGTTACCAATCCATCAAGAGTTTGGGTTTCCGACATAACTTACATCCAAACTAAAGAAGGGTTTTTATACCTAACAACAATTATTGATTTATACGACCGAAAAATGATTGGTTGGAGTTTAAGTAATGGAATGAATACTGAAGAAACCACACTTGCAGCTTGGAAAACGGCAATAAGAAGCCGAAAGGTTCAGAAAGGATTGATTTTTCACTCTGATAGAGGCGTTCAATATGCAAATAAGAAATTTGCTAATACAATTGAATCTTATGGCGTGATTAGAAGCATGAGTAGAAAAGGAAACTGCTGGGATAATGCAGTAGCTGAGAGCTTCTTTAAATCATTAAAGACAGAATTAATTTACGGTAATAAACTCATAACGAAACAACAAATGGAACTAGAAATCTTTGAATATATAGAAATCTGGTACAACAAAAAAAGACGACACGGTGCATTGAATTACAAAACAATAGAAGAATTTAATAATCAAAACAGCATTTACAAAAATGTCGCTTAACTTAAACTGTACTTTTTATTTGCATATCCA
>NZ_CALBSN010000064.1 GCF_937967675.1 uncultured Flavobacterium sp. | reverse complement strand
ATGTCGCCGCCTTTCTTTTGAAAACCCTTCATCTAACGATGAGGGGTTTTTTGTTACCAATATACCGTCCCGATGGGACTAATAAACCACCTCAATTAGGTGGTTTTGTTGTTTTTATTATTATAATAAATGGCATTTCTGAATCATAATCAATGCCGTTTATTTTTTTGCGAACTAGTTAACTAATACTTAGTTTTTTAGGATTTTTAATGGTTATAGTACCGTTTTATCCATTATTTTTTTGGCATATTTGTAATATCTTCTCTAGAAAATCCTGCTTTTAAGATGGCTACAGTATCTTTGATTTTTTTGTCTGAATATATTTTTTTAATATTTGTATTACTTGGCAAATAGACAACTTTGTAAAAATCGCCTAACTTTATGTTTTCTTCTAAACCAATAAAACTTTCTGATTTTTTTAGTTTTCCATCCACGTAATAAATATATTCAAATCCTTTTCTCTTAGATATACCTTTAAATTTAATTACTTTACCAATAGTTTCAATCCCATAATTATTTAATTGAATAGAATTGTTGTAGGATTTTACTACTGAATATAACACGGATACTATACATACCACGATAATTATATAAGCTAATTTTTTATTATTTTTCATTAAATGATTTATTTTCTATACATTTCAAATCTAATAATTTTAAATTAATTATTCAACTGAAAACCAATTCCGCGTTAGGGATAGTAGTAGTTGTTTGAGCTCTTACTTAAAATGCCTAAGCTTTTTAAGTAAAGCGAGTGCGGATAGCCCGACCTGTCATTGCGAGGCACCAAGCAAACAGGAACGCCCATAAAAAAATCCGACTCTTTTGAAGTCGGATTCCGTATTATATTTTTAATAGTTTTATTTCAACGTACTCGGGCAAACATATGCCGTTAAAGGAACATCAGTAGTTCTGATGCCTGCCATTCCTTTTTCTACGTTAATCATGTTGTGGTAACCTCTTGCTTTTAAGATTGACGACATAATTACCGAACGATAACCTCCCGCGCAATGGATGAAGAATTTTTCATCTTTAGGAACTTCGGCTAATTGCTCGTTAACGTAATCTAATGGGATGTTTTTAGCATTTACAACGTGTTCGGCTGTAAATTCTCCTGGTTTTCTTGAGTCGATTACCAGTGCAGTTTTGTATTGTGCTGCGAAAACTTCTGGCGAAATGGATTCAATATTATCGGTTTCGTAACCTGCAGCTTTCCATGCTTCTATGCCTCCTAATAAGAAGCCTAAAGTATTATCAAATCCTACACGAGATAATCTTGTGATGGTTTCTACTTCTTTCCCTTCTGGTGTAATTAATAAAATAGGTTGTTTGGTATCTCTAATTAATGCGCCAACCCAAGGCGCAAATTGTCCGTGTAATCCAATGAAAATGGAACCTGGTACATGTTCTTTTACGAAATCATTCTCGTTTCGAACATCTAAAATTAAAGCATCTGTTTGATTTGCAACGGCTTCAAATTCTTTTGGATGTAAAGGCGTTTCTGCTTTTGACATTACGGCATCCAAACTTTCATACCCTTGAATGTTCATCAATACATTTTGTGGGAAATAAGCTGGTGGAGGCGTTAATCCATCTAATAATTCTTTGATGAATTCTTCTTTCGTCATATCGGCTCTTAAAGCGTAATTGACTTTCTTTTGATTACCTAAAGTATCGGTGGTTTCTTTACTCATATTTTTTCCACAAGCACTTCCAGCACCGTGATTTGGATATACAATTAAATCATCACTCAATGGCATAATTTTATTGCGCAACGAATCAAATAAATGACCCGCTAATATTTCTTGGGTTAAATCTTCTACCAATTCTTGTGCTAAATCAGGACGACCAACATCACCAATAAATAATGTATCTCCCGTAATAATTCCGTGTTGTTTTCCAGTTCCATCAGTAACCAAATAACATGTACTTTCTAAAGTGTGACCTGGTGTGTGAATGGCTTTAATCGTAACTTCACCCACTTTAAACTCTTGTCCGTCAGTGGCAACAATGCATTCAAAATTAGGTTTTGCAGTGGGACCATAAACAATTGAAGCTCCTGTTTTCTTAGCCAAATCTAAATGTCCTGAAACGAAATCAGCATGGAAATGCGTTTCGAAAATGTATTTGATTTTAGCGTTGTCTTTATTGGCTTTTTCGATATAAGGTTGTACTTCTCTCAATGGATCAACAATGGCTGCTTCTCCATTGCTTTCAATGTAATACGCTGCGTGAGCAATGCATCCAGTATATATTTGTTCAATTTTCATAATATCTTATTTTTTTTGCAAATTTACATTCTAAATTTTACTTCTTCTGTACTCAAAGTTACATTTACATTTCTTTTAACAAGATAATGGCAGCCATTACCAATATAAAGTAAGCAAAAATCTTCTTCAATTGGCTTTCATTCGTGTATTTTGTGAGGTACATTCCTAAAAATATTCCCGCTACCGAAATAGCCGAAAACGTTAACAAAAACAGCCAATCGATTTCTAAATTCTGCACATCACCCATAAATCCTACCAATGAGTTCATGGCGATAATGAATAAGGAAGTGCCAACGGCTTTTCGCATCGGTAATTTGGCAAATAAAATCAATGATGGAATAATTAAAAATCCGCCACCGGCTCCAACTAATCCAATGATGATTCCAATGGTAAAGGTTTGAATTCCGATAAGAATAAGATTCCTTTTTTCTTCGCTATTGGTGTTTTGACTTTTCTTTTTTAAAACTGAAAGTGCTCCAAATACCATAATCACAGCGAAAAACAACATCAAGAATGTTTCTTTTGTGATGAGAATAGGTGATTCTATAATTATTTCAGGAATTCTCGGAACAATAAATTTTCGGGTTAAGTAAACTGCTATGAAAGACGGAATGGCAAAGATGAATCCGTTTTTAATGTCAACTAAGTTTTTTCGGTAGTTTTGAATTGCGCCAAAAGTAGATGTCGTTCCAACAATAAACAACGAATAAGCGGTTGCTGTAACGGGATTTATGCTCATTAAATACACTAAAATCGGAACGGTTAAAATAGAGCCACCACCGCCTGTTAGTCCTAATACTAATCCGATGAACAAAGCACCAATATAGCCTAAAATCTCCATTAGAATTGAAGGATTTCGATTTTATTTCGGTGTAATTTGATTTTGCCTTGCAATTCTAACGCTTTCAACAAACGTGAAATTACAACTCTCGATGTATGCATTTCGTAAGCGATTTCTTGATGCGTATTTTTGATTTCGGTATCGCCAATAACTTTTGCTTTATCCGTTAAATATTTGTACAAACGTTCGTCTAAATTCATGAAAGCCAAGGTGTCAATCGCTTCTAACATTTCGTTTAAACGCACATTATAGCTGTCAAAAACGAAGTTTCGCCACGTTTTGTATTTGGTCAACCATTCTTCCATTTTTTCTACAGGAATCATTAACATGGCGCCATCCGTTTCGGCAATAGCTCGAATGCGACTTTTCGATTGTCCCATGCAACACGTTAAAGTCATGGCACACGTATCGCCACGTTCTAGGAAATAGAGTAACAATTCATCACCATTTTCATCTTCTCGTAATATTTTTATCGCGCCAGTCAATAAAAGTGGCATCGTTTTGATGTAATCCCCAATCTCAATTAGGAAATCATCGGCTTTAAATTCCTTATAAACCGCTACTTTTGCGATTTCATCTAATAAAGCTTCTTCAAAAATATAACCGTAAGCTTGTTCTAAAATGTCTCTCATTCGTACTCCTTTTTTGTAAAGATACAACGATTCTTTAAAAATCAAATGTTACTTTTGTTACAAAGAAATCGAATAGACACTTTATGACTCAAAAAAAATACAATAAAAACAATTTTCATAAACACACTTTTTGTGAGTTTACCGAAGTCGATGCGACTACGATTTCAAATATCGAGTGGCATTACAAAAGTAAATCGGGAAGTGGTTATTGTTTTACTGAGCAAGGTGTTTATCGTATTTCGAATCATTGGGGAAGAGCTGCAAATTGTAGGTGGCGTTTGATTTTAAGAGCAAGTTCAAAAACAGGGGCAAATACAAGTTCAAGGGCAAAAATCAATAACAGTCAACATCGAATTGGTTATGCGAAATGGACGGATTTTTATCCGAATAACGAAACTGAAAAGCTTTTTTATATAGAGGTTAATTTCGACACTAAAGAAGCAACATTCCAACACAAAGACAATCCGAATTATGATGGAATTGCTGTTTTTCGTAATGCTTCCGAAACGGCAAAAGTCATCCGACAAATAAAAGAAATTTTAGAATCAGATGCTTGGTCGAAATATTTAGATTTTGATGATTTGGAGCAACTTCGAAAAAAAATCATTCAAAAGTTAATTACGGATCATCAATCTTTAGCGACAATAAAAAAAGAATTATTTTAAATAAAATATGGAAATACAATTTGACGCAATTAAAAAAGACATTCAATCTATCATCGATCATATGGCGATTAAGAATTTTTCAGAAGCTAGTCTTCAATTAGTTCAAGTTAGCGATGTTTTAGATGAAATGATTGATGGTACAGAAGACGAAGTGGTTTTGAGAGAAATTAGCAAGTACCAAGTTTTATTGAATCATTTGCAGATTAAAATGAGTGGTGTGAAGTGAAAGTTCTAAATACATTACTTCCCGATACAGAAATTAGCAAAAATGTTTCCAAGCAACTCATCATTCGTAACTTCCCCAGTAATCTCACCAAAGTAGTGTAGGGCAGAGCGAATATCAATCGCCATTAAGTCCGAAGAAAGTCCTGAGTCTAATCCCCATTTCACTTTTTGGACCTCTTCTAAAGCTTTTAATAAAGAGTCGTAATGACGCGTGTTGGTTACGATTGTTTCATTGTTTCTTAGTGCGCCAGTATTTACTAAAGAAAGTAATTCTTCTTTTAATGTATCGATACCTGATTTTTCTTTAGCTGAAATAGTTGCCAATTTAACATTCAATTCTTTTAATTGTTGGCGAATTTGATTCACTTCTGACTCCGAAATTAAATCGATTTTATTGACTACAACTATAAGTTGTTTTAATGGGTATTTATTTTTTATTTTTTCAATTTCGGTAATGTATTGCGAACCTGAAACTTGAAACTTCGAACTTTCAAACAAATAAATCACTACTTGCGCTTGCTCAATCTTCTCAAATGTCTTCTGAATCCCGATGCTTTCCACTACATCTTTCGTTTCACGAATTCCTGCCGTATCAATAAATCGAAAACCAATGCCGTTGATAACCAATTCATCTTCAATCGTATCACGAGTTGTTCCCGCAATGTCAGAAACAATGGCACGTTCTTCATTCAATAAAGCATTTAATAAAGTCGATTTCCCAACATTTGGTTCGCCCACAATCGCAACTGGAATACCGTTTTTAATAACATTTCCAACGGCAAACGAATCAATCAAACGTTTTAAAACGAATTCAATGCGCTCTAACAATTCATGAAATTGTGTTCTATCGGCAAATTCCACATCTTCTTCGGCAAAGTCTAACTCCAATTCGATTAATGAAGCAAAATTCAATAATTCTTCACGTAGTTTGGCAATCTCGTTGCTGAAACCGCCACGCATTTGTTGCATCGCAATTTGGTGCGATGCTTCATTATCCGAAGCAATTAAATCAGCCACAGCTTCGGCTTGCGATAAGTCTAATTTCCCGTTTAAAAAAGCACTTAAGGTAAATTCCCCAGCCTGAGCCATTTTAGCGCCTTTACGAAGCAATAATTGGATGATTTGTTGTTGGATAAAAGTAGAACCATGACACGAAATTTCAATCACGTTTTCCCCTGTGTACGAATTCGGACCTTTGAAAATGGAGAGCAATACTTGGTCATACACTTTTCCATTATCCACAATATGTCCTAAATGAATGGTATGGGTTTTCTGTTTCGTGATATCCTTTCCTGAAACCGATTGAAATACGTCAGCAGCTATTGTAATAGCGTCTTTACCTGATAATCGAATAATAGCAATCGCACCCGCTCCAGACGGTGTAGCTAAAGCAACTATAGTTTCTTGTGGAATCATGTTCTAAATTTAATCCTGCAAAGATAAATCAAAGTCAGAAGTTAGAAGTTAGAAGTTGAAAGTTTTTTTAGTTGCACAAAGTCTCACGAAGTTTAACACAGCGTTACTCGAAGTTTTTCTTTGCGTTCTTTGCGAAAAAACTTTGCCTCTTTGCGTTAAAGTTGTTACACAAAGTCTCACGAAGTTTAACACAGAGTTACTCGAAGTTTTTCTTTGCGTTCTTTGCGAAAAAACTTTGCCTCTTTGTGTTTAAATTCAATCCTTGCCGTTTACATAAAAATTAAAAAACCACTAAAGCTGGAGCTCAGTGGTTCTTAAGTTAGTTAAGGTTGGTAATAAGATTCTCAGTTAAACTGTAAAATCAATTATTGTGAATTAGTTGCTCAACATTACAGGCATTACTAGCATTGTAACGGTTTCGCCTTCGTCTAAGCCGTCAACTGGAGTTAAAATACCCGCTCTATTTGGCATCGACATTTCTAATTGGATTTCATCACTTGATAAATTATTCAACATTTCCGTTAAGAAGCGTGAGTTGAACCCGATTTGCATATCGTCTCCTTGATAATCACAAGTCAAACGCTCGTCTGCTTTGTTAGAGTAATCGATATCTTCTGCCGAAATATTCAATTCAGTTCCAGCGATTTTTAAACGAATTTGGTGCGTTGTTTTGTTAGCAAAAATAGCCACACGACGAACCGAGTTTAAAAACTGAACTCTGTTGATTAATAATTTGTTTGGATTTTCTTTTGGAATAACCGCTTCGTAGTTTGGATATTTCCCATCAATCAAACGACAAGTCAATACATAATTTTCGAAAGAGAAAGTTGCATTAGAATCGTTGTATTCGATAGCTACTTCAGCGTCAGATGCTGCTAAAATTCCTTTTAAAATGTTTAAAGGTTTCTTAGGCATAATAAAATCAGCTACTTGAGATGCTTTTACATCGGTACGAGCATATTTTACTAATTTGTGAGCGTCTGTTGCTACAAAAATTAATCCCTCTGGTGAAAATTGGAAGAAAACACCACTCATTACAGGGCGTAAATCATCGTTTCCAGCTGCAAAAATAGTTTTACTTACTGCAGTTGCTAATACTTCCGCAGGAACTAATGTTTTTGAAGGATCGTCTAAAACTACTGCTTTAGGGAATTCTTCTCCTGGAGCGTAAGCAATCGCATATTTACCCGAGTTTGAGCTAATTTCTACAGTCGAATTGTCTTCTACAGTAAACGTTAACGGTTGCTCTGGAAATGTTTTTAAGATATCTAATAAAAGTTTCGCTGGAATAGCAACGCTTCCTTGACTCGTAGAATCAATTTCTAACGTAGCCGTCATCGTTGTTTCTAAATCAGAAGCTGAAACTTTTAATTGGTTGTTGTCTAATTCAAAAAGGAAATTATCAAGAATAGGTAAGGTGTTACTACTGTTGATAACACTTCCTAAAACTTGTAATTGTTTTAATAAATACGAACTCGATACTATAAACTTCATCATCTTGTATTTTAAAATCGTGATTTGATTTTATATTTTACAAATATATTCTAATTCTGTTCAACCGCAAAAACAATTTTATTAACAACTAGCGGCTGTATTTTCTTTTACGTAGGAATGTAAATAAAAATCCAAAGATAGCTAAAATAACTATTGGTAATCCGACAGTTACCATTTGGGCGGTTGTGTAATTTTTATATACCTCTTCTTTGTTTAAAAGGGGTAAATCTACATCTTTACTTCGGATGTTAATAAGTCCGTTGTCGTCTAAAAGGTAATTTACACAGTTCATTAAGAATTCTTTGTTTCCGTAAAGCTGATTTGTCCACTTATCGAACCCTAATTCTAGTGGTACGCCTTTGTCCAATTGATTTTTAATCACATCACCATCGGAAATCACAATCATCTTGTTTTCTTTTCCAGTGGCTTGGAACGAATTGTCTTTGAAAGGTAATACTCGATTTTGGTAAGCCGATTTGAATTTTCCTTCCATCAAAACCGCTACTGGAAGCAATCCTTTACCTTCATATTCTTCAGGAGTGGTTTCTTCAGTCACCATGTCTAATGAAATCGGACTTGGTGTTCCAACGGTTTTAGAATATTCTGACGAACTCAATAGAACGGTTTTCTTGATATCGTTTTTCAGGATTTCGATTGGAGAAGCAAATTCAAACTTAATCCCTTCCATGTTTTTCACAATCGGATTCGTTGAAGTTGGATAGATAAACGGCGCAAATTTCCAAGTGTATTCTTGCATTTGCGTTTCGCTTCCTTGATTTCCTGAGGCTAATTTAATTGGCGTTGCATATTCGTCTTTCACCAATAATGGATTAATACGAATTCCGTATTTGAAGAACATATCGGTTAAGTTCAACTCGCGTTGTGCGGCTAAAATGGTACCGGTTTCGTTGTACAAACTGTCCATATCCGCTGAAACGACATCCACTAACCACAGGGTTTTTCCACCATTCATAATGAATTGGTCTAATACTTGTTTTTCTTCTTCGGTGAAGGCTTCTGTGGGTTTAGCAATTACCGCTAAATCGTATTTTTTTAATGCTTCTAAAGTCTGAGTGGGTTGTTTCGCTACCGAATCTAACGTAAAAGGTCCGATATAATAACTTTCTTTAACCGTTCTTAGGAAATCCGCCATGAAAGGTTCTAAAACTTCTCCATTCCCTTTGATTACGGCAATTTTCTTTTGTTTTTCTTTCGAAATTTTATTGATAGCTTCTGCAAAACCAAATTCCAAATGCTGTACCGAACTAATTACTTTTTGTTCTGTAGAAGCTCCCATTAGGTTTTTCAACAACGCCACTTTCGTGAATTTATCACCATACGTCGCTTGTGCCCAAGGGAAAACTACTTCTTGCGATTGTTTACCTTTGTCTTCCACGGTAATGCTTAATGGTTGCATACCTTTTGCGTAGAATTCTTTCATTTTTTCAACTCGTGTTTCCTCTTTTTCAATCGGATTTTTGAAGTTGAAAATAATGTTCGAATTATAAGCCGTGAATTCCTCTAAAAGTTGTTTGGTTTCGTTTTGTAAACGCTTGAATTCTGGTGGAAAATTGCCTTCTAAATAAACTTCAATGTATAACGGACTTTCAACCTCTTTAATAATGTTTAAAGTCGTTTCGGATAACGTATAACGTTTGTCTTGCGTTAAGTCGAAACGTTTGAAAAAGAAGTTGCTGATTAAATTGATAACGATAATCGCTAAAAATACAATTCCTAATTGCTTTAAAGCTTTTGATTTGTTGGCCGCCATTACCATTTCAATGATTTAAGTTGATAAACCGTTGCCGATAAAAATAAAAACGTCACACTCACAAAGTACACAATATCACGTGTATCTAACACACCGCGACTCATACTTTTAAAGTGATAATCCATTCCTAAAGCAGCAAACATCGAACTGTAATTTCCAAGGAACGACGCAATGCCATCAAACCCAAAATAGAAAAAGAAACAACAAAAAACCGCAATTATAAATGCCACAATTTGGTTATCTGATAAAGTAGAAGCAAAAATTCCAATTGCCGTGTAAGACGCAATTAAGAACAACAATCCGAAATACGAACCAAGCGTACTTCCCATATCAATATTGCCTTGCGGATTTCCAAAATGCGAAATTGTCAACACATAAATGATCGTTGGAACAATCGCTAAGATGATTAACACCAAAGCGCCTAAGAATTTTCCGTTTACGATGTCCCAATTTGAAAGCGGTTTGGTAAACAACAACTCAATCGTTCCTTGTTTTTTCTCATCCGAAAAACTGCGCATGGTTACAGCAGGAATTAAGAAAATTAAAATCCATGGTGCCAATTTGAAAAACGGACTCATATCGGCAAAACCCGAGTTTAAAATATTGAATTCGCCTTCAAAAACCCAAAGAAATAATCCGTTGAGTAAAAGAAAAATCCCGATGACTAAATATCCAATTGGCGAACCAAAAAAGGATTTTATTTCTCGTAATAATAATGCTTTCATTTTTTATTTTTTGTTTCAGGTTTCAAGTTTCAAGTTTTTTAACTCTCAACTCCAACTTCTAATTTCTGAATTCTAAATTCTAAATTCTAAATTCTAAATTCTAAATTCTAAATTCTAATTTAATGTTACCAATCTATCCACGCTCCAAGCTTCAGGTTTATCGCTAAATAAAGTTTTTGTGTATGTCCAAACGCCATCAAACAAAGCTGATTTTCTGTAGTTTTCTAACGCTTCTTCGTTTTCCCAATAACTATAGGTAAAGAAAATACGTTTGTCATTTTTGTCTTGATACAATTCTAAGAAACGGTTTCCTTCGAAGTTTCGTATGTGGTGTTTCACTTCTTCAAAATTATTTAAAAAAGCTTCGATTTTATCTTCGTGAAAACGCATTTTTACAATTCTTATGAACATATTTTTATTTGAATTTAATGGATACCGTATCTCTAAAATGCAATCCTAATAAGGTGGCTGCCGAACCTACCGTTTTTGGATTACTCTTATATATGGCAATTTCTAAATAGCCGTTTTCATTGAATAACGCCAAGAAATCACCTTCTAAATCTTTCAATTGTTTGACATCGGAAACTGGAAAATCGGAGTAGTTTTTGTGCAAACGACTGAATTTCTTGTTTTTTATTACGATTTCGAACTTTCTGCCTCTGATGGTTTCGTTAAATTGTTTGTACGAAATATTAGTAACGCAATTTCCAAACGAATCGATATACACAATCTGACCTTTAATTTCGTTTAAATTATCGGAAATAGAAGAAGTCAAAACGTTTACCGGTTTTAATGATTGAATTTCCTTACCAATCACATTCAGCAAACCACCTCGTGCAATATGACACGCAACTGCTACGAAAACATCCATATCACTTGCATCAATATTCAATCGGTCGTGGATGGTAATGGCTACGATTTTCTGTGGAATTTTCTTCTGAATTAACGCATTCAAAATTCCGTTATCGGCACAAATGAAGTAATGATCGTCCCATTGCATTGCAATATGTTGTGTGTCGCCCACACGTTCACTATCCACACCAATAATGTGAATCGTGCCCTTTGGAAAGTTATGATAAGCAGCTTCAATACAGTAACTCGCTTCTAAGGTATTGAATAAGTCAATCTCGTGCGAAATGTCTACAATAACCGCTTCTTTGTGTTCCGACAATATTTTTCCTTTCAAAGCGCCTACGAAGTAGTCTTTGTGTCCAAAGTCGGTAGTTAAAGTAATTATTGACATTTTTTTGTTTATAACTTATTTGAAATTCAACAGTAGTTTTTAGTAAATTTGATTGCAAAGCTACTACAAATTTAGCGTTTCAAAAATAATTAAAAAAAGAAAGCCTTTGAACGAAAGAATCATTGAATTAGTCGACATTGCTCCAAAAGAATTTTGGGGTGCGCAAGATGCTCATCTTGAAACTATTAAGAAGTATTATCCAAAACTTAAAATCGTAGCACGAGGAACTACTCTTAAAGCGTTTGGTGAGCCAGAAATCTTGGATGAGTTTGAAAATCGCTTCAAAAGATTGATGCATCATTTTACGCGTTACAACAGTATTGATGATAATGTTATTTTGAGGGTTTTAGAAACGAGTCATCAACATGATGCCGAACACATGCACGATCGCGATAAGATTTTAGTGCATGGTGTAGGAGGAAAGTTAATCAAAGCCATGACGCCTAACCAACAAAAATTGGTGGATTATGTACATAAAAACGACATGGTTTTCGCTATCGGTCCAGCCGGAACAGGAAAAACGTATACCGGAGTTGCCATGGCAGTAAAAGCATTAAAAGAAAAACAAGTCAAGCGAATCATATTAACACGTCCAGCTGTGGAAGCAGGGGAGAACTTAGGTTTTCTTCCTGGTGATATGAAGGAAAAGTTAGACCCATACATGCAACCTTTATACGATGCGTTGCGCGATATGTTACCACCACAAACTTTAGAAGATTACATTTTAAAAGGCATCATTCAAATTGCTCCGTTAGCGTTTATGCGTGGACGAACGTTAGATAACGCTTTCGTAATCTTGGATGAAGCACAAAATACCACGCATTCCCAAATGAAAATGTTCCTAACACGTATGGGAAAAAACGCCAAATTCATCATCACAGGCGACCCAGGTCAGGTGGATTTACCACGAAGAACGATTTCAGGATTGAAAGAAGCCATTTTAGTTTTGAAAGATGTTGAAGGCATCGGAATCATTTACTTAGATGACAAAGATATCGTGCGCCACCGTTTAGTGAAGAAAATTATTGATGCATATAAGAGTATTGAGAATAATGATTAGTTAGTTGTAGTTAGGTTTAATTTATGGCAAAAATAAATGTAAAAGAAACTGAGATAGCAATCATCAATAATAGTGATAATGACTATATTTCAATCACAGATATTGCAAAATATAAAACCGATGACGCATCCGCAGCTATTGGTAATTGGATGCGAAACAGAAATACCATTGAATTTTTAGGTCTTTGGGAAATTATACACAATCCAAATTTTAAACCCCTCGAATTCGAGGGGTTTAAAAAAGAAGCCGGATTAAACGCTTTTACAATGTCACCTCAAAAATGGATTTCATCAACAAGTGCGGTTGGATTTATTTCAAAATCAGGTAGATTTGGCGGACTTATGCTCAAAGAGATATCGCTTTCAAATTTGCGAGTTGGATTTCAGTTGAGTTTGAACTTTATCTTGTTAAAGAATTCCAGCGACTTAAAGAAGAAGAACAAAAACAAATTGGTTGGTCTGCTAAAAGAGAATTAGCTAAAATTAATTATAGAATTCATACCGATGCTATCAAACATAATTTAATCCCACAAGAGCTAACATTACAACAAACCGCTTTAGTTTATGCTAATGAAGCAGATGTCTTGAATGTAGCACTTTTTGGAATAACTGCTAAAGAATGGCGTGAACAAAATCCAGATGTAAAAGGGAATATGCGTGATTATGCAACTATTAATGAATTGATTTGTTTGAGTAATATGGAAAATTTAAACGCCGTTTTAATTGATGAAAAAATCCCACAAAAAGAACGATTAATCAAACTCAATAGAATTGCTATTCAGCAAATGAGTATTCTAGAAAATGTTGAAGAGAGAAAATTTTTGAAGTAAAACCAACAAATATTTAATTTTAATAAACGCTTTTATTAGCGTCTTTTTTTTACTTTTGCACCACACAAACAACAACACAACATAATGAACACAATTACGACTACCCATTTCAATTTTCCAGGGCAAAAATCGGTGTACCGTGGAAAAGTTAGAGAAGTTTACAATATCAATGATGAATTATTAGTGATGGTCGCTACCGATCGTCTTTCGGCATTTGATGTGGTTTTACCAAAAGGAATTCCTTACAAAGGGCAAATCCTCAATCAAATCGCTACGAAGTTCATGGAATTAACTGCTGATATCGTACCCAATTGGTTAGTAGCCACTCCAGATCCAAACGTAGCGGTAGGACATTTATGTGAGCCTTTCAAAGTGGAAATGGTAATTCGTGGGTATTTATCAGGACATGCAGCGCGTGAATATGCAGCAGGAAGAAGAATCCTTTGCGGTGTAGAAATGCCAGAAGGTTTAAAAGAAAACGATAAATTCCCAACACCCATCATCACGCCTACAACGAAAGCAGATAACGGTTCGCACGACGAAGACATTTCGCGCGAAGCTATTTTAGCTAACGGAATTATAACCGAGGAAGATTACTTAGTTTTAGAAAAATACACCAGAGCTTTATACCAAAGAGGAACTGAAATTGCAGCCTCTCGCGGTTTAATCTTAGTTGATACCAAATACGAATTCGGGAAAACAAAAGACGGACAAATTGTATTAATCGACGAAATCCACACGCCAGATTCTTCTCGTTATTTCTACGCAGAAGGCTACCAAGAAAGACAAAACAACAACGAAGAACAAAAACAATTATCAAAAGAGTTTGTACGTCGTTGGTTAATTGAAAACGGATTCCAAGGAAAAGAAGGCCAACAAATTCCGTTTATGTCAGACGAATACATCGAAACGGTTTCAGAACGTTATATTGAGTTATTCGAAAACATCATTGGCGAAAAATTCGTAAAAGCGGATATTTCTAACATCAATGAAAGAATTGAGAAAAACGTTTTGAATTATTTACAAAATAGATAAGATATAGAAAATCCCGCAAAAGCGGGATTTTTTGTGTTTTTTAGTTTGCCACGTGAAGGGATTCGCGCCTTTACTTTGCAATTAAAAAAATCATTAAATTTATTCAATTTCATAATTTAATTTAATGTTTAATTAATTTTTTTATCTCTATTTTACCGTTATTACAAGTTATTTTACATAAGTATATACCTTTTTTTAGATTTTCTGTGTTAATTACAGAAAAGTTACTACTATATTCTATGTTGATTTTTTTACCTAAATAATCATAAAATTCAATTGATTTAATTTTTTCAGGGTTATCAATATTTAATGAGTTATTAAATGGGTTTGGAAATATTTCAACTCTTTCAATCCAGAAATTTTCATTATTTAAATTTTCTGATTCTACTTTAGCATGAGTCACATTATAGTTTCCTAACATACCAGAATTACCAGACATTATAATAGACGATTGATTGTCAAGAATAAAGCTTTTAAGAATATCTTGTTGATTTGTTGGATTTAAATATAAGTAACCATTGGTATTAAAATTTGTATTGATTGTACCATTTTCATTTAAACAAATAATTTTAAAAATAGGCTCATCATTTTCAAATTGCACACCTCCCAAAAATATGTTACTATTCTGAAGATAAAAATCTTGTATATTACTAAAATTTTGAAATATTCCATTGTTTCCAAACGTGTCAATAAATTGGCCATTTAAATTAAATTTTATCATTAAATAATTATTTGCAACATATCCACCACAAATATAATTTCCATCAGGACTTTTACTTATTTTATTTAAATATTCAAATACAGAATTAGATATATTTATATCGGTAATCAATTTACCATTATTAGCAAATGACGTATCATAACTCCCATCGAGATTTAATTTAATAATTGCTGTTTTTGGATTAGATGATATTGTGCTGTCATAACCACACAATAAGAATTTATTATCATCAGTTAATAGAAGATTCAATAAATTAAATTTAAAATTTGAGTCTCCAAAAGTTAAAATTCCATTCGTTCCAAAATTTGTATCAATCACACCATTTGAAGTCAATTTTACCAGTGCCCCAAAAAAATTATTATTATTGTTGTTACCTGAAATACCTACAATAATTTTGCCGTCATTTTGAGGAACAATTGAACATAAATTTGTAGAAGTAATTGAATTGAAATTAGTAATTTTTAAAATGCCATTATCTGCAAATGAATAATCTGGTATCCCATTACTACTATAACGGGCAATATAAGGAGAATTGGGAAAAACACCTAAAAGTGGATTTTCTATCGTAAATGAACCTCCAAGAAGTATTTTGCCGTCATTTTGAAAAACAACATCATAAGGAGTGTCTTTATAATCAATATTTGTCTGTATTAAACCATTGTTTCCAAACATTTGATCTGGTGTTCCATTTTGATTTAATTTTAATAAAAATGAATGTGTAATTAAATTTGGATTAGGACTATTTAACAAATGATAACCAATGGTCAAGATTTTATTATCAGGAGTAATTATTGTTTTTTTTGGTTCGGATATGTTTTCTGTTTGAACTATTCCGTTTACGCCAAAACTATTACTTAATTGATAAGTTTGACAGTGTGCGATTTTTATAAAAAATATGCTGACTAAAATTAAAATATTTTTTTTCATAACAAATATTTTTATTGTTTAACTAACGTTTTAGCGTCTATTATTTGCCCATTGCAAATAAGAGCCACTGTATAAAATCCATTTGGATAATTCGATATGTTAATGTTTGTTTCAGAACTACTAAGATCTAAAATATAATTATTAGAGGAATTTGTAGTACCATAACTCCCTAAAATCATTAAATAAGCTGAATTTGCTCCGTTTAGTTTATAACTTACCATGCAGTATTGGTTATCCTATATACTTTATTCAAAAACTATTGGCTTAGTTGTTTTTGGAATTTTCACAATATGATACGGTTGCGTAACTACAGATGAACCATTGCCAGTTAATAAGTTTTCTACTGTAACAACTATATTAGATTCATATTCTGTAATATTTGTTATATCTATTGAATGTCCTCCGCCACCATAAACTTGATCGAAAACAGCAATTACAGTAAAATTTGTAAAATCGACGTTAGTTTCTATAAAGTGTTGAGCTAAATAGTCTTCTCCCAAGGGTAAATAATATGAATCTATTTGATTTAAAAGTAGATTCCAATTTGTTGATTCATTGTAAATAGTTTTTTGTTCCGAAATACCAACAGATGAGCTGACACCTACATTACGTTTACTAATTAATGTAGGATTTATTGTAACAGGAACAAACGGTGGTGTTGTTTCGGGTTCATCATTATTACAACTTACAATAATGCAACTAACCAATAATAAGAATAAATTTTTCATGTGTTTAAATTTTAATTTTTTAGCGGTAACATATGGTATCGCCTTTTTAATAATTGGTTTTTGCTCACGCAAATTTTTTGTAAATGGCAATTTCATAACAAATATTTTTATTGTTTAACTAACGTTTTAGCGTCTATTATTTGCCCATTGCAAATAAGAGCCACTGTATAAAATCCATTTGGATAATTCGATATGTTAATGTTTGTTTCAGAACTACTAAGATCTAAAATATAATTATTAGAGGAATTTGTGGTTCCATAACTCCCTAAAATCATTAAATAAGCTGAATTTGCCCCGTTTAGTTTATAACTTACCATAATAGCATTTGTAGCTGGATTTGGAGTGACATTCTCTAACGTACTTGGTTTTAATTTTACTTCAACTTCTTTGTAATCTTTGAAACCATCAGAAGTTGCAATGACTTCTAACTTGAATTTTTCGGCAACTGCATTAGCAACTTGTAAATCTTTTCCTTGATAGATTAAATTTCCTTCTTTGTCATACCAGTTATAAATCGCAGGTTCGTTAATATCTTCTGCACTTATGGTAATGGCTTGGTTTAAATCTACTTCTTTGTCTGGTGCTTCTGCTTCAAAAATTGGTCTTGGGTTTTTATTAATTATAAAAGTTTCACCACCTATGACTTGTCCTGTTTCAGCATCTTTTTGAATGACATGATAAGCATAATTTGTTTTATCAGTTAATTCTTTGGTTAGGAAATTAAAATCTAATCGTAATGTTCCAATTTCATTAGCATTGAATGAAATATTATCAATAATTACATTGTTTCCTTTCACAATTTTTCGTTTCTCTTCGGCAGTTGGGTCGAGTAATTGTGCTTCTTTTCCGCCTCTTTCCCATGCGTTAAAAAGAACATCATCCATTTTTAGACCAACTTCTGCCTCTTGATAGATAGGTTTTCCTGTTTCTAAATCGGCAACTTCTAATTCTAAAAAGAATGTTTTAGGATGATTAAAAGGATTTCCAACTGCTACTAAACCACCGGGATTTTCAATGTTATCTGGTAATACATCTACAACCGTTACATTTTTCCAAGCAATGTTATTATTGTTTCTTACATTTCCATTTAAGTCACCTGTTTCAGGGAAAGTCATTGGATCTGTTGTGGCTTCAATTCTTGCTAACAAACAAAAATGCCATTGGTCGCCATCATTACCATAATTTGCAGGATTAGGAACTTGCCATGGAAAAGTTAAAATGGTTTCTCCACCTGCTGGAATTACTGGAATGGTTAAAGTGCCAATTGGATTTCCCATATTAGGATATGGCACACTTACCCCACCAGTCCAAGGACTTGGCCAACTTAATCCAGTCGATGCTTTTGCCCAATACAATTTTAATTGTTCATTACCTGTTGAAGCCACACAACTTTTATTGATAACTCTAACCATTACAAAGTTTGGATTACCAAGTGCAGAATAATCAGGATTTTGATGTGTTAAGCCATTGTCGTTATTATTTCTTACCCAAATATTATCACTTGTCCACATATATTGTGTTACTGTGTTAGGTTCAGTTCCTGTGTCGTCTTGGCTGTCTTTTACTATTAAATCTAAAGTTGCAGAACCCATACTTTGAGCCATTACAACTGCAGCATACGCATCAACTAATCCATAGCCTACTTCATTGTGCCAAGTGCCATTTGGACGATTTGCATTTGTTGTATAAGCATAGCTACCTACTTTTTGAGAAGTTGTTTCAATTATTGTAGCCACTTGTTGTTGAGTTAAACAAGGGTTAACTGACAAAATAAGTGCGGCAATACCTGCAACGTGTGGTGCAGCCATTGAAGTACCGTTTAAATATTGTATGCTATTCTGTGTTGAAGTTGATCTTATTTGAAAACCAGGTGCAACCACATCAAGTTTTGCTCCGTATGCAGATTGCTGGTTTGGAGGAAAAAATGCTCTTTGACCGTTTTGATCAATTGCACCAACAGTAATAATATTTGGGTGAAAGTTTCCAGGATAATCAATACCACCATTATTGCCAGAAGCAAAAACAACAATTGAGCCTTTGCCATTTCTTCCGAGTGTCATAGCACTTGTTATGGCGTCTTCTAAAATTCTGGAATTAAAAGTAGGATTAAAAGCTCCATTTTGGTCACCCCACGAGCAATTAATAACATCTGCACCATTTTGCCAAGCCCAACTAATTCCACTTGCATATTGACTTGCAGCCATGCTAGGAAATAATAATCCGCTATGACTTACACTCATAATCTTGGATTGAGGCGCAACACCTACAACTTGTAAATTGTTGTCTTTTATTGCAGCTATTGTTCCTGCTATGTGAGTACTGTGCGGGTCATCTGGTGTTACTTGGCTAGGAGAAGAACCAATTTCCATATTAAAACTTAAAGGATAGATGTTAGCCGCTAAGTCATTATGCGTTAATTCAATTCCAGAACCATCAACTACTGCAACTTTAATACCATTTCCTTGTGAAACATTCCAAGCTTGACATGCATTAATATCAATATTTGGATTTGTAGCATTATCTAATCCCCAAAGTGAAGAAAAATTGGTGTCGTTGGAACAAGATGATATTAATGAAGTGTTAGGAGTATTATTTAGGGTATTTTGTTCGTTATCAAAATCAAATAAAAATCCTGGGTCAATATCTTCAAACAAACCCGTTTCCCATAATTCAGAAGTTAAAGTCAGAGTGTTTTGAAGAGAATTTGGGTTTATTTTGAGTTGATACCAAAGAGGCATAAAAGGGATTTGTTTTTCAATAATTGCTCCTTTTGCAATTGCTCTTTCTTGCAATAATGAATAATCAGTAGAACTTTTTAGCTTAATGTAGAAAATGTTTGAAATTCCAATTGAAGCAATATTATCACCTCTTTTAAAAAACAAATTAACATGATTGATATATGGATTGGATTTTAGAGAATTATACTTTTGATAAAACTCTAAATCTGTAGGTTCTGTTAAAAACTCTATTTCAGAATATTTTAGATTTTCTGAAGAGTATAAATTGAAATCTTTAATATATAAATTTGAAATTGAATTTTTCTCAAACTGTGAATTTGTAATTATGCTTAACTTTGTTTTATCGAGTGTTAGATATATTTTTTGGCCTTTGTAGTAATAAAAATGATTTTCCTGTGCATTCAAACTTTGAAAGCAAGAGTAGAATACAATAATTAATAATAGAAATTTCCTCATAAGTTGTAAATTTAGTTATTTTAGTATAATTCTTCTTTTTTTGAGATTATTTAATGTATTTAGGTAAATAGTAAATATTATTAAGTTAATGCTATTCAATGGTCGCAATTTAAAACAAGTTGATAAAACTATTGCTGTAGTTTTTCTGCATATTTTCATAAATCTCAAAAAAAAGCACAAAAAAAGTCCTCAAATACATGAGGACTTTAGGTTTTAGGGGTAAAAAAACTATTCTCGATACATTTTTTGTTCCGCTTCACTTCACAAAGAACACTCGAATTGACGTTTTTTATTTAAAATAACTAAACGTTTCGTTATTTTCAATTTTCAATAACGTTTCGTAAATCAATTTAATCACATTTTCTACGTCTTCGCGGTGTACCATTTCTACAGTGGTATGCATATAACGCAACGGTAACGAAATTAAAGCTGAGGCAACACCACCATTGCTATAGGCAAAAGCATCGGTATCGGTTCCCGTAACGCGAGAAGTAGCATGGCGTTGGAAAGGGATTTTGTTTTCTACTGCTGTGTCCACAATCATTTCACGTAACACGTTTTGTGTCGCAGGAGCGTATGCAATAACGGGTCCGCGTCCCATTTTTAAATCGCCTTCAATTTTTTTATCAATCATTGGCGTAGTCGTGTCGTGGCAAACATCGGTCACTATGGCAACGTTCGGTTTAATGCGTTGGGTAATCATTTCGGCACCACGCAAACCAA
>NZ_CALBSN010000063.1 GCF_937967675.1 uncultured Flavobacterium sp. | reverse complement strand
GGTTATATGGGATTGCCTTATCGTGGCATTTATTCCGCATCAAAAGGCGCTTTAGAATTAATTACCGAAGCGTTGCGAATGGAAGTAAAATCCTTCGGAATCCAAATTACAAATGTAGCTCCAGGAGATTTTGCCACTAATATTGCTGCAGGACGTTATCATGCACCAGTTGTGAAAGGTTCAGCTTATGAAGTTCCTTACGGAAATACTTTAAAAGAAATGGATTCGCACGTGGATAGCGGCAGTAATCCAAACGAAATGGCAGAAGCAATTTTTGCTATCATTAAAACGGATAAACCAAAAGTACATTATAAAGTTGGGGCTTTCATGCAAAAGTTTTCTATTGTTCTAAAACGTATTTTGCCTGATACGGTGTATGAGAAAATGTTGATGAATCATTATAAGTTGTAGTTCATTCAAGTTTATTTCAAATTTAAGGTATTCAAAAATGGAAAATAGATTTTTATGTCCGAATTGTCAAGAAGTAGAATATTTTTTTGATGGCGAAAAATTAAGATGTCCAAAGTGTAATCAAAACGATTTTGAATCTGCTTTACATCAAAGTGAAGGAAATATAGAATATCAAGAACTCTCAAAATTAAGTAACCCTTTTTTCGA
This sequence comes from uncultured Flavobacterium sp., assembly GCF_937967675.1. GTDB lineage: Bacteria > Bacteroidota > Bacteroidia > Flavobacteriales > Flavobacteriaceae > Flavobacterium. The sequence goes on along the minus strand of NZ_CALBSN010000063.1, from coordinate 19,984 downwards.
ATTAGTTTTTGGTGAAATATACGATTGTGATGTTGTTTATAATGGTAAAATTGAAAAAACAGCTATTGTTCCAATAAACTCAAATCCAAAATTTAATCAATTGTTTTTTCTTTTTGATATAAATTATTGTGAACAAAATAATCCTAAGATTGTTGAGACTTTAAAGAAGAAAACTTTTTCAGAGCTATGGGATTTAGACATAAAGCACAAATTATTTGATAAATTTGATTGTTCAATAATTATAGGTTCAACAAGTGATGAAAATTCAATTATGAGTTATGATGGTTGGATTTTTAAAAATTTTCAAAAAAAGAATTGATATAACTTCTAAATCTATTTACGTTTAAATTTTCTCAACTTGTCCTTGCCCTTGAATTTGGAATTTTTTATTTGTACTTTTGCATTTCGAAACAACACACAATACTTTAAAATTTAAAAAGATGAAATTTTTTATTGACACAGCTAATTTAGAGCAAATTAAAGAAGCACAAGAATTAGGAATTTTAGATGGTGTTACTACAAACCCATCGTTAATGGCTAAAGAAGGCATTACAGGAAAAAACAATATCCTAAAACATTACGTAGACATTTGTAACATTGTTGACGGTGATGTAAGTGCAGAAGTAAATGCAATGGATTTAGAAGGTATGATTAGAGAAGGTGAGGAGTTAGCTGACTTACACGAACAAATCGTAGTGAAATTACCTATGACTAAAGAAGGCGTTAAAGCTTGTAAATATTTCTCTGATAAAGGAATTAAAACAAATGTTACTTTAGTATTCTCAGCTGGTCAAGCTTTATTAGCGGCTAAAGCTGGTGCTACTTATGTTTCTCCTTTCTTAGGAAGATTAGATGATGTTTCTACAGATGGTTTAAATTTAATTGATGAAATTCGTCAAATTTATGATAACTACGGATTTGAAACGCAAATTTTAGCAGCTTCAGTGCGTCATACCATGCATGTTGTAAATTGTGCTAAAATTGGTGCTGATGTTATGACAGGACCTTTATCATCAATTACTGGATTATTGAAACATCCATTAACAGATATTGGAATTGCTCAGTTTATTGCTGATTACGAAAAAGGAAATAAATAATTTCTGAAGAATATAAAAAGCAAAAAGCGTTCTAATTTAGAACGCTTTTTTTATTAGTAATGGTTATCCAAAAACAATACTAATTTTATTTTAAATTCTGTTCAAAATTCACGTCAAACAAATTGGCAAAACCATTTTTGATAGTTCCATCCGCATTTAAGATGATAATTCTGTGGATTTTTGTAATCACCCATTGTTTTCTAATGGTTTCAAAATCAATAGCGTGTAATTCTTTTATACCTTCAAAATTATATTTCTTTAAAGCGTTTTTCCAATTGGCATCATTATCATTTACATTAATACCAATAAATTCATAATTTGGATACTTAGCTTGCAATTCGGTTACTTTTTTATGGGAAGCTGCAAAATGAGATTCAGCGTGACTCGTCCAAAAGAACAAAACGGTTGGTTTATTAATTAGTGTATTAATGTCTACTGGTTGATATGAACTATTGACAAATTCAATTTTCGGTAAACGATTCCCTACTTTTAAATTTTGAACTGAATTATAAATTTCAGAAATTTCTTTTTTGTTTTCTTTATCAGTAGTTAGTTGTAAGTAGCGTTCAATAAATTTTTGATTGTTGTACATGTTTTGATCTTCTAACAAGTACATCAAAGCAACATTATTCAATACCACATTTTTAACTTTCTGATTTTTAATTAAAGTATCTGTGATGTTTAATTTTTCTATATTGTTCTCTAAAGAATTCTCATTCAAATCTAGATGGTCTTTTTGAAGCGCAACGTTGTTTAACATTACACTTACATATTTGATGAATGGTGAATAATTGGTTAAGAGTGCATTTTCAAAATCAACTTCTTTTCGGTGCTCGTAATAATTAGAAGGGAGTTTTGTTCTAATGTTTTCTCCTGTTCTAAATTGGTGTGCATAAGGATAAATTTCTTTTTTGGTGATATGATGAAAGTCTAAACAAGCTTTTGCAACTACATCAAAATTCTCATCCCAACCAATTTCTGCCTTACGTTTTAAGTAGAAAGATTTGCGAATAGCAAAACTAGAATCTATATTTTTGATAAAACTCTTTACATCTTTATCAAAATTATCATACATGTTATTTTTATCGGCTTCATTTTTAAGATATAATTCCATTAAAAAATTGTTCTTTTCATCTCCGCGACCACAAAATACGACTGAATTGTCAAAGTCAAAAGTATTTAACCTGACCATTAAACTATCATTTTTGTCGAAATATACATATTGATATTCAGGATTGTGTTTAAAACTATATAATCCAGGAGGTAAAGAGTCAAATTTATGTATGAAACGATTATTTTTGTCTAAATAAATGGTGTCAATTACTTCATCGTCTTTTAAGAATAATATATATTTTTCTTGCGGATTTAATATTTCTCCACCAAAATAGGCAACATAATCATCTTCTTTAAACGTTCTTTTACAAGAAGTTAAAGTAGTTAGAAGCAAAATAGATAGGGGTAAAAAGTATTTAGTGTAATCTTTAATCATCTACTTGATTATTAAATCTAGAAACAAATGTATCAGATATATTCAAATCTAGTTGTTAAGGTACAGTTAAAATAAACCTATATTAATTCTAAATTAAAGTATCAAAAATCTTCTAAATTTAGTACTTTTGCAACAATTTTAATAAAAATACAAAATGTTAACAGTTTCAAACTTATCGGTTCAATTTGGAAAACGAGTTTTATTCGATGAAGTAAATACTACTTTCACGCAAGGAAATTGCTATGGAATCATTGGTGCCAATGGTGCGGGTAAATCTACCTTCATGAAAATTATTGCTGGGGAAATGGAACCAACGTCTGGTAGAGTAATTCTTGAACCAGGAAAACGTATGTCGGTTTTAAATCAAAATCACAACTTATTTGATGAATATACTGTTTTAGATACCGTTATGATGGGAAATAAAGTATTGCATGCTGTAAAAACAGAAATGGATGCTTTATACGCAGATTATACAGACGAGAATGCCAACAGAATCGGAGAATTGCAGTTACAATTTGACGAAATGAACGGGTGGAATGCCGAAAGTGACGCAGCAACAATGCTCTCTAACTTAGGAATTGGTCCAGAGTATCATTATACATTAATGGCTGATTTGGACGGAAAATTAAAAGTTCGTGTGTTATTAGCACAAGCTTTATTCGGAAATCCAGATGTGTTAATTATGGATGAGCCTACGAATGACTTGGATTTTGAAACCATTGGTTGGTTAGAGAATTTCTTAGCGAATTATGAAAACACGGTTTTAGTGGTTTCGCATGACCGTCACTTTTTAGATGCGGTTTGTACCCACGTTTCAGATATTGATTTTGGAAAAATCACACATTATTCAGGAAATTACACGTTTTGGTACGAATCTTCACAATTAGCAGCACGTCAAAAAGCACAACAAAATAAGAAAGCGGAAGAGAAAAAAGCCGAATTAGAAGAATTTATTCGTCGTTTTAGTGCGAACGTAGCAAAATCTAAACAAGCTACTTCTCGTAAAAAAATGATTGAAAAATTAAATTTAGACGAGATTAAGCCTTCAAGCAGAAGATATCCTGCGATTATTTTCGATACCGAAAGAGAAGCAGGTGATCAAATTTTAAATGTACAAAATTTAGCAGCTTCAGTTGATGGAGAAACCTTATTTAAAAATGTAGATTTAAACATGGCTAAAGGTGATAAAATTGTAGTTTTCTCAAAAGATTCAAGAGCAACAACAGCTTTTTATGAAATCTTAAACAACAAAATGACTCCAGATGCAGGTACGTTTGATTGGGGAATTACTACAACACAATCCTATTTACCAGTAGATAACCATGAGTTTTTTGAGGGTGTTGATTTGAACTTAGTGGATTGGTTACGTCAATGGGCAAAAACCGAAGAAGAACGCGACGAAGTTTATGTTCGTGGATTCTTAGGGAAAATGATTTTCTCAGGAGAAGAAGCCTTAAAAAAATGTAACGTGTTATCAGGAGGAGAAAAAGTACGTTGTATGTTATCGCGTATGATGATGATTAGAGCTAATGTATTAATGTTAGACGAACCTACAAATCACTTAGACTTAGAATCGATTACCGCTTTTAATAATTCATTAAATAATTTCAAAGGTTCGGTTTTGTTTACAACGCATGACCACGAGTTTGCGCAAACAGTTGCAAACAGAATCTTAGAATTAACACCAAATGGAGCTATCGACAGATACATGACATTTGACGAATATTTAGAAGATGAAAAAATCAAAGAATTAAGAAAGAAAATGTATTCTTAATATCAATCCCGTTGCTAATTTTAGTAACGGGATTTTTTTTACATTACAATTGCTATTAGAAATATAAATTCTAAATTTGTACAAACAACACACTATGAGTCAAAAAGTTTTGCTCACTTCAAAAGAAGTACACATTATCTTGCATCGATTAGCTTGTCAACTAATTGAAAATCATTTAGATTTCTCAAATACTATCTTAATCGGTTTACAACCAAGAGGTAAATTTTTAGCCGAAAGAATCAAACAAATTTTAGAATCAGAATATCAAGTTTCCAACATACAATTAGGATTTTTAGATATTACTTTCTTTCGTGATGATTTTAGAAGAGGCGAAAAAACATTGGAAGCTAACAAAACCCAAATCGATTTTTTAGTAGAAGATAATAAAGTAGTCTTCATTGACGATGTTTTGTATACAGGAAGAAGTATTAATGCCGCTTTAACTGCAATTCAATCCTTTGGAAGACCATCAGAAGTAGAACTTTTAACTTTAATAGATAGAAGATTTAGTCGTCATTTACCTATCCAACCTGATTATAGAGGAAGACAAGTAGATGCCATAAACAACGAAAAAGTATTAGTAAAATGGCTTGAAAACGATGGAGAAGATGCCGTTTACCTAATAACAAAATAACATAACTACAAACACACAACTACATATAAATGAAAGAATTATCAGTAAATCATTTAATCGGAATAAAATACATTACCAAACAAGATATCGATTTAATTTTCGAAACGGCTGACCATTTCAAAGAAGTAATTAATCGACCAATCAAAAAAGTACCGTCTTTACGAGATGTTACGATTGCTAACATTTTCTTCGAGAATAGTACAAGAACCAAATTATCTTTCGAATTAGCTCAAAAGCGACTTTCAGCGGATGTGATTAGTTTTTCAGCAGCTCAGTCTTCAGTTAAAAAGGGTGAAACTTTAATTGATACAGTTAACAACATTCTATCTATGAAAGTAGATATGGTGGTTATGCGTCACAGCAGTCCTGGAGCGGCTCATTTTTTATCACAAAATATTGGGGCAAGTGTTGTAAATGCTGGAGATGGCGCTCACGAACACCCAACACAAGCTTTATTGGATAGTTTTACAATTAGAGAAAAATTAGGCGATGTTGGCGGAAAGAAAATCGTAATCGTAGGCGATATTTTGCATTCAAGAGTTGCCTTATCCAATATCTTCGCACTTCAAATGCAAGGTGCCGAAGTTAAAATATGCGGACCAAAAACATTAATTCCAAAATATATTGAATCACTTGGAGTAAAGGTAGAACCAAATCTTCGTAAAGCCTTAGAATGGGCAGATGTAGCGAATATGTTACGTGTGCAAAACGAACGTTTAGATGTAAGTTATTTCCCTACGACAAGAGAATATACCCAACAATACGGCGTAACCAAAGAATTATTAGATTCGCTAAATAAAGAAATCGTAATCATGCATCCAGGTCCAATTAACAGAGGAGTGGAGATTACTTCAGATGTAGCGGATTCACAACAATCGGTGATTTTAGAGCAAGTAGAAAATGGAGTTGCAGTACGTATGGCAGTGATTTATTTATTGGCAAGTAAGATTAAAAATTAGTATCTTAGCATAAATTCAGAATTCAACAAATGAAAGTCGATCAAAAAGGACATACTACAATAATTAAAGATACCCACAACAATGTGGAAGCTTTTGTGGAAAAGTTAACCAATGAATATCATATGTTTCAAGGTCAGAATTTAATTTTGGATGTGTCAAATAATAAAACCCTTTCTAATGCTGATTTAGCTCATTTTAAAGAGTTGGCAAAAACGCATAAAAAAGCAAAAAAATCAATGATTATTGTTTCTGATGAAGTTGATTTTAATAAAGTTCCCAATTATTTAAACGTGGTTCCTTCTGTTTTAGAAGCTCACGACATGATTGAAATGGACGAAATTGAACGCGATTTAGGATTTTAATAAAAGTTTACAGTCTCAGTTTACAGTATTCAGTAACTGCGACTGAAAACTGCGACTGAACACTAAAAAATGAAACTACAAATACTCGGTTGTTACGCAGCCACTCCCAGAACCATAACGAATCCCACCTCACAAGTTTTAGACATAAAAAATCATATGTTTTTAATCGATTGTGGTGAAGGAACGCAAGTGCAATTGCGCAAGCATAAAATCAAGTTTTCTCGTATTAATCATATTTTTATTTCGCATTTACATGGCGATCATTTTTATGGATTAATAGGTTTAATTTCAACGTTTATGTTGTTAAATCGAGAAAACGATTTACACGTTTATGGTCCAAAAGGAATAAAAGAAATCATTTTATTGCAATTACGTGCTTCGGGTTCGTTTACGGGTTATAATTTATATTTTCACGAATTAGAATCGAAAGAAAGCGAAGTCATTTTTGAAGATGAAACGGTAATTGTAAAAACGATTCCGTTAAATCATCGTGTTTATACGAATGGATTTTTATTTCAAGAAAAGTTAGGAAAACGCCATTTGAATATAGAAGCGGTTGCGAAATATATAATTGAAAAAGTGTATTTCGATAAAATTAAATCTGGAGGGAATGTGACTTTGGATTCAGGCGAAGTGATTGCTAATGAATTGCTTTCGTATCCACCTGATGCTCCTATGAGTTATGCGTTTTGTAGCGATACTTTGTATGATGAATCTATTGTTCCTATTATCAAAGATGTCGATGTGTTGTATCACGAATCTACTTTCTTAGATTCTGAACAACAATATACTGAAAAAACAAAACATTGTACAGCAAAAGAAGCGGCCAAAATCGCAAAATTAGCGAATGCTAAAAACTTAATTTTAGGGCATTATTCCACACGTTACGGTTCTATAGAACCTTTTAAAACAGAAGCACAAACTATTTTTGAAAATGTGCTTTTGGCGGATGATGGTAGAGAATTTGAATTCTAATTTCCAATGATATAACAAGTTAGGAACACTGATTGGAGAAATTTTAAAAATTATAATGATTTCTTAAATCTGTGTTCCAAAAAAAGTTTAGATTTTAAAGATTTAAAAATGATACAAACTGTAATTTTCGATATGGATGGCGTAATTGTAGATACCGAACCGGTGCATCATTTTGCGTATTATCAACATTTTAATGAATTAAGCATCGAAGTTTCAGATGAAATGTATCGTTCTTTTACAGGTAATTCCACTCGAAATATCTTTCAGAAATTAAAAGCACAGTTCGATTTGCAAGAAGATGTGGAAGATTTAATCTTGAGAAAACGCAGTTTATTTAACGAAGCTTTCGATTTGAAAGAAGATTTGTATTTAATTGAAGGAGTAGAAAACTTAATCAAAGATTTACACGCAAACGGAATTCAGCTAATTGTAGCTTCTTCGGCTTCAAAGGTGACGATTAATAGAGTGTTTACTCGTTTTAACTTGCATCAATATTTTACACATATCGTTTCAGGTGAAGATTTTCCGAAGTCGAAACCGCATCCTGCTATTTTTGAACACGCTGCAAGTTTATCAATTGCTCCAAAAGAAAATTGCATCATAATTGAAGACAGCACCAACGGAATTCAAGCCGCAGTTTCAGCGGGAATTTTTTGTGTGGGTTACGATAGTTTTCATTCTAAAGACCAAGATTTATCTAAAGCTAATGTCGTTATTCGACATTTCAATGAATTGAATTTTGAGAAAGTTCGAGATTTGAACTAACTCATTTCTTGATCGTGTAACGTATGTTTCGCTAAAATACGTTTGCTATCTTTTTTAACCGATTCATTTTTTCGCATCGACCAAAAGAAATCACTCGAAAACTTTCTAGCTTCCTCTAAATTCACAATAGGATTTGGATAATCTCGTCCTAATTCAAAACCGTACAACATGGATTCTATTGGAGTTAATTTCCAAGGTTCGTGAATGAATTCGGTTGGAATATTGGCTAATTCTGGAACCCATTTTTTAATGAAATTTCCATCTTCATCATGTTCGTACGAATTTTTAACAGGATTATAAACCCGTAATGTATTAATTCCTGTAACGCCAGCTTGCATTTGAATTTGGGGATAATGAATCCCTGGTTCAAAATCTAAAAATTGTTGGGCCAAATGCGGACTACAATTTTGCCAAGGTTGGAACAAATGATGCGTATAAAACGAAACCACTAATGCACGCATTCTAAAATTCAAATAGCCTGTCGTATTTAGGCAACGCATGCAAGCATCAACCAACGGAACACCTGTTTTTCCAGTTATCCAAGCCTTGTGATATTTTTCGTTAACTCTTTGATTCAAATTGCGATAACCTTTATTTACGGCGATAAATTCCATTGAACATTCCATTTCAAATTTTTGTATGAAATGCGCTTGCCAACGTAATCGAGAAGCAAAATTAGAAATCTGACGCTTGAATTTTCCTTGCTGATGTAATTCCCAAGCTTTGGTATACACTTGTCGAATAGATAAATTTCCCCAAGCAATATAAGGTGATAAACGACTACAACCTTTCCTTGCTAATTCTGGTTTTGAAATATGACTGCTATAATTTTGTACACGTTCTTCAAAAAAAGATTTCATGTAGCGTAAAGCCGTTGGAACGCCACCTTTCTGAAAATTGGGATTATGAATCGTTTGAATTGATGGAATTTCGAAATGATTTTCTAATTCTTCAATTTCAATGTATTTGACAAAACTTCTTGGTGTAGGCTGAAACGGAAGACAATCTTTATCCATAAAATCATACCAATCTTCTTTCCAAGTTTTTCGGTTTTTGATGCCACGAATAACTCCATTTGTAATGTATTCATTCCATGTAATTCCTTTGATTTTTAATAGTTTAGCAACAGCTAAATCTCTATCAAAAGTTAATTTTATTCCCGTTTCTTGATGCGAATAAACCGCTCTTATGGAAATAAGTTTCGAAAGTTTTTCAAAAACTGCAATTGCTTCGCCTTGAACAATTAATATTTGAGTGTGATATTTTAAAAGTTCTTTCTGTAATGCTTCTAATGATTGTTTGACAAAATCAAAATGACGTTGACTATAATGATAATCTTTCATCAACGAAGGTTCGAAAATGTAAAGCAATAACGTTTTCCCAGAAGTCGATAAGGCTTCATGTAAGGCTTCATGATCGTGCAAACGCAAATCTCTCTTGAACCAAACAATTTTCATTTTTTTACATTTTATAGTGTTTAGGGCAACGCTATCCTAACCAACAGCTTCTTTATAGACTTTTAAACATTTTTCTCGAGCTTCTTTATGGTCTACGATAGGTTTTGGATAATATTGAGTTTCCAATTCAGGAACCCATTTTTTGATGTATTTTAAGTCTTTATCAAACTTCTTGATTTGTTCTGTTGGGTTAAAAATTCGGAAATAAGGTGCGGCATCCACTCCTGAACCTGCAGCCCATTGCCAATTCCCAACGTTACTCGCCATTTCATAATCCAAAAGATTTTGAGCGAAATAAGCTTCGCCCCAACGCCAATCGATTAAGAGATGTTTGCATAGGAAACTAGCAACAATCATACGCACGCGATTGTGCATATGACCGGTTTTATTCAATTCACGCATTCCAGCATCAACAAAAGGATAACCGGTTTTTCCTTGACACCATTTTTGAAATAAATCTTCATTGTTTTCCCAAATAATGGCATCATATTTTGGTCTAAAACTTGCATTTTGTGTGTGTGGAAAATGCCATAAGATTTGCATGAAAAATTCGCGCCAAATCAATTCGTTCCAAAAGGTTTCGTTCTTTTCAGCGATAGCTTTTTCTATCATTTTTCTGATAGAAACCGCTCCAAAACGTAGATAAATTCCCAAATAAGAAGTTTTATTCAAAGCAGGAAAATTGCGAGTGGCTTCGTAATTCTGAATTAAACTTTCGGAAACATCAAAAGGAGTAATTTTAATTTCCGATTTTTCAAAACCAATATCGGACAACGATAAAAAAGGGTAGGAGTGCTGCGCAATTCTATCCAATTTTTCTTCTGATGGATAATGAACCAATTTAATCTTCTTAAAGTTCTCTTTCCATTTTTTTGAATAAGGCGTGTAGACTACATATGGACTTCCATCATCTTTAACTACTTCGCTTTTTTCGAAAATAACTTGATCTTTAGAAGTTAAGAATGAAATTCCTTTACTTACAAATAATTGATTCAGTTCCTTATCACGTTTGCGAGCATAAGGTTCGTAATCGTGATTGGTGTAAACCGATGAAATGCTATTTTCAGCAACTAGTTTTTCGAAGATTTCTATTGGTTTGCCATGAAAAACCGCTAATGATTTTCCATGCTTCTTTAATTCCGATTGAATTTTTTCTAATTGTTCGTGTATAAAACTAACACGAGCATCATTTTTTGGTAATTGCGATAGAATGTTTTCATCAAAAATAAAAATAGGTAAAACTTCTTCATCGCTATTCAAAGCATGAAAAAGTCCAATGTTGTCATCTACTCTTAAATCGCGTCTAAACCAAAAGATGTTCATATTTTTTTGTTTCAGGTTTCAAGTTTCAAGTTTGATTTTGAGTTTGAACTTGAAGTTGTTTTTTAATTTTTTATCCGTTTACTAATAATGTTGACATTCCACCATCCACATGGAAAATTTGTCCCGAAATCCAACTGCTTTTATCACTTAATAAAAAGGTTGCAATTTGTGCGCTGTCTTCTGGTTTTCCAAATCGTTTTAATGGATGACGCTCTGCTGATTTTTCTTGTTTGGTTTCGTTATTCAAGAATTTATCGGCTAAAGGTGTATCGGTTAATGATGGCGCAATAACGTTCACTCTAATTTTTGGTGCATATTCTGCTGCTAATGCTTTTGCAAAACCTTCAATTGCTCCTTTTGCTGCTGCAACGCTAGTATGAAATGGCATTCCCATAGTGGCTGCAACACTACTAAAAGTTACAAGACTCGCTTGTTCTGATGCTAATAAGTTTGGTAAAACAGATTGAATTACTTTTACCAAACTTATGAAATTAATTTGTAAATCGGTTTCAAAAGCTTCTGGTTTTAATCCTTTAAAAGGTCTTAAATTGATACTTCCTGGACAATAAACTAAACCATCAATTACAGCAGGTAATTGAGAAGTGTCTATAGCATCTTTTGTTGCATCGAATGTAATATGAGTTGCTTTAACATCGGCTAAGTTTTCATTACTTCTCGAAGCGATATAAACGTTATTTTCAAATTGTAGTTCTTTTGCTATGGCTAATCCAATTCCGTAAGAACCACCAATTAATAATATATTTTTCATGATGTTATCCTTTAAATTCACCAAATAGTTCGATTAATTTTTTTCTTCGGTATTCAAATATCTCATCTAATTTTGGTTTCACTAAAATAGGGTGGACCAATTGACCTAAAATTCCCATAGGCACTTTATAATCTACAATATCTTCCATTTCAACTCCACCTGGAATTTCTTTGATAAAATGTTTGTGATGCCACAATGCATAGGGACCAAAACGCTGTTCGTCTACAAAATACTGTTTGTCCACAACATGCGTGATTTCGGTCACCCATTTGGTTGGAATTCCTAAAACAGGAGTAACTATATATTGTATAATTTGCCCAGGAAACATTGGTCTGTCTGCTCCTGAGAGGATTTTAAATCCCATATAATCTGGAGTAATTAATTGCAAATTTTTTGGATCAGATAGAAGTTCCCAAGCTTTGTCAATGCTAATAGGTAAATTTTGTTTGGTATGTAATCGATATATTTTCATTTTATTTTTTTTGTAAAAGTATTAAATTGTTTAAACTTTTTAGTTATAAATTAAACAAAAAAATATCATTTAAGTATTAATTAACATTTGATTTGTTCACAATTTGTAAATTTGGGCATCTTAAAAACAAAAATCTATGAGAAAAATTATTGTTATGTTGGCTGTTATATTAGCCAATTTTATGGTTGAAGCACAAGTTAAAACGCCTCAATCGAGTCCTTCTGCCAAAGTTGAGCAAGTTGTTGGGTTAACTACAGTTCAAGTAGAATATTCACGTCCAAGTGCAAAAGGAAGAACTGTTTATGGGGATTTAGTGCCTTACGGAAAAATGTGGAGAACAGGCGCTAATGCTAATACCACAATTTCTTTCAGTGAAGATGTTAAGATTGCTGGAAAAGATCTTAAAAAAGGGAAATATGCTTTATTTTCAACTCCAAAAGCTGACAATTGGGATATAATATTTTATTCAGATACTAATAATTGGGGATTACCTGATAATTGGGATGAATCAAAAGTAGCTTTGAAAGTTACAGTTAAACCAGAAACATTGAATAAGTCAGTAGAATCTTTATCAATTTTCTTGAATAATTTAACTAATGATTCTGGTGTAATTGAATTGTCTTGGGAAAGAACTCTGGTAACTATTCCATTTACTGTTCCAACTCAAGAGATGGCAATGAAAAGTATTGAAAAAACGTTAGCAGGTCCTTCAGCTACAGATTATTTTTCTTCAGCTCAATATTATTATCAATCAAATGGAGATTTAAACAAAGCTTTAACCTGGGTTAATTTGGCAGTTACTAATGCTCCAAAGGGACAAGATGTACCTTTTTGGTATTTGAGATTAAAATCTTTAATTCAGGCAAAATTAGGTGATAAAAAAGGAGCTATTGCTACTGCTAAAGAATCATTAGCTTTATCAGTTAAAGCAGGAAATGCTGATTATGAAAAAATGAATAAAGATAGCATTGCTGAATGGTCTAAATAATTTGCTACATAAAAAAAAGTCCCGATTATATCGGGATTTTTTTATGTTTATTATAATATTTTTGAAATAAGAATGATAACGTTATTGTTAAAAGTGCTCCAATAAAATTTAACCAAAGGTAACTTACTACATCTAAATAGAAGATGTAAAAAATGGTTAACTGGCTTACGCAAGCTCCAATGAAAACTGCTTTACCTTTGATATATTTGATATAAAATCCAATCAAGAAAATACCTAAAACAGTTCCGTAGAAAATAGAACCAATGATGTTTACCAATTGAATTAAATTTTCAAATAACGAACTAATACAAGCAAATCCTATTGCTATAATTCCCCAAAATACCGTAAAATATTGTGTAGCAACTACATAATGTTTGTCTGACTTATTACTTACATTTCTTTTGTAAATATCAATAGCTGAAGTAGCGCCAAGTGAATTTAATCCAGATGCACTTGATGACATAGCTGCACTAAAAATCACGGCTAAAAGTAAGCCTAAAAGTCCTTTTGGAAGGTAATTTAATATAAAATAGAGAAAAACATAATCTTTGTCATTAGTTTCTGTTTTTTCGTCTACTTTTTTAATGACTTCTTTCGCATCTTCACGCAAATCTTTTTCTTTCAAAGAAAGCGCAACCATTTGTTTTTTCAGAATGGGATTATCAAATTCATTGTGTTTTAATTGTTCGATATAAATTTGATTCACAATTTTTTTATCCGTGTTGATTTGGGTTAACTTTTGTTCTAAATTTTCATAATCTGCTTTGTATTCCGAAGCCTTTACTTTCTCAACATTTGTTGGATTGAAATGCAATGGAGCATCGTTAAATTGAAAGAAAACAAAAACTAAAACTCCAGTTAAAAGAATGAAAAATTGCATGGGAACTTTTAAAATTCCATTCATGATTAATCCCATTTGACTTTCTTTTACCGATTTTCCAGATAAATAGCGACCTACCTGAGATTGGTCAGTTCCAAAATAGGAGAGCATCAAGAAGAATCCACCGGTAATTCCGCTCCAAAACGTGTAACGTGTCTCAGGATTGTAAGAGAAATCTAGAATGTCCATTTTTTCATTCGCCCCTGCAATATGAAGTACATTTGAAAAATCTACTTCGTGAGGAAGATTCGCTAAAATGTAAAAGAAAATGATAAACATTCCCGACATAATTACGAACATCTGATGTTTTTGGGTAACATTTACCGCTTTAGTTCCGCCTGTTACAGTGTAAACGATTACTAAAATACCAATAATGATATTTAGCATGTTCAAATTCCAACCCAATAATGCTGATAAAATAATTGAAGGAGCATAAATAGTGATTCCAGTACCTAAACCTCTTTGAATTAAAAATAAAATTGCAGCTAAAGTTCTAGTTTCAATGTTGAATCGTTGTTCTAAATATTCGTAGGCCGTATATACTTTTAATCGATGGTAAATCGGAATAAAAGTATAAGCAATTACAATCATTGCCAACGGAAGTCCAAAGTAGAATTGCACAAATCCCATTCCATCATGATAGGCTTGCCCAGGCGTTGATAAAAAAGTAATCGCACTTGCTTGTGTTGCCATAACCGAAACCCCAACGGTAAACCAAGGCGTTTCGTTGTTATCTAATAAATAGTCTTTTACATTGGCGCTTCCTTTGGTTTTCAGGATTCCGTAAATGACGATAAACGATAAAGTGACTGATAAAACTATCCAATCTAAATTTTCCATATTAGGTATAAATTTCTTTTAGTAAATAGAAAATTAAAATGTAGATAGCATTCAAAATCAGTACAATGCTATAACTTTTTTTCCAACGGTGTTTTTCTTCCATTATTTATCTAGTGCAATTAAATTAGCCAATAATCTATAAGCGCCACTTACGCCTTCGGGAAGTTCTCTAAAGAAACTTAATCCAGTGTAAATGTAATTTCCTTTTCCGTGTTTAGCGATTAGTAAACCACCATTTTTTGGTGTTTCGTTTGGATCGTTGGAAGCTAAAATAGAAATAAATTCGGAACTCCATTCGTTTGGATAATACAATCCTTGCTCTTGAACCCAACCTGAGAAATCCTTTTCAGTAATTTTATTTGGTTGATTTAACACTTTGTGATTCGGTGCTAAGAAAGTAACTTTTGCATTTTCATCGGTAACGCGATCTCTTGAAAGTTTTACGTTATAGGGTGCTATTTCTTTGGTAATCAAATTGTTAGTTGTGTTGTATTGAACGATAACATTTCCGCCATTAGCTACATAATCGAATAGTGTTTTATTTTTAAATTTCAATTCGTCTACGACATTAAAAGCTCGAATTCCTAAAATTACAGCATCGAATGATTTTAAATTTTCAGTAGTAATTTCATTTGGATTCAAATTGGTCACTTGGAAACCTAAGTTTTCTAAATTTTTATTCACTTCATCACCAGCGCCCATGATGTAACCGATGTTTTTACCTTTTGTAGCAATATCTAATTTTACCACTTTTGATGCTGAAGTTACTAAAATCGTTTGTTTTGGAATGTGAGGATATTGAATCGTAACCAATTCTTTGTCTAAAATCGTTCCATTAGAATTGGTAATTTGAGCAACCATTTTGGATGTAATTTCTGCTTTCGTTGGATATATTTTAAAGGTGAATTTACGTTCGTCATTTTTTACTTCAATTGCAAATGGAATTTCTTTAGGTTCGATTTTCCAATCTTCTGGAATTGCTAACGATAATTTTCCCGAAGCGTTAGCTTTATGTGCTTTTACTTTTACTGTGATTTCTTTAGGTTGGGTCGAATTAAAAATGATAACTTTTGGTTCGATTGTAGAAGTAAATTCTGGTAAAATTGTGAAAGGAATATAGATTTCACCATCATCCGGATTGTTGAATTTGTAAGTAATATTCTTTACGAATTCGATAGTTTTTCCCTCGATTTCAATAGTGAAAATTACAGGAAACGAAGTAGAAATTTCAGGTAAAATACGAATCGATTTATCCGAAACTTGATACATACCTTCCGTTTGTTGTTCTTTTAACCAAAATAAGTTCGAATAATCAACCGCATTTCCAAGAACAACATCTTTGAATTCAAGACTTACTTTTACGTTGTTTTTCAAAGGTTTGTTTTGCGTTTCATTTTTGATATTTAAGGCATTAATCGAAATCAATTTTACATTCGATTGACTACGATTAATCACCTCCAATTGAAGATTGAATTTACTATCTTTTGTAATCGTTTCTGAATCAGCAATGGCTTCCATGAACAAACCGCTACAAGCTTCAATAATTTTGATAATTTGTTTCGTTTTGATTTCTTTCCAATGTGAATCTTCTAATTTTTGAATCAAATCGTAGGCTTGAATCAAATTTGGAATATGAACAGAAGGGTTTCCAAAGTTGAAATTCTTTTCAATTTCGTATAGAATTTTACCGATTTCATTGCCACCTTTCACACGGTTCCAAGAAGTATCGATACCTTCAAATAAGTTATTACTGTTTGGTAAATCACCTTTTAGCAATTCTAAATATTCGATTTCGTCACCACGTGTTCCTAAAGTTCCAAAACCTTGACATTTGTGTTGACTTCTACTTAAAGCGGCAATTTCGTTATTGCTTTTTCCTTTTAATGGGTAAAACACATTAGAATTAATAGCTAGAAAATTTGATTTATCAGCAGCATCAAATGCTTCCTGACTTCCATAAAACCACCAAGAAGTATTGAAAAAAATACGTTTTGGTTTGTGTTTTATGATGTCATAAGCTTCTAAACTCAACATTGCAGAAGCGGTGTGATGTCCGTGAGTAGTTCCTGGTGTATTGTGCGCAAAACGATTTACAATGATATCAGGACGAAACGTTTCCATTACTTGAATCACGTCTTCCATTACTTCATCTTTATTCCAAATGGCAAAAGTTTCGTTCGGTTCTTTTGAAAACCCGAAGTCATTTGCACGCGTAAAAAACTGTTCGCCACCATCAATTCTTCTAGCTGCTAATAATTCTTGAGTTCTGATGGCGCCTAATTTTTCACGCAATTCGGTTCCAATTAAATTTTGACCACCATCGCCACGAGTTAAGGATAAATAAGCCGTTTGTGCGTGATAATGGTTTGAAAAATAGGTGATAAGTTTTGTGTTTTCATCATCAGGATGTGCTGCTAAATAGAGTACTTTACCTAAAAAGTTTAGTTTTTGAATTTGTTCGTAGATTTCTACAGAATTGAGTTTTTGAGGTGCTTGTGCCCAAATAGAAAGTGAAATAAAAAATATAAAAAATGAAGTAAAGCTTCTGTTCATTGCAATAGTTTTTTCAAAAATAAGGAAATAAAAAAAAGGAAGTTTTATTCGCTTCCTTTTTAACAGTTTTTTTTAAATTATTTTCTTAATTACTCTAAGCTTGTGAGTATGTCGATTTGTTTCTGCATTGTAAATTCCTAAGTGGTCTAGTCTGTCAATTCGTACTTTTCCTGAGGCGTGAATGATATAGTTGTTTTCCATCATAATTCCAACGTGAATGATATTGCCTTCTTCATTATCAAAAAATGCCAAATCTCCTGGTTCACTTTCTTCGATAAAACTTAAGGCTTCTCCTTGTGTTGCTTGCTCTGAAGCATCTCGTAAAAGTTTATGACCATTTAATTTATACACCATTTGAGTAAATCCAGAACAATCAATTCCAAAAGGTGTTTTTCCACCCCATAAATAAGGTGCGTTCAAATACATGAAAGCCGTTTTTATAAAATCAGATTTTGGTTTTTCACCGCATATCTTTATTCCTTCAAAACTATATTTATTGGTGTTAATTTCTTCAATATCCAAGAATGATAATGAAGCACCCATTGTAATAGAAGTTAATTGATTATTTGGAGTGGTAATATATTCTACTAAATCAGCATTTAAAACAATTGGAGTATTGTTTAAAATTTGATATTGCTCTTCGGTAATAGCTTGATATTGTTTTGAATCAATCCAACCAATATAACCATCATAAGCAATTTCTAACTGTACCCATTTGGCAGTCATTTCTATAATTTTAAAGTGTTCACCAAACAACAATTGCGAAACTTGTTCGCTTTTATCACTGGCTTCGGCTCTTACGGGTACTATGGCTAAATTACAAATTCCAAACATATGTTGGGTCTAATAAAAAATGATGAATTAAGAATTCAATTACAAATGTAATTAAAATTCAAAATTCATCATTAATAAAAGTTAATAAATTATGCTCTTTCAATAACAATTGCAGAAGCACCACCACCACCATTACAGATAGCAGCTGCACCAATTTTAGCATTGTTTTGATTTAAAACATTGATTAAAGTAACAATAATTCTAGCTCCAGAACATCCTAGAGGGTGACCTAAAGAAACTGCACCACCGTTTACATTGATTTTATTATTGTCTAATCCTAAGATTTGCGCATTAGCTAATCCTACTACAGCGAAAGCTTCATTGAATTCAAAGAAATCAACATCAGCAACAGTTAAACCTGCTTTGTCTAATGCTTTAGGTAAAGCTTTTGCAGGTGCAGTTGTAAACCATTTTGGTTCTTGAGCTGCATCAGCATATGATTTAATGTAGGCTAAAGGTTTTAATCCTAGCGATTGCGCTTTTTCTTCGCTCATTAAAACTAAAGCTGCAGCTCCATCATTAATAGTGGAAGCGTTAGCAGCAGTAACCGTTCCTTCTTTTGTGAAAACGGCAGCTAATGAAGGGATTTTATCTAATTTTACATTAGTGAATTCTTCGTCTTTAGTAACTACGATAGCGTCACCTCTTCTTTGAGGAACTTCTACCGGAACAATTTCTGCATCAAACTTACCAGCTTCCCACGCAGCCGCAGAACGCTCATAAGATTGAATTGCGAAGTTATCTTGATCTTCTCTTGTAATGTTGTATTCAGAAGCACATAAATCGGCACAAACACCCATAGCGTTGTTGTCGTATGCATCAGTTAAACCGTCTTTTTGCATTCCGTCCACTAAAGAAGTTGGTCCGAATTTTACGCCATTTCTTAAATGAACGTAATGAGGAATCAAACTCATGTTTTCCATACCACCAGCCACAACGATTTCTGCATCGCCAGCCATAATAGCTTGAGCACCTTGCATAACGGCTTTCATACCACTAGCGCAAACTTTATTTACAGTAGTACAAGCTACACTTTCAGATAAACCAGCGTACAAAGCGGCTTGTCTGGCAGGAGCTTGGCCGTTTCCAGCTTGAACTACATTTCCCATTAATACTTCGTCAACTAATTTAGGGTCTAAATTGATTTTATTTAAAGCGCCTTTGATGGCAGCAGCACCTAATTTTGTAGCAGGTACACTAGATAAAGCCCCCATGAAACTTCCAATTGGAGTTCTTACAGCAGAAACGATAACTACTTTTTTATTCATGATAAAATGGTTTATTATTTGAATTGCGAATTTACTATTTTTATTCGAATTGAGGCAAGGTTTTTAAGGTTATTCTAATTAGAAAATCGATTTTATTTAGATTTCGATAATATGGTTTGGTTTTTATTGAAATGCTATTGTATTGATTGTAAGTGTTTTTTAAAAAATTATAAAAATATATTTAAAAAAACTCCTTAAAATGTTGTATATTTAAGAATGAAAATATACATTTGCAACCGCAAAAAAGATAAGTTCTTACAACAATAATAGGAGAGGTGCCGGAGTGGTAACGGAGCAGATTGCTAATCTGTCGACGGGTAACCGTCGCCAGGGTTCGAGTCCCTGTCTCTCCGCTTTTTTGTTTTTTCGGGGTGTAGCGTAGCCCGGTTATCGCGCCTGCTTTGGGAGCAGGAGGCCGCAGGTTCGAATCCTGCCACCCCGACGATAACAACTTTAGGTTGCGTAGCTCAGCTGGATAGAGCAACTCACTTCTAATGAGTAGGTCCCAGGTTCGAATCCTGGCGCGATCACAAAAAAGCCTTGCA
>NZ_CALBSN010000062.1 GCF_937967675.1 uncultured Flavobacterium sp. | reverse complement strand
TTCCATTCTGAAACAACAATCCCAAACCGAAAATCTTTCGCGTTTGGGATTGTGTTTTTATCGTAATTGGATAAATTTTTATTTTCTGTTGCCATTCTTATTCTGTCATTGCAATGAAAGCGTCAATATTCATTCCTTCTTTAGAAGTTTCATATTTTTCTTTGATTTCTACAAATAACTTGTTAGCCTCAGCTTTTTTTCCTGCAGTCACATACAATTGAGCAGCTTTGAATAAGTATCTTGGCGTAGTGAAATCATTTTCAGAAGCTTCAGCCGCTTGTTTGTAGTAAGTAATAGCATCATCTACTTTATTAGTTTCAGATAAAGCATCTCCAATAGCTCCTAAAGCGATAGGTTTTAAAATAGCATCATCAGATTTGAATTTCTCTAAATATGTGATAGCATTTTTAAAATCACCTAGGTTTAAATAAGCCATACCAGCGTGGTAGTTTGCTAAATTTCCAGCATCAGTACCAGCATATTGCTCTGCAATTCCAATAAAACCTAATTTACCTTCACCACCTTTAAGTGCTAAATTGTATAAAGAATCATTTTTTTCTGTAGCATCAACTGCTTGTTGAAAATATTGTTGTGCTTGGAAAATTTCGTTTGCAGCTTTTTCTTCTTTAGGCTCAACAACAAAACGATTGTATAACAAATAAGATAATGTTCCAATCGCAATTGCACCTACAATACCTAAAAGTAGTTTTTGATTTTTAGCTACCCAATCCTCAGTTTTTGAAGCTGTTTCATCTAAAGCATTAAAAACCTCAGCTGTAGTACTATCTTGTACATCAACTGCTTCTACTTCGTCAAACTCGTTTTCAACTTTTGCTTCTTCAGGTTTTGGAGCTTTGTAACCTCTTTTGTTATATGTTGCCATTTATTTTTAATTTAATGAGGTGCAAAAATATAATTTTTATTAAAATTTAAAACCATTTTTGTAGATATTTTTAAGATTTTCAATTTACTTTTGCAGAAAGTCTTATATTTAGTCATCTAACAACCTTTAATTATTGTGTTTTTAAAACAATTATCTTTACTTAATTATAAGAATTTAGCCCAAATCGAATTTGATTTTGACGCTAAAATTAATTGTTTTGTTGGAAAAAACGGTGTTGGAAAAACCAATATTTTAGATGCTATTTACCATTTAGCCTACGGAAAGAGCTATTTTAATCCGTTAGCGGTTCAGAATATCAAACATGGCGAAGAGTTTTTTGTGATTGATGCTTTACTTGAAAAAAACGGAAAAGAAGAAAAAATTGTTTGCAGTTTAAAAAAAGGGCAAAAAAAAACCATTAAGCGAAACGGAAAAGTCTATGAAAAACTTTCTGAACATTTGGGATTAATTCCTTTAGTAATCATTTCTCCTTCTGATGCCGATTTGATTGTAGAAGGAAGCGAAACTCGCAGAAAATTTATTGATAGTGTAATTGGAACATTAGACAACCAATATTTACAATTGCTGATTCAATACCAAAAAACGTTAGCACAACGCAATGCTTTATTGAAATATTTCGCTTTAAACCAAACTTTTGATGTAGACAATTTAGCTATTTACAACGAATTATTAAGCGAAACCGGACAATTAATCTTCAAAAAAAGAAACCAATTTTTAAACGATTTCATTCCGATTTTCCAAAAGCATCACTCGAATATTTCTGGCGGAAATGAATCGGTTGCTTTACGATACGAAAGTCAATTGTTCGAAAAAGATTTATTATCGCTTTTAGAAGAATCGCTACAAAAAGATAGAATTATTCAATATACAAGTTCTGGAATTCATAAGGATGATTTGGTTTTTGAGATTGATGGTTTCCCAATTAAGAAATTTGGTTCACAAGGTCAACAGAAATCATTTTTGATTGCTTTAAAGTTGGCTCAATTTGAGTTCATGAAAAAACAAAGTGGCGAATTACCGATTCTTCTTTTTGATGATATTTTCGATAAATTAGACGAAACGCGTGTGCAAAAAATAGTAACCATGGTGAATGATGCCGTTTTTGGACAAATTTTTATTTCCGACACACATGCCGAACGAACTGAGATGATTATTAAAGAAACGCATCAATCGTATAAAATATTTCCGATTTAAATTTCAATAATTTTTAGGAACACAGATGGAACAGATTTTAAAAATTATTAAAATTTCTTTAATCTGTGTTCCAAAAAAAATACTCCATAATGTTGAATTTGAAAATTACCACATAAACATTACATTTGAAAAAAATTATTCTAATGCATATTCAAACCAATTTCTCTCTAAAAAATTACAACACTTTTGGAATTGATGCTAAAGCAAAGCAATTTGTTTCTGTTTCTTCTATTAGTGAGTTAAAAGAAGTGATTTCAAACCATTCTGATATTTTCATCTTGGGAGGCGGAAGCAATATGCTTTTAACACAAGACATCGAAAAATTAGTCGTTCATGTGAATTTAAAAGGAAGAGAAATTGTTGAAGAAAATGATGATTTTGTCATTGTAAAAGCACAAGCTGGTGAAAACTGGCATGAGTTCGTACTTTGGTGCATCGACCAAAATTTTGGTGGCATTGAGAATTTATCCTTAATTCCAGGAAACGTTGGTACGACACCAATTCAAAATATTGGAGCTTATGGAGTAGAAATCAAAGATACGATGTTTTCTTGTGAAGCTTTAAACCTAAAATCATTAGAAATCGAAACTTTCACCAATGCGCAATGTAAATTCGAATACCGTGAAAGTGTTTTCAAAAACGAATTAAAAAATCAATACATCATAACTTCTGTCAGTTTTAAATTAACGAAGAGAAATCATAAAGTTTCTACTACTTATGGTGCAATTGAATCCGAATTAAAACAAAACGGAATCGAGAACCCAACCTTAAAAGACGTTAGCAACGC
The DNA here is from genome assembly GCF_937967675.1 of uncultured Flavobacterium sp. Taxonomy (GTDB): domain Bacteria; phylum Bacteroidota; class Bacteroidia; order Flavobacteriales; family Flavobacteriaceae; genus Flavobacterium. Next base: position 9,806 of record NZ_CALBSN010000062.1, on the reverse strand, counting down.
TGTAATTGCTATTCGCCAAAGTAAATTACCTGATCCAAAAGAATTAGGCAATAGCGGAAGTTTCTTTAAAAACCCAATCATCTCAAAAGAAGCTTACGAAAAAGCAAAAGCACTTCACCCAGAAATGCCGCATTATGTAGTTTCAGAAACCGAAGTAAAAGTTCCTGCAGGTTGGTTAATTGAACAAGCCGGTTTTAAAGGAAAACGTTTTGGTGATGCTGGTGTACATAAAAATCAAGCCTTGGTTTTAGTCAATTACGGAACGGCAACAGGAGCCGAAATTGTAGCACTTTCGAGAAATATCCAACAAACGATTTTAGAAAAATTCGGAATTGCAATAGAAGCGGAAGTGAATATTATTTAGTGGGGAGTTTAAAATCTTTGTATTCTTTTTAAAACACATAGACACATTAGATTTGCTTTGTATTGATTTTAATCCGAAATATCGGATCGAAGCTTCGGACGTTTCACTTTTCATAGGCACCATAAGAAATTCTTTTAAATCTGCATTTTGCATTAGCAAATCTGTTGTATCCGCGAGCTAAATTTTTCAACTTTAAAGATTTCTTCCATTTCTTAAATCTGTGTTCCAAAAATTTTGAATTTGTTTTTGAGATTTGTTTGGAATTTGAGATTTGTTATTTGGATTTTAATTAATTTTGCAGTTCAAAATAGAAAAAGATGAAACTTGTATTAGTAACCATTGGACTTTTAGGACTTGCGTTTGCAGGTATCGCGATAAAAATTTGGGCAAAAAAAGACGGAAAATTTGCTGGAACTTGTGCTAGCCAAAGTCCGTTTTTGAATAAAGATGGAGAAAACTGCAGCTACTGCGGAAAAACTCCTGAACAAATGAAAGATTGCAGCGAACCTTCGCACTCTTAATTTTCAAAATTTATGATACTAACAATACTCTTAATCGCTTTTGCGGTTATCGTGTTTATTCAATTTATTTATTACCTTTTTATTTTCGGAAAATTCTCATTTGGTAAAAAAACCGAAGGAACTCCGAAACGTTTACCTATTTCAATCATTGTTTGTGCTAAAAACGAAGAAGAAAATATCAAAAAGTATTTTCAAACTTTGGTTACCCAAAACTATCCTGATTACGAAATTGTCTTAATTGACGATGCTTCGAGCGATGAAACTTTGGAATTATTTGAAAGTTACGAAAAACAATATGCGAATATAAAGTTGGTAAAAGTTCAAAATAATGAAGCCTTTTGGGGTAATAAAAAATTCGCGTTAACCTTAGGAATTAAAGCCGCAAAAAATGAGTATTTAGTATTTACCGATGCGGACTGTTATCCAGCGTCAAGCGATTGGTTGTTGCAAATTTCAACTCAATTCACCAAAGAAAAAACGATTGTTTTAGGTTATGGCGCTTACGAAAAAGTGAAGAATTCATTCCTAAACAAAATCATTCGTTTTGAAACGATGTTAACCGCTACGCAATATTTTTCTTGGGCAAAAATCGGCAAACCTTATATGGGTGTTGGGCGCAATTTAGCTTATAAAAAAGAAGAATTTTTCAATGTTCGAGGTTTTATGGATCACATGAAAATTCGTTCGGGTGATGATGATTTGTTTATCAATCAAGCTGCTAACAAAAAGAACACGGCAATTTTATACACACCTGAAAGTTTTACTTTTTCGGAACCAAAAACTACTTTTTCGTCTTGGGTTTACCAAAAAAGAAGACATGCTACGACTGCGAAATACTACAAAGGATTTGATAAATTTCAGTTGGGATTATTTTTCTTTAGTCAGTTTTGGTTTTTAGTTTTGGCTATTGTTTTGTTAGCGTTTCAATTCCAATGGATGATTGTAACTGGAATAATCGTTTTTAGATATTTATTTTCATGGATTTCTCTAGGTTATGCCGCTGGGAAATTGAAAGAAAAAGATGTTATGTATTGGTATCCAATTATCGAAATTGTGCTTATCTTTACGCAACTGAGCGTATTTTTTAGAAACCTCATCTCAAAACCTGTACATTGGAAGTAAATTCGGTCATTATTCAAGAAAACATTGAAAAAGCAAAAAAGGGAGACCAAGTTGCTTTCACGTTTTTATTGGATTTTTTCTGGAATGAAGTGTACGGATTCATGCTAAAACGCACCGAAAACGAAACCGATACTGAAGACATTGTCATTGAAACTTTCGCGAAAGCGTTTGATAAAATCGCAACGTATAATCCCGAATATGGATTTAATACTTGGTTGATTGCGATTGCAAAAAACGTTCATATAGACATGCTTCGCAAAAAGAAATCGTCTTTATTTATTGAAATGAATGACGAAGAAGACCATCAAGCCTATAGCGTTGCAGACGATTCCAATTCTGCTGAAGACGAATTGATTATCGAGCAAAATTTAGCTCAATTACTACAATACATCAAACAATTAAAGCCTGCTTATCAGGAAGTCATTCAAATGCGTTATTTTCAAGAAATGACCTACCAAGAAATGGCAGAGCAAATTGATGAACCACTGAACAACATCAAAATCAAACTGCTACGAGCTAAGAAATTATTAGCGGAGATTATTTCTGGAAAATAAACTTCTAAACAAATCTTAAAACTTTACATTCTTTTATAGAAATCCACCATTTCTAATTATCTTTGCCTATCAAAATTTTGATTATGGACACGGCTATTGACAATGTTTTTCCACCAAGAGAACCAAAACCAAAATGGTTACGCGTAAAATTACCAACCGGTAAAAACTACACCGAACTTAGAGGTTTAGTAGACAAATACAAACTGAATACCATTTGTACTTCGGGGAGTTGTCCTAACATGGGTGAATGTTGGGGTGAAGGAACCGCAACTTTCATGATTTTAGGAAATATCTGTACACGTTCGTGCGGATTTTGTGGTGTTAAAACCGGTCGACCTGAAACGGTGGATTGGGACGAACCTGAAAAAGTAGCGCGTTCTATCAAAATTATGAACATCAAACATGCCGTAATTACTAGTGTTGACCGCGATGATTTAAAAGATATGGGTTCGATTATTTGGGCAGAAACCGTGAAAGCGATTCGCCGAATGAATCCTAATACGACTTTAGAAACGTTAATTCCAGATTTTCAAGGCAACACAAGAAATTTAGACCGAATTATTGAAGTAGCTCCAGAAGTAGTTTCGCACAACATGGAAACCGTAAAACGTTTGACGCGTGAAGTTCGTATCCAAGCGAAATATGAAAAAAGTTTAGAAGTGTTACGCTATTTGAAAGAGCAAGGCATCAAAAGAACTAAATCGGGTATCATGTTAGGTTTAGGTGAAACGGAGGAAGAAGTGATTCAAGTTTTACACGATTTAGCCGATGCAAAAGTGGATATTGTTACTATTGGTCAGTATTTACAACCAAGTAAGAAACATTTACCGGTTAAAGAATATATCACGCCAGAACAATTTGCGAAATACGAACAAATAGGAAAAGAATTAGGTTTTAGACATGTGGAAAGTGGCGCTTTAGTACGTTCGTCTTACCATGCGGAGAAACACATTCATTAATTTTAGTGATTAGTGATAAGTAATTAGTGAATAGTAAATTGAATTCCAGATAAAAACCTGAAACAAAAAAAACTTGAAACCTGAAACAAAAATAAAAATTGCTATTAATGGTTTTGGAAGAATTGGACGAAATTTGTTCCGATTGCTTTTGAATCATCCTACTATTGAAGTGGTTGCCATCAACGATATTGCTGATAACAAAACAATGGCGCATTTGGTAAAATACGATAGCATTCACGGGGTTCTGAATCAGAAAGTTTCGTTTTCTGAGGATTCGATTAGTATTGATGATAAATCCTATTTATTTTTTCATGAAAGAGAAATTAAGAATTTAGATTGGAAATCAGTAAACGTTGATATTGTTATTGAATCGACTGGAAAATTCAAAACATTTGAAGAGATTAACCAACATATTTTAGCTGGAGCGAAAAAAGTAATTCTTTCTGCACCTTCTGAAGTGGATGAAATAAAAACTGTTGTTTTAGGGGTAAACGAACACATTTTAGACGGAAGCGAAACCATTATTTCCAACGCAAGTTGTACTACAAATAATGCCGCTCCAATGATTAAAATCATTCAAGAATTGTGCGAAATTGAACAAGCTTACATCACCACCGTTCACTCCTACACTACCGACCAAAGTTTACACGATCAACCTCATAAAGATTTACGCCGAGCTCGTGGTGCAGCGCAATCTATTGTTCCTACAACAACGGGCGCAGCAAAAGCATTAACAAAAATATTTCCTGAATTAGACGGAAAAATTGGTGGTTGTGGTATTCGCGTTCCAGTTCCAGATGGTTCTTTGACGGATATTACTTTCAATGTGAAACGCCAAGTTTCTATTGAAGAAATCAATCAAGCATTTAAAAAAGCTGCTGAAACTAATTTTAAAGGAATCTTAGATTATACTGAAGATCCAATAGTTTCTGTGGATATTATCGGAAATCAAAACTCATGTTTATTTGATGCACAATTAACTTCTGTAATTGACAAAATGGTTAAAATTGTAGGTTGGTACGACAATGAAATTGGCTATTCTTCTCGATTAATTGACTTAATTACATTCGTTTCTAAAAAATAAAGTTTTTATTATCGCCAAAAAACTTTAAATTGCAGGGTTAAATTTAACTCTACTTTTCTTGATAAAGCGACTTGTCATACTTATTTTATTAATAACTTCAAACAGTTATACACAGTCTGTTTATAAAAATGAAGGGGAAATAAGTGATAGTACTGATTATTATTTAGAAATAGGACTCTTCAATAAAGAAGCTAAAAAATCATACACCAATGCTATTCTATATACAGAAAAAGCAATTGATTACGCAAAAAAAAACAACTCAAAAGACAAACTTGCGGATTCCTATCTTCAATTAGCCATAATTTTTTATGAATTAGAAAAAAATAATTTAGCTATTGATTACTATATAAGAGCCATAAATATTTACAATAAAAATGAGCCTAGTTCTAATATAGCCCTTTCTTATTATGGGCTTGGCAAATGTTATCTTAAAAAAAACAACATCTCTTTTGCTGAAATATATTTTGAAAAAGCAACAGATATTTATAAAAAATTAAATTTTTTAGAAGCTATAGAGTTAATTAACCTCCAAAAAGCCATAATAAAAAAAGAAAAAAGACAATACAATGAAGCTATTGAGATTTTAAAAAATGTAACAGAAAACATTAGCGATGATGCTTTATTGAGCACTAAAACTGAGGCTTACATTCAATTAGGTGAAATTGAAATTATAAAGAAAAATTATTCAACAGCGATTAATTATTTAAATCTAGCTAATCAAACCAACGAAAACAGTAATAATGACATACAATTAACTAAACGCATTTACAAGTTATTAAGTAATAGTTATGAAAAAAATAAAAATACCATAAGTGCGAATTTATATTTAAAAAAATATATAAATCTTACGGATTCTATTGGAAAATATTATACAAATAATGTTGCAGAAACTACAGTTGACAAAATTCAGTTTGACAAACAACTCAAAACAATTGAACAATTAGATAAAGAAAAAAAAAGCCAGCAAAAGACATTACGTTTTTCAAAATTGATAAGCATTTTAAGTATTGCTTTGATATCCATTTTATCGTTACTAAGTCTATCCTTATATAAAAACAATAAAATTAGAATTAGTACCAATAAACTTTTAAAAGAAAAAAACAAAGAACTTACAATTGAAAAAGAAAAAGCGGAAAGCGCATCAAAAGCTAGAGCTGATTTTTTATCAACAGTTAGTCATGAATTAAGAACTCCTTTAAATGCAATTAATGGTATTACTTATCTTTTACTTCAAGAAAAACCAAAAGCAAGTCAATTAAACTATTTAAAATCACTTGAATTTTCTGGAAATTACTTACTTAACTTCATCAATGATATTTTAGAAATCAACCGTTTAGAGTCTGACAAAGTAGTAATTGAAAAAATCAATTTTAACTTATCTGAATTAACTAAAAACATTGTAATTTCTTTTAAAGAATTCATCCATGAAAACAACATAAAATGTCATTTAAATTTTGATGAAACAATTGATTGTAATTTAAAAGGCGATCCAACAAAATTATCTCAAATTTTAATCAACTTACTTAACAACGCAATAAAATTCAGTAAAAATGGAGATGTATGGTGTACAATTAAAAAGAAAAATGAAACAAATAATAATCTAACTATCTATTTCGAAATTAAAGACAATGGAATAGGTATACCAAAAGATAAGCAAGATGCTATTTTTGACAGTTTTAGTCAAGGTTCTGTTGAGATAAATAGAACTTACGGCGGAACTGGACTTGGACTTTCGATTGTTAAGAAAATATTAGAATTGATGGGCAGTCAAATTCATCTTCAGAGTGAATCTGGGAAAGGAAGTACTTTTAGTTTTGAACTCCAATTTGAAAAAGGTATAGACAATCAAACTAAAGATGAAGTTATAAAACCATATCAATCCATTTTTATTAAGAAAAAAGTACTGTTAGTTGAGGATAATAAAATTAACCAGATGATTACACAGAAAATGTTAGAAAAAAGAGGTATTTCATGTAAAATTATCGACAATGGAGAAGATGCAATTGAAGAAGCTAAAATTAACAACTATGATTTAATCCTTATGGATGTCCACCTCCCAGGTATAAATGGAACTGAGGCTACTAGTGAAATCAGAAAATTCAACACTTGTACTCCTATTGTAGCGTTAACTGCAATCTCTCTGAATGAAAATAGAGAAATGCTCTTGTCCTATGGTATGAATAAAGTAATCACCAAACCTTTTGAACCAGAGCATTTCTATAAAGTGGTAACCAAATACTTAACTAGTACTGAGCAATCAAATTCTTAATTAAATTTCTTACATGAGGTTCTGCCTTTTGAGCTGCTTGTAAAACCTCATCATGGTTTACTTCTTCGATATTATCTTCATCACCCATATCGGTAATTACAGAAACTCCAAAGCATTCCATGTCCATGTGACGTGCTACAATAACTTCTGGAACAGTTGACATTCCAACGCAATCTGCCCCTAAAGCTTTTACCATTTTGTATTCTGCAAGCGTTTCAAATGTTGGTCCTTGCAACCCTAAATAAATTCCTTTTTTCAAATCAATATTCAATTCTTTGGCCAATTCAAATGCTGTTGCAATCATTGCTTTTGAGTAAGGCTCACTCATATTTACAAATCTTGGCCCAAATCGTTCGTCGTTATGTCCACGTAGTGGATGTTCTGGCATTAAATTAATATGATCTGTGATTACTGCTACATCACCCACTTTATAAGCCGGATTAACACCTCCCGAAGCATTAGAAACAATTAGTTTTTCAACGCCTAAATATTTCATTACACGAACAGGAAACGTTACTTGTTTCATGTCGTATCCTTCATAAAAATGAAAACGCCCTTGCATCGCCACTACTTTTTTCCCTTGAATCGTTCCAAAAACCAATGCCCCTTTATGTCCTTGCACCGTTGAAACTGGAAAATTTGGAATCTCCGAATAAGGTAAAGTATACTCAACCGTAATATCTTCTGTAAATCCTCCTAATCCTGAACCTAAAATAACACCATATTCTGGAGTGAAATTGGTTTTATTTTTAATATAACTAACTGTTTCCTGAACCTTGTCCCACATAATCTTCTATCGTTTTATCAATATTTGTATTTAAAAAAGTTGATTTTATTGGTAAATAGAACAATTGCTCTTTTGGCAACAATCCGTTTAAACGAACAAAATCTTTTTCTGTTGTAATTATTTTTCTTCCGTTGGCTTTAGCCAAAATTTGCTCACAATCTTGTTTCGAAAAATGATGATGATCTGGAAACACCAAAGTTTCATCCACCTCATTTTTAAGAAAATCTAAAAACAATTTAGGTTTTGCAATTCCGGCAACCAATACTTTACTTTCTGATTGAATTTCGGAAACTAATAATTGACTCTCGTTTCCAAAAACATAATCATCGTATTTAATTGTGGTAAAGAAAACTTGTTGTTTCACCTTCAACTTTTCTCTGATTTTCTGCTGCGCAATTTCGGACAAATCATTCGGACATTTTGTGATAATTATCATATCAGCACGTTTTTTTCCAGAAGAGGGTTCGCGTAAATTCCCGAAAGGCAAAATATAGTCATCGCAAAACAAATCATCATAAGCCGTAAGCAAAATATAAAACCCAGCTTTTACTTTTCTGTGTTGATAAGCATCGTCTAATAAAATTACATCTGGTTTATTTAGAACTTGTAGTAAATTTTCAATTCCGTTTTTACGATTAGCATCAACTGCTACTTGAATATTCGGAAATTTTGAATAAAACTGAAATGGTTCATCACCAATAGAACTCGCAGTAGCGTTTTCATCCGCCAAAATAAAACCTTCTGAAGTACGTTTGTAACCACGACTCAAAACTGCCACTTTATATTTATCCGAAAGCAATCGGATTAAGTATTCGATTTGAGGCGTTTTTCCTGTGCCTCCAACGCTTAAATTTCCAACAGCAATAATTGGAATATCAAAAGAGTAGCTTTTAAAAATGCCGTTATCGTAAAGCCAATTTCGGATAAACGTAATTAGCCAATACAAAAAGGCCAAAGGAAAAAGTATTTTTCGTAACAAAATCATATTACGAAAGTATAATAAATTATCTTTATATTAAAGTTTATGTCCTTTATCATTTCATTTCTAATGGGTATTTCGTTAATTTGTATAAACATTTTTTAAATTTCGTATCATGAAACTTTCCAATATACTTTCGATTCTTGAAGAAATGGCGCCACTAGGTTATGCCGAAGATTTTGATAATGTAGGGCTTTTAGTTGGAAACCCGAATCAAGAAATTGATGGCGTTTTAGTTTGTCATGATGCATTGGAATCGGTAATTGATGAAGCAATTTCGAAAAAATGTAATTTGGTCGTTTGCTTCCACCCTATTTTGTTTTCGGGAATTAAGAAAATTACGGGTAAAAATTATGTGGAACGTGCCATTTTAAAAGCAATTAAAAATGACATTGCGATTTATGCTGTTCATACTGCGTTAGACAATCATCAAAAAGGTGTGAATAAAATTTTCTGTGATGCATTAGGATTGAAACATTCGAAAGTGTTGATTCCGAAAGAAAATTACATTCAAAAATTGGTTACCTATACGATTCCTGAAAACTTTGAAAAATTAAGAAACGCTTTGTTTGATGCCGGCGCCGGAACGATTGGAAATTATGAAGATTGCAGTTTTAATTCGAAAGGAATTGGAACTTATATGGGAAATGAAAATTCGAATCCAGAAATTGGCGAACGTTTTGAATTTGTAGAAAACGAAGAAATTAAAATTGAAATGACGTTTGAAAAGCATTTGCAAGAGAAAATCTTGAAAGCTTTATTCAAAAATCATGTATATGAAGAAGTGGCATACGAAATTTATCAATTGGAAAACAAACATCAAAATATTGGTTTGGGACGCGTTGGTGAGTTCGAAAATCCACTTTCTGAAACCGAGTTTTTGCAATTGGTTAAAGAAAAATTGCAATGTGAAGGTATTAGACATTCCACTTTTACAGGAAAATCAATAAAAAAAGTAGCCGTGTTAGGCGGAAGCGGAAGTTTTGCTATAAAAAATGCAATTTCCTCAGGAGCAGATGCTTATCTTACAGCCGACTTAAAATATCACCAATTCTATGAAGCTGAAAATCAGTTACTTTTGGCTGATATTGGACATTTTGAAAGCGAAAGATTTACAAAAAATTATATTGTTGATTTTCTTAAAGAAAAAATCACTAATTTTGCAAT
>NZ_CALBSN010000061.1 GCF_937967675.1 uncultured Flavobacterium sp. | reverse complement strand
TGCCGTTTTCTAAAGAATTATATATCGAAAGAGAAGATTTTCAAGAAGAAGCACACAAGAAATTTTTCCGTCTGACTTTAGGAACTGAAGTTCGTTTGAAAAACGCCTATATCATTAAAGGTGAATCTGTTATAAAAGACGAAAACGGAAATATTACCGAAATTCACGCTACTTATGACGTAGATTCTAAATCAGGAAGTGGAACAGAAGCGAGTCAAAGAAAAGTAAAGGGAACAATCCATTGGGTTTCGATTCCTCATGCAAAAGAAGCAGAAGTTCGTATTTATGATCGATTATTCACTAATGAAAGTCCAGATAAAGACAAGGAAGTAGATTTTAAAGAATACATTAATCCAAATTCATTAAAAGTAATTACAGGTTATGTAGAACCAAGTTTGGTTACTTCAAAAGAATTAGATCATTTCCAATTTCAACGTTTAGGTTATTTCTGTGTAGATAGAGATTCAACACCAGAAAATTTAGTTTTCAACAAAACAGTTGGACTAAGAGATACTTGGGCAAAAATTTCAGAACAATAAAAATTTCAGATTTTTGTCAAATCGAGCGAAGTCGAGATTTTTTAAATAATTTAAACCTGCAAAATTTTCTCTGCAGGTTTTTTATTTCCATTTTATTAAAATAAACTACACTAATACTAAACTTATTTTTAATCTATTTTTATTATCATTAATAAAAACTATTGAAATAAATTTTTTAATAATTAAAAACTTAAAAAAGTGAATTTCATAAATTAATTTTAATACAATAACTTTTTTAGCTAAAGTATTTTTACATCTTTAGTATTAAAAGTGTCTAAAATCGCTTTATTTTAATTTTAATATAAAATCCAAGTAATTTTATTCTGATTTTCTCTTCTTGCAACTGCTTTTAAAAAATTATCACGGAATTTGTAGATTTCTAACATTTGGTTACAAAAAAACCACCAATTAAAAATTGATGGTTTTAAAATTAATTTTGATAATTTAATTATACTTCTTCTGAATTTTCAATTCCGAAATTTTCGTTTGAAGCATCTTTCTTATTTACCTTTTTGGTTTTGTGTGCATTTTTCATGGCTTCACCTACTTGGTTACTTGCTGTAAAACTTGCTACCATGTTGTTCAACATATCGCTACCTGCTTGAGGTGAATTTGGTAATAAAATTAAATTACTGTTGGCATCAGCACCAATTGCTTGTAACGTATCGTAATGTTGTGTTACTACAATTAAAGCCGAAGCTTCTTGAGAATTAATTCCCACCTTATTCAACACATCAACCGATTCTACTAAACCACGAGCAATTTCTCTTCTTTGGTCGGCAATACCTTGACCTTGAAGTCTTTTACTTTCTGCTTCTGCTTTAGCTTTTGCTACAATTCTGATTCTTCCAGCTTCTGCTTCATATTCTGCAGCTGTTTTTTCACGGTCAGCCGCGTTAATACGGTTCATCGCATTTTTAACTTGAATATCTGGATCAATATCAGTAATTAATGTATTAATGATATCATAACCATAAGTTGTCATCGCCTCGTTTAACTCACGTTTTACTGCAATTGCAATATCATCTTTTCTTTCGAAAACGTCATCTAATTTTAATTTTGGAACTTCAGCACGCACTACGTCAAATACATAAGACGTAATTTGATCGTGAGGATATTCTAATTTATAAAACGCTTCGTATGCTTTTTCTTGTAACACTTTGAACTGTACCGAAACTTTCATTTTAACGAATACGTTATCTTTCGTTTTGGTTTCGATGATGACATCCAATTGTTGAATTCTCAAATTAACACGACCAGCAATTCTATCCACAATTGGAATTTTAAGTTGTAAACCTGAATTTCTTAAGCTTTGAAATTTTCCAAAACGTTCCACAACAACAACAGTTTGCTGTTTCACAGTAAAGAAAGAAGATAAAAGAACAATTAATCCAATGAAAATAATTGGAAACATGATAAACTCCATAATTTTATAGTTTTAGTTATAAAGGTTATACGCTTATTAAATTAAAAAGTTACATCATCCATAAAAAAACCGCAGAATTAGTTTTTATCACTAATCTGCGGTTAATTTTTAAAAGCGGTATTTATTATAAACTAGCAATCGCTTTTTCAATTCTTTTCACCGTTTCTGCTTTTCCAATCATTTCAATGATGTCGAATAAATGTGGACCTTTTAAAGCTCCTACTAAACTCAATCGTAACGGTTGCATTATTTTACCCATTCCAATTTCGTTGATTGTCATCCATTCTTTTAATAAGGTTTCGATGTTAACGGATGTAAAATCTTCAATTTTCTCTAATTCCGAAATCACTTTTTGCATCAATTCTGGTGTTTCTTCTTTCCAGTTTTTAGCTGCTTTTTCATCGTAAGATGTTGGAGCTACAAAGAAATAATCCGCTAAATCCCAAAACTCATTTACGAAATGCGCTCTTTCTTTAATTAAAGAAACCACTTTTTTTAAATCAAGTGAAGTCGAGATTCCTTTTTTATCTAATATTTTTTTAAAGCTTTCTGCTAAGCTTGCATCACTTTGCATTTGTAAATACTGATGATTGAACCATTTGTTTTTCTCTGGATCAAACTTCGCCCCTGCTTTGTGAATTCTATTTAAATCAAATTTTTGCACCAATTCTTCCAACGAGAATATCTCTTGTTCGGTTCCGTCATTCCAACCTAATAACGCTAAAAAGTTGATAACCGCTTCTGGAAAAAATCCATTTTCTCTATATCCCGATGAAATTCCTTCTTCTGTTTTCCATTCCAAAGGAAATACTGGGAATCCCATTTTATCGCCATCACGTTTTGATAATTTTCCATTTCCAATTGGTTTTAAAATCAAAGGTAAATGTGCAAATTCGGGTGCGTTCCAACCAAAAGCTTTGTATAATAAATGATGTAAAGGCAAACTTGGCAACCATTCTTCACCACGAATCACGTGCGAAGTTTCCATTAAATGGTCATCCACAATATTAGCTAAATGGTAGGTTGGCATTCCATCTGATTTGAATAATACTTTATCGTCTAATAAATTTGTATCAAACTTAATATCGCCACGAATAATGTCTTTCAATTCTAAAATTTCATTCACAGGTGTTTTAAAACGGATTACATAATGTTCGCCAGCTGCAATTCGCTCTTCCACTTTTTCACGTGAAACAGTCAATGAGTTATCCAATTGCTCTCTTACCGAATGATTGTAAATAAACGTTTTTCCATTGGCTTCAGCTTCTTTTCGCATTGCATCTAAACTCTCAGCCGTATCAAAAGCGTAATATGCCCAACCTGAATTAATCAATTGGTCCGCATATTGTTGGTACATCGCTTTACGTTCGCTTTGACGATAAGGTCCAAATTTTTCGTTTTTTCCTACGGTCTCATCAGGCGCAATTCCTAACCATTCTAAAGCTTCAAAAATATAAGCTTCTGCTCCAGGAACAAAACGTGTTTGATCGGTATCTTCAATTCGTAAATAGAAAGTACCACCATGTTTTTTGGCAAATAAATAATTGAATAAAGCGGTACGAACACCGCCAATATGCAAAGGTCCAGTTGGACTTGGTGCAAATCTTACTCTTACTGACATTTAATTAAATTTTGTGCAAAGATACGATTCCTATTTAGAAGTAAGAATTTAGATTTTAGAAAATCATTAGGTTATAAACAATCCGATGCTGCAAATGTTAAGTTTCACTAAAAACCTATTGACAAATCTAGGAAGATGTTGTATTTTTATCGGTTATAAACAGTATATCAACAATTTTGGAAGCGAAAAGCATTATTTTCTATAAACTCGAAGGGTTTATCAAGAAGTTTTACACCAATGAACTGATAAAAGGAGTCATTCTTTTCATCGGATTAGGCTTGTTGTATTTCATTTTTACCTTATTGATTGAATACTTTTTATGGTTATCCACTTCAGGAAGAACCATTTTGTTTTGGTTGTTCGTTGGTGTTGAATCGTTTTTATTGATTCGATTCATCGCTTTTCCGTTGTTTAAATTATTTAAATTACAACAAGGAATCAATTATGAACAAGCTTCAGAAATCATTGGAAATCATTTTTCGGAAGTACAAGACAAGTTGTTGAACTTTTTACAATTGGCAAACCAAAGCCAAACTTCGGAATTATTAGCAGCTTCAATCGAACAAAAAGCAGCTTCGTTACAACCAATTCCGTTTTCAAACGCGGTGAACTTTGCTAAGAATAAGAAGTTTTTGCCTTATGCGATTCTTCCAATTCTTTTACTGATTTTGTTTTTCGTTACCGGAAATTCCGAAATCATCTCCAATAGTTTTACTCGCGTGGTGAATTATGAAACGAAATTCGCTCCGCCTGCTCCATTTGAATTTGTAGTGTTGAATAAATCGTTAACAGCACAACAGAATTCTGATTTTGTACTTCAAGTGAAAACACAAGGAAAAGTGATGCCTGAAAATGTGGCAATTCAAATTGGTGATGAAGAATATTTTTTACAAAGTACAAAGCCAGGCGTTTTTGAATATACGTTTTCCAAATTATCTAAAGATGTTACTTTTTCGCTTCTAGCAAATGGTTTGAATTCGAAAGAGTATCAGATTAATGTGGTGGATGTGCCAACTATTGCCAACTTTGAAATGGTGTTGCAGTATCCTTCATATTTAGGTAAAAAATCAGATGTTATTCAAGGAACTGGAAATGCTGTTGTTCCGGAAGGAACAGTTGTGAATTGGAGAATTAACGCTTTGGCAACCGATAAGGTTAGTTTCAAATCGAACAACCAATTAAGTGCTTTTACGAATAAAGAAAATAACTTTTCGCTTTCAAGAAGAATCATGGATAATTTAAGTTACGAAGTAATTACATCGAACAAAAACATCAATGAGTTTGAAAAATTGTCGTATCAAATCGCTACGATTAAAGATCAATATCCAACAATTTCAGTTCAAATTGCGCCTGATTCTTTAAAATTAAAATCAAAAATGATGATTGGTCAAGTGGCCGATGATCATGGTTTATCGAAGTTACAAGTTGTTTTTTATCCGAAAGGAAATCCAAACGCAGTTCGAAAAGCGAATTTAGCCATTAATAAACAAGCCGTTGACCAATTTATTTATTCGTTTCCTAATGGTTTATCAATTGAGCAAGGTGTAAATTACGAATATTACTTTGAAGTATTTGATAATGATGTAGTTAACAATTTTAAAAGCTCAAAATCTTCTGTTTTTCTTCATTATGAGCTTACAGATACCCAAAAAGAAGACAAACAACTGCAAGAGCAGAATGAAAACATCAATAGTTTAGAAAAATCGCTTCAAAATCAAGAGAAGCAAATCTCAGAATTGGACAAACTTCAAAAAATGAATAAAGAGAAATCTACCTTAGATTTCAAAGATCAAAAGAAAGTGGAAGACTTTATCAATCGTCAAAAACAACAAGACGAAATGATGAAAGAATTTACTAAAAAGCTATCTGAAAATTTAGAAGAATTTAATCCAAAATCTCAAGATAAAGACAAAGATGAGTTACTTCGAAGATTAGAAGATGCCGAAAAACAAGCCGAGAAAAACGATAAGCTGTTAAAGGAATTAGAAGAGCTTTCTAAGAAATTAGAAAAAGATCAATTGTTTGATAAGGCAGACAAGTTAAAACAGAATGCCAAAAATCAACAACAGAATTTAGAGCAATTAGTTGAATTAACTAAACGTTTTTATGTTGAACAAAAAGCGGAACAAATCGCCGATAAATTAGATAAGTTAGCTGAGAAGGAAGATAAATTAGCTGATGACACTAAAGAAAATAACAAGGAAAATCAAGATGCCATCAATAAAGAGTTTGACGTTATTAAGAAAGAACTTGAAGATTTAGACAAACAAAATAAAGAATTAAAAGCTCCAATGGACATCCCTAATGACAAGAATGTGCAAGAGGATGTAAAAAAAGACATGGAGAAAGCTTCTGATGAATTGCAAAAACAAAATCAACAGAATGCAAAGCCAAAGCAAAAATCAGCTGCTGCCAAGATGAAGCAAATGAGTCAGACAATGGCTCAATCTATGCAATCTGGAGAAATGGAGCAAATGCAAGAAGATGCTAAATTGTTGCGACAAATTTTAGATAATTTATTAGCTTTTTCTTTTGATGAAGAAGGTTTGATTAAGACTACAAATGCAACTCAAACACGTTCTTTACAATTGAATAAAGTCTTAAAAAGACAACAAGATTTAAAGCTACAATTCAAACATGTTGATGATAGTTTGTTTGCTGTGGCTTTACGTAACCCGAAAATATCTGAAAAAATCCTGAATGAAGTTGGAGAAATCCATTATAATTTAGACAAAACTTTAGAAACCTTAGCGGATAACAACATTCAAAAAGGAGCTTCACATCAACAATACGTTTTAACTTCGGCTAATCGTTTAGCTGATTATTTAAGTAATGTACAAAGTGAAATAAGTATGGAAATGCAGGGACAAGGTTCCGGTAAAGGGAAACCAAAACCAGGACAAGGTAAACCAGGAATGCAGTTGCCAGACATCATTAAACAACAAGAAGGGTTGGGTGAAAAAATGAAAGAAGGAATGAAGCCTGGAGACAAGTCTGAAGATAAACCTGGCGACAAACCTGGGCAAGGAAAACAAAAAGGGCAATCGGGTCAGAATGGAGAAGATGGTGAGAACGGTTCTGAAGGTAATGCTGGCAAAGTTTTAGAGATTCTTAAAGAGCAAAGGCAATTACGTGATGCTTTACAAAAAACCCTAGAGAAAGAAGGAATGTTGAATCAAGGTTTGGGTACATTGAACCAAATGAAAGAAATTGAAAAGCAACTTATTAATAAAGGTTTTAAAAATGAAACGTTGCAAAAGATGTTGAATCTTAAACACGAACTTTTAAAATTAGAAAAAGCAATTCAGCAACAAGGAGAAGATACCAAACGTCAGTCTAAAACAAATGACAAGAACTATAATGGCACTACTACCCCACTTTCTAAGGAATTAAAAGATTATCTGAATAGTGTTGAAATATTAAACAGACAAAGCTTACCTTTGCAACCCAATTTTAA
>NZ_CALBSN010000060.1 GCF_937967675.1 uncultured Flavobacterium sp. | reverse complement strand
AAATTTCGCATAGTGTTTTTATGTTTTTACCGCAGATTCGCAGATTTTTTTGTTTTTAAGTGTTTTTTTATTGAATACTTGTAGATTATGTTGATTCAAATTATTCTTTTAAATTTTAATTTGCGAATCTGCGGTTTATTTTATTTCTCTAAAGCATCTAAATTATCAAATTCTGGGTTGTATAAAAATTTCGCATAGTGTTTTTATGTTTTTACCGCAGATTCGCAGATTTTTTTGTTTTTAAGTGTTTTTTTATTGAATACTTGTAGATTATGTTGATTCAAATTATTCTTTTAAATTTTAATTTGCGAATCTGCGGTTTATTTTATTTCTCTAAAGCGTCTAAATTATCAAATTCTGGTCGGTGTTTTTTTGCTCTTGACCACATTAAATAGATTGCTGGAATTACAAATAAAGTTAAGATTAACGAGAACATCGTTCCACCCACAATTACAACTCCCATTCCCATTCTACTTGCGGAAGCAGCTCCAAGTGATAAAGCAATTGGTAAAGCTCCTAAAGCAATGGCTAAACTCGTCATTAAAATTGGTCGTAAACGCGCTTCCGAAGCTTCTAAAATGGCATCGTATTTTGATTTTCCTTGTTCTCGAAGTTGGTTGGCAAATTCGACTATCAGAATTCCGTTTTTGGTAACGAGTCCAATCAGCATGACGGTTCCAATTTGACTAAAAATATTCCAAGTTTGTCCAAATAACCAAAGCGAGAATAATGCTCCAGCGACAGCCATTGGTACAGTTAAGATAATAATAAACGGGTCAATGAAACTTTCAAATTGTGCGGCTAAAATCAAATAAATTAACAATAACGCCAATCCGAAAGCGAAAGAAGTATTGGAACTACTTTCTACGAAGTCACGCGATTCACCACCTAAATCAGTTGTAAAGGTGTCGTCTAATACTTTTTCTTTGATTTCGTCCATGGTGTTGATACCGTCAATCATACTTTTTCCTGGTGCTAAACCAGCAGAAACCGTTGCCGACATGTAGCGATTGTTATGAAATAATTGCGGTGGATTACTTTGTTCTTCTACCTCAACTACGTTGTCTAATTGGATTAATTCACCTGCTTTATTCTTAACGAACATTGAAGTTAAATCCAATGGAGCATCGCGGTCTTTTTCGTCAAATTGTCCAATAACTTGATATTGTTTTCCATTTTGCATGAAATAACCAAAACGTTGTCCACTTAATGATAATTGTAAAGTTTGCGCTACATCTAAAACCGAAATTCCTAAACTTTCTGCCTTTTCACGATTAATGGTTACGTTAATTTCAGGTTTATTAAATTTTAAATTCACGTCTACATTCGAGAAAGTTTCGTTTTTACTTGCTTCTTCCATGAATTGTGGAATCTTTTCTCTTAATTTTTCAAAATTTGGTGCTTGAATAATGTATTGAATTGGCAAGCCACCACGTCTGTTTACTGAAATGGTTGGTTGTTCCGAAACGTTAACTTTGGCTTGTGGATATTTTTTGGTCCATTTGTTTAAATCGTCCACAATTTCTTTTTGTGATTTTTCACGTTCACTTGGATCAACCAATGCTAAACGAACTCTTCCTGCATTAACAGAAGACGACATAAAACCTGGTGAAGTAATTACCAATGCTACTTTTTTCTCTGGAATCGAATCGTTGATTAATTTAGATAAATCGTCCATAAAACGATCGGTATATTCGTATGTTGCACCTTCTGGAGTAGTTACACTAATAATTCCTAAACTTCTATCATCGTAAGGAGCAGTTTCTTTTGGAAGAATGGCAAAAAATAACACAATCAATCCGATACAAGCTCCGATAATTGGGAAACTCAACCATTTTCTTTTTAAGAAATTAGTTAATGCATTCGCATATCCAGTATTTAAGCTTACGAAGAATGGTTCTGTAGCTTCATAAAATTTGGTTTTCTTTTGTTCGCCACCTTTCATTAAATACGCATTTAACATTGGTGTTAAAGTCAAGGATACAAAGGCAGAAATTAATACCGCAGCACCTATGACGACACCAAATTCTCGGAACAATCGTCCTACGAAACCTTCCAAGAAAATAATGGGTAAGAAAACGGCAGCTAATGTTACCGAAATCGAAATTACAGCAAAGAATATTTCATTAGAACCTTTGATAGCTGCCTCGATAGGCGACATACCTTCTTCAACTTTTTTGAAGATGTTTTCGGTTACTACAATTCCGTCGTCAACTACTAATCCTGTGGCTAAAACGATGGCTAATAGCGTTAAAACGTTGATAGAGAAACCACACAAATACATTATAAAGAAAGTAGCAATCAACGAAACCGGAATATCAATTAAAGGTCGGAATGCGATAGACCAATCTCTAAAGAATAAGAAGATAATGATGATTACCAAAATAACAGAAATTGCTAATGTTTCCGCAACTTCAACTACTGATTTCTTAATAAAAATAGTATTATCTAAAGCAATATCTAATTTGATGTCACTCGGTAAATCTTTCTTTAATTTATCCACTTCGGCATAAAATTGTTCGGCAATTTCTAGGTAATTCGTTCCTGGTTGCGGAATAATAGCCACAGCCACCATTGGATTTCCTGATTCGGTAAACTTGGTTTCTAAATTTTCGGAAGCCAAAACAGCATAACCAATATCGCTCAAACGAACGGTTTTATTGGCATCCGCTACAATGATAATATCGTTGAATTCCTTTTCTGTAGATAAATTTCCAAGCGTTTTTACCATTAATTCGGTATTGGCACCTGTTAATTTTCCTGAAGGTAATTCTACATTTTGTTTGTCTAAAGCATTTCGAACATCGGCAACTGTGATTCCGTAAGCGTTTAATTTGATTGGATCCATCCAAATACGCATCGAATAACGCTTTTGTCCCCAAATTTGAACGCTACTCACACCAGGAATCGTTTGAATTCTCTCAGAAATTACGTTTTCAGCATAGTCACTCAACTCTAATGCGTTTCTTGATTGACTTTGAACGGTCATCGAAATAATCGCATCAGAATCGGCATCAGCTTTAGCAACTACTGGAGGTGCATCAATATCTTGTGGTAAACTTCTAACAGCTTGCGATACTTTATCACGCACATCGTTAGCCGCTTCTTCTAAGTTTTTCTCTAATTTGAATTCGACTGTAATATTACTCGAACCTTGATTACTTGAGGACGTAATGTTACGAATACCATCAATGGAGTTAATAGCTTTTTCAAGTGGCTCGGTAATTTGCGATTCGATAATTTCTGCGTTAGCACCGGTGTAGTTTGTTCGAACGTTAATTACGGCAGGGTCTATTGAAGGGAATTCGCGAACGCCCAAATAACTGAATCCTAAAATACCAAAAAGGATAATCAATAAGTTGATTACAATGGTAAATACCGGTCTTTTTATACTTAAAGTAGATAAACTCATTTTAAATTTAGAAGTTTGAAATTAGAATTTAGAAAAGCTTATTTTACTTTTACTTTGATATCAGCTTCGTCTTTTAAAGCCATAACGCCAGAAGTTAGAATCGTATCTCCTGATTTAAGGCCTTGCGTAACGATTACATCTTTATCAGTTCTAGCAATCGTTTCTATTTTTACTTCTTTTGCTTTTCCATTGTTGGCAATATAAACTACTTTTCCGTCTTGAACAGGAACAACCGCTTCTGAAGGAATTTGAATGGCACCTTTGATATTTTTTAGAGGAAGTTCGATAGTAGCAAAGGTTCCTGCTAAAAGTTTTCCATTCGGATTTTCGGCAATGGCTCTAATTTTTAAAGTTCGAGTGGAAGTTTCAATTTCAGGTTCGATAGCGTAAATTTTTGCTGTGAACTTTTCAGGATTATTTGGAATCTTGAATTGAATATTAGTATTGTTTTCCACTTCCGAAGCGTATTTTTCAGGAATAGAAAAACTAATTTTTACTTGATTTGCACTAACTAATTTGGTAATTAGTGTAGTAGGAGTTACATAGGTTCCAGGAGAAATATTGCGTAAACCAATTTTTCCCGAAAATGGTGCTCTAATAGTTGTTTTAGCAATTTGCGCTTGAATCAATTGGGTTTGTGCTTTTAGACTTCTGTATTCAGCACTAGCAATATCATATTCTTCTTGAGAAATCGCTTCTTTTTGAAGTAGTAATTTAGCTCTTCTTTCGTTTTCTGAAGCAAGTCCTTGTTTTGTTATAGCTTGTGATAATTGCGCTCTTAATTCTATATCATTCACTTTCAATAAAACCTGACCTTTACTCACGTTAGTTCCTTCGGTAAAATAGATTTTTTCTACAATTCCAGAAACTTCGCTTCTAATTTCTACATTTTCGTTAGCTTCAATAGAACCAGAAAGTGAAATGGTATTAGCAAAATTAGTTTCAGAAACTACAATGGCATCCACCATCATTGGAAGTTTTTTATCTCCTTTTCCGCCACCTTTTTCAGATTCGGAACTGTTTTTTGTAATTCTATATCCAATTAAACCAACAAGAGTTAAAGTGAGTAGCGTGATGCTTATAGTTTTTATTTTCATAATATGATATGCTTCTTAATGATACAGCTACAAAGTTAAGTTTTACAAAATAATTACAACTTTAACTTATCATTTATTTAACATTGTTGTAGGTACAAATGTTTTAAAAATTTGAGATTTATTTAAAAAAGTTACGAAATAGGTATTGAAATTTACTTTTTGTTATAATTTTCTACACTTCATTACATTAAATGAAATTTAGCTAATGTAATTCCAAATCGTTTTCTTTTTGCTTAACTCAATAAATGCTTCACGAAGTTTAGCGTGTTCTGGTTTTTCCATTGGAGCATCATCTTTAAGAAGTTTTATAGCATGATGTCTTGCTAATTGCAAAATATCTTTGTCTTTAACTAAATCGGCAATTTGAAGATTTAAAACGCCACTTTGTTGCTTGCCCATGATGTCACCAGGACCGCGCAATTTTAAATCCACTTCCGAAATTTCAAAACCATCATTAGTACGAACCATCGTTTCCATTCGGATTTTACTATCGTTACTGAGTTTATGACTTGTCATTAAGATACAATAACTTTGTTCAGCACCACGACCTACACGTCCACGTAACTGATGCAATTGCGATAAGCCAAAACGTTCTGCACTTTCAATTACCATAACAGAAGCGTTTGGAACATTCACCCCAACTTCAATCACAGTCGTTGCCACCATAATATTGGTTTTTCCTTCTGAAAAGCGACGCATTTCTTCGTCTTTATCGGCAGGTTTCATTTTTCCGTGAACGATAGAAATAGAATATTGAGGTAATGGGAAATCTCTTGAAATACTTTCGTAACCATCCATCAAATCTTTATAATCCATTTTTTCCGACTCTTGAATCAATGGATAAACGATATAAACTTGGCGTCCTTTCGAAATTTCATCTTTTAAGAATTTCCAAACTTTCAATCGGTTCGAATCATAACGATGAACGGTTTGAATCGGTTTTCTACCAGGTGGTAATTCATCAATGACTGAAATATCTAAATCACCGTACAAACTCATAGCTAAAGTTCGAGGAATTGGAGTAGCGGTCATTACAAGAACGTGAGGTGGAATAGGGGCTTTTCCCCACAATTTACTTCTTTGTTCCACACCAAAACGATGCTGCTCATCTATAATTGCTAAACCTAAATTATGAAATTGTACTTTGTCTTCTAATAGCGCATGAGTTCCAATTAAAATATCTAAACTTCCATTTTCGAGTTCTTCGTGGATAATTTTTCTATCTGAAGTTTTAGTTGAACCCGTTAGTATTTTTATATTGATATTCAGTTCTTTTGCTAATTCAGTAATTCCGTTAAAATGTTGATTGGCTAGAATTTCGGTTGGCGCCATTAAGCAACTTTGAAAACCATTATCTTTTGCCAAAAGCATGCACATTAACGCTACGATAGTTTTTCCAGAACCTACGTCGCCTTGGAGTAAACGATTCATTTGCGCATTGCTTCCTAAATCATTTCGAATTTCTTTTAAAACACGTTTTTGTGCATTGGTTAAATCGAAAGGCAAGTGATTTTTATAGAAATTATTGAAGTTTTCACCCACTTTTTCAAAAGGCATTCCTTTGATTTTGTGCTTGCGAATGAGATTTTTCGTTATCAATTGCAATTGGATGAAAAACAACTCTTCAAACTTTAATCGGAATTGCGCTTTTGCCAATAAATCTTGACTTTTCGGAAAATGAATATTGAACAAAGCCGCATTTTTTGGAATTAATTTTAATTCATCTAAAAGATAACTAGGTAAGTTTTCTGAAAATAAAGCTTGTGTTTCCACAAACAATTGTTGCATCATTTTATTGATGACTTTGTTCGAAATTCCTTTGTTAGCTAATTTTTCCGTACTTGGATAAACCGGTTGCATTGCCGAACGAAGACTGGCTTTGTGTTCTTCCAACAATTCCATTTCGGGATGCGCCATGTTGTAAGTAGCGCCAAATTGGGTAACTTTTCCAAAAATCACATAAGGAACATTAATTTTTAGACTTTCTCGAATCCATTTTTGCCCTTGAAACCAAACTAATTCCATTTGACCAGTTTCATCTACAAAAGTCGCAACCAATCTCGATTTTCCTTTTCCTTGCTCAACCGTTTTAATATTGATGATTTTTCCAACGATTTGAACTTCAGAATTGCTGTTTTGCAGTTCGTTAATTCTGTAATAGCGAGTTCTATCAATGTAACGATTTGGGAATAAATTCAGTAAATCTGCATATTTATGAATGCCCAACTCCTTGCGCAATAAATCGCCACGCTGCGGACCAACGCCTTTGAGATATTCTATGGGAGTTTCGAGTAAATTCATTTATTATTATTTATCGTAGTGACAAGTCGCGACTTGTCTGTACTTATGTGTGGATTCAAAAGCGAAGATAGTTTATAATTTGTTAATTTAGAAATCGGAGAAATTGAAAATGTTTATATTCGTACATTATTAAAATCCATCAAGATGTTTCGTATTCTTTTAACCTTGTTTTTTATTAATATAACCCGTAGTGCATTATTAAACTAGATTAATTTTTAAGTTGTTAATATTTCTG
>NZ_CALBSN010000059.1 GCF_937967675.1 uncultured Flavobacterium sp. | reverse complement strand
GGAAGACAAAATGGAAACCCAAACGCTTCAAAAAGAGAAACATTTGTGGAAAAAAATAGCAGTTGCAGCATCAGTAGTTTTATTAGGAACATTAACTTTTTTCTTACTACAAGAAAAAGAAACTGTAATTGTTCCTGAAAACACCATTACTACTATTGATTCATCAAAAAATACGATTCCAACTCCGGAATCGGCTAATGGATTTGTAAATACGACTCCAGAAATTAAAAAAGAAGCCGAACAAATTTTACAACAACAAATCGTAATTCAAAACAACATTGTAATTAACGATACGATCAATTACAAATCGAAAAAAGAAGTTTTGATTCCTACTCCAATTGCTATGGAAGAAGTTAAAGAAATGGCAAAAACGAATTTGGTTCCGAGTAACAATAATAACATATCGAATTCAGCTTCAATTAATAATTCAGGCTATTTAGCTAAAGGAAAACGTTATGATGTTACAATGAATTCAGCAGAATCAACTCAGGACAAGGATAAAAAAATAGCTAATGATGATTTGGTTGTGATTGACGGAAAATTGAGTAAAAAATCGCTAAATAATATCAATCCAGAAGAAGTTGAATCGATTATCGAACTAAAAGAGCCTGTCTATTTTATTAATGGAGTGGAATATTCGGAAGACTCACTATTTGGAGAAAATCCTACGAGTCCGTATGCGCCATTAAGTAAGCAAAAAATTGAAAAAATCGAAGTGATTCAACCTGCTGATGCTATAAAAATTTATGGTGAAAAAGGAGAAAAAGGCGTGGTGATTATTTCGATTAAGAAATAATTTATTCAAAATGAACTTTAGACATAAGAAAGCAATGACAAAAAGAAATAAAGCCGAATGTTTGAGGTTTTGAAAAATGATAAACATAAAAAAAGCTCCAATTGGAGCTTTCATTTTATTTTTCAATCTCTTTCAAAGATTCCATTTTCTTGTGTGCTAAGAAGCCTTTGATATCTTCAAAATGTTCTTTTACGCGTTTGTGTCCAAATTCGAATACTTTTTCGGCTAAACCATCAAGGAAATCACGGTCGTGAGAAACTAGAATTAATGTTCCGTCAAAATCTCGTAATGCATCTTTAATGATGTCTTTAGTTTTCATATCTAAGTGATTTGTTGGCTCATCCAAAATTAAAACGTTTACAGGTTCTAACAATAATTTAATCATGGCCAAACGTGTTTTCTCTCCTCCTGAAAGCACTTTTACTTTCTTTTGGATATCATCACCTTTAAACATGAAAGCGCCTAACATATCTTTAATTTTCGTACGAATATCTCCAACTGCAATTCTATCAATCGTATCAAAAACAGTTGCTTCTCCATCTAATAAAGAAGCTTGATTTTGTGCAAAGTAACCGATTTGAGCATTATGACCAATTTCAACTTTTCCGCCTTCGTACTCAATTTCGCCCATAATGGCTTTAATCATGGTTGATTTTCCTTCTCCATTTTTACCTACAAAAGCTACTTTTTGACCTCTTTCAATAACCATATTAGCATTATTGAAGACTACATGATCACCATATTTTTTAGTAAGCTCACTCACAACAACAGGATATTGTCCAGAACGAGGCGATGGTGGAAATTTTAATTTTAAAGCCGATGTATCTACTTCGTCAACTTCTACAAGAACTAATTTTTCTAACATACGAACACGCGATTGTACTTGTTCTGTTTTTGAAAATGTTCCTCTAAATCGTTCAATAAAAGCTTGATTTTCAGCAATGAATTTCTGTTGCTCATCATACGCTTTTTGTTGGTGAATTCTTCTATCCTGACGTAAAACCAAATAGTCTGAATATTTTGCTTTATAATCATAAATTCTTCCCATTGTAACTTCAATGGTACGATTGGTAATATTATCTACAAACGCTCTATCGTGTGAAATTACCATTACTGCCTTAGCCTGATTGATTAAAAACTCTTCTAACCATTGAATACTTTCCATATCCAAGTGATTTGTAGGCTCATCTAAAAGAATCAAATCAGGTTTTTTCAATAAGATTTTGGCTAATTCGATACGCATTCTCCAGCCTCCAGAAAATTCTGATGTTAATCGAGTAAAATCTTCTCTTTCAAAACCTAACCCTTTTAAAACTTTTTCAACCTCCGCTTCATAATTTACCTCTTCGATAGAATAATATTTCTCCGAAAGTTCCGAAACACGCTCAATTAACTTCATGTAATCGTCACTCTCATAATCGGTACGAATAGTTAATTGTTCGTTGATATCATCGATTTCCTTTTTCATATTTAAAACTTCAGAAAAGGCTTTTGAAGTTTCTTCCATAACAGTACAGTTATCAGAAGTAAGCAAATGTTGCGGTAAATAAGCAATTACAGCGTCACTTGGTGCCGAAATTCCACCTCTAGTAGGTTTATTGGCTCCGGCTACAATTTTTAACAAAGTTGATTTTCCTGCTCCATTTTTACCCATTAAAGCAATTTTATCATTTTCATTAATAGCAAAAGTAATATCACTAAAAAGGGTAGTTCCACCAAATTCTACGGCAATGTCGTTTACTGTAATCATTTTTTAAAGTAAAAAGTTAGAAGTAAAAAGTATAAAGCCTTTTTACTGAAATTTTTAAAGGTGCAAAGATAGATTTAAAATTCAGATTTTCGAATGCGAGAATTACATTTCATAAAATATCGTTAAGTATTAGACATACTTGTTGAAATCTATTATTTTTACGCTTTAAATTTCACTAAAATGAAAATCAAAACATTACTTTTATTCTCAGCCATTACTAGTGCTGTATCCGTTAATTCACAAGAAAAAAACAAAGCAAACATGAATCCGTTTTTTGAAACGTATACTACACCTTACCAAGTTCCACCTTTTCATTTAATAAAAAATGAACACTTTAAACCTGCTATTTTAGAAGGAATAAAAAAACAAGAAGCAGAAATTAATGCGATAGTTTCCAATAAAGAAAAACCAACTTTTGATAATACGGTTTTAGCAATGGAAAACTCAGGAAAGTTACTTTCAAAGGTAAATACGGTTTTCTATAATTTAAATAGCGCAAATACCAATGAAGAAATTCAGGCTATTGCAAAAGAATTGGCCTCAAAATTATCTGCACATAATGATAATATTTTTTTAAATGATGCTTTATTTCAAAAAGTAAAAATGGTATGGGACAACCAAAATGACTTCAAATTAAATGAAGAACAAAGAAAAATCCTTGAG
The DNA here is from genome assembly GCF_937967675.1 of uncultured Flavobacterium sp. Taxonomy (GTDB): domain Bacteria; phylum Bacteroidota; class Bacteroidia; order Flavobacteriales; family Flavobacteriaceae; genus Flavobacterium. The sequence continues at coordinate 20,304 of NZ_CALBSN010000059.1, read as the reverse complement.
AATCTTTATAAAAGTTTCGTTAGAAGCGGTGCAAACTTATCTGATGAAAACAAAAAACAATTGAGACAAATCAACTCTGAAATCGCAGTTGCTACTTTAAAATATGGTCAAAATATCTTAGCTGAAACCAATTCGTATGAATTAGTAATTTCAAACAAAAACGATTTAGCTGGATTACCAAACGAACTTATCGAAACTGCTGCTTCTGATGCTAAAGCAAAAGGAAAAGCTGGAAAATGGGTTTTTACTTTATCAAATTCAAGTGTAATGCCATTTTTACAATACAGTTCAAACAGAAAATTACGTCAGGAAATTTGGAATGCTTACCAAATGCGAGCGAACAATAATAACGATAAAGACAACAAAGAATTAGCGATTAAAATTGCTAATTTAAGAAGTGAAAAAGCAAGACTTCTAGGTTATAAAACGCATGCCGATTATGTATTAGAAAAATCGATGGCTAAAAATCCTGAAACTGCCACTAAACTATTAATAAATTTATGGGCTCCAGCTCTAGACATGGCAAACAAAGAAGCGGCTGACATCAAAGAAATGATGTTAAAAGATGGGATTAAAAACGATGTTCAACCATATGATTGGAGATATTATGCAGAAAAAATCAGAAAAGAACGTTTTGATTTGGATGAACAAGAAATGAAACCATACTTTAGTTTAGAAAAAACAAGAGAAGGTGTTTTTACCGTTTGTAAAAATTTATATGGCTTACAATTTAAACAATTAAATAATGTTCCAAAATACCACGAAGACGTAACGGTTTGGGAAGTTACTGAAGCAAACGGAAATCACGTCGGAATTTTATACATGGATTTTCACCCAAGAACTTCTAAAAGAGGTGGTGCTTGGATGACTTCGTACCGAACTCAAAAAATGGAAGATGGAAAACGAATTGCTCCAATAGTTTCAATTGTTTGTAACTTTACTAAACCAACTGAAAACGCTCCAGCTTTATTAACTTTTGATGAAGTAAGTACCTTTTTCCATGAATTTGGTCACGCTTTACACGGATTATTATCGAATGTAACTTATGAAAGTTTGGCAGGCACAAGTGTTCCAAGAGATTTCGTAGAATTACCATCGCAAATCATGGAAAATTGGGCTGCCGAACCAGAAGTGATGAAAATGTATGCAAAACACTATAAAACTGGAGAAGTAATTCCTGACACTTTAATTGAGAAAATGCAAAAAGCAACTACTTTTGACCAAGGATTTGCAACTATTGAATATTTAGCAGCTTCACTTTTAGATATGCAATATCACACTCAATCAGAAACCATTAAAATTGATGCTATGACTTTTGAAAAAGAAGCTATGAGCAGATTGAATTTACCGACTACTATTATTCCAAGATATAGAAGTACCTATTTTAATCATATTTTTTCTGGTGGATATTCAGCAGGCTACTACAGCTATATTTGGTCTGGAGTTTTAGATACTGATGCTTTTGAAGTATTCAAAACAAATGGATTGTTTAACCAAGATAGTGCTAACTCTTTCCGAAAAAACATTTTAGAAAAAGGAGGAACTGAAGAACCAATGGAACTTTACAAAAGCTTTAGAGGTGCAGAACCAACCATAGAACCTCTACTAAGAAAAAGAGGTTTAGACCAAGTAAAATAATAACAAAAACGCCTGAAGTAAATCAGGCGTTTTTGTTTATTAGTCTTCCATCTCAAAAAATAAGGGTTCAATCATAATTCTGTCTGCTAACACTTCTACTCTTTCGGTAATTTGTGAACAGAAGAATAAACGTTGGGTTTTCTCCGCACTCATAGAAAGTCTTTGGATAATAGCATCTTCTCGTTTACGCAACATTTCATCCACATCATCTACTACAAACATTTTAATGGTCGTCATATTAAATCCGGCAGATGAAAACATTTCGTTAATACGAATAGGTGTTCCAATTAAAACGTCCATACCCAAAGAAATTTGGTTTTTATCATAATCGATATCCCCTTTTTCGTGAGCACCAAAAACTCTTAAGTTGTTATAACGGTTTAATTTCTTAAAAGTTTCAACAGCTTCAAGGACTTTCTCTTTATCTTGAACTAGAATTAAAGCGCGTGTACTCTCTCCAACTGGCTTTTCCATTTTTTGAATTACATTCATCAAAATAGTAGTCGTTTTTCCAGAACCATTAGGCGCTTGAATAACAGCATCTACACCACTTTTAATAGTTGAGAATGTTTCTTGTTGCAACTCATTCGCTTCGATTAAATCGTTTTCAATAAGTGCTTTTTGAAGGTTGGGATTTATTTTTTTTAATTGCATTTTTTTATAGCTGTAAGCCATAAGCTATAAGCCATAAGCAACTTAATGCCTATTGCCTAATGCTTAAAGAATTATTTATTTACTCGCAAACAGTTTTACATCTTGTTCCGAAATTTCGTTTCCGCCTAAAATAATTAAGCGTTCTACTACATTTCGTAACTCACGGATATTTCCTGTCCAATCGAATTCTTGTAATAATTTGATGGCTGATTTTGAAAAAGATTTTGGAGATGTTCCTTGTTCCGAAGCAATTTTTGAAGCAAAATGCTCAATTAATTCTGGAATATCCTCTCTTCTATCATTCAAAGCGGGAACTTTGATTAAAATTACCGCTAATCTGTGATATAAATCTTCTCTAAATCTGCCTTCTTCGATTTCTTTTTTCAAATCTTTATTGGTTGCCGCCACAACACGAACATTTACTTTAATGTCTTTGTCAGCTCCAACACGTTGAATTAAATTCTCTTGCAAAGCTCGTAAAACCTTAGCTTGAGCTGATAAACTCATATCGCCAATTTCATCTAAGAAAATAGTTCCGCCATCAGCCGCTTCAAACTTACCTGCTCTGTCTTTTACAGCCGAAGTAAAAGCACCTTTAACATGACCAAACAATTCGCTTTCAATTAATTCAGATGGAATAGCTGCACAATTCACTTCAATAATTGGTGCTGATGAACGTTCGCTTTTTTCATGTAATTGATGCGCAACTAATTCTTTTCCAGTTCCGTTTGGACCTGTGATTAGAACTCGTGCATCAGTTGGAGCGACTTTTTCTATCATGGTTTTGATGTGATTGATAGCTTCGCTATTTCCTATCATTTCGTAGTTTTTAGAGACTTTCTTTTTTAAGATTTTGTTCTCTACTACTAATTGTTTTTTGTCTAATGCGTTTCGAACCGTGTTTAATAAACGATTCAAATCGGGTGGTTTTGAAATGTAATCAAAAGCTCCAAGACGCATCGTATTAATAGCAGTTTCCAAATCGCCATGACCAGAAATCATCACCATTGGAATTTCGGGTTTGATTTTTTTAACAGCTTCTAATACTTCAACACCGTCCATTTTTGGCATTTTGATATCGCAAAGAATTAAGTCATAATCTTCATTTTTGACTTTTTCTATTCCTAGCAAACCGTCTTCAGCTTCTTCAACTTTATACGAATCATTTTCTTCGGAAAGTATTTTTGTCAATACTCTTCGAATAGCTGCTTCGTCTTCTATAATAAGGATTTTACTCATTCTTTTTTAGGTTAGAAGTTTATGAGGGTATAAGTTTAAGAGGGTTTTGAAAACTTTTAAACTCCTAAACAATAAACTTTTAAACTTACTTTAATATTTCAACCATTTATATAATTCTTTCCAACTTGGTTTTTTACCGTACATTAAAATACCTACTCGGTAGATTTTTGCCGCAAACCAGACTACAAAGATAAACGTTCCGTACAATAAAACTACAGAAAGTGCTAATTGCCATAATGGCACTCCAAAAGGAATACGCATTAACATCACAATTGGAGATGTTAATGGGATTAATGAAAAGACTACAGCAACCGTTCCGTGTGGATCATTCATAACCGTTAAAAAACCAACATAAACGGCTAACATCAAAGGCATGATGATTGGCATTAAAAACTGTTGGGAATCAGTTTCAGAATCTACTGCAGCTCCAATAGCAGCGTAAAACGAACTGTATAAAAAGTAACCTCCCATAAAGAAAATCACAAAACCAATTAATATGGATGTTACTGGAATTTCTACTATATAAAGTTGTAATTTATCCATAAAACTCATAGCTACTTCAGCTTGTTCTGCCGAAACTTGAGCGGTAGCAACAGCTTCTTGTTGTCCTCCTAAAACAGCAGATAAAGAGAACATTAAAATAACTCCCAAAACAATCCAAATTAAGAATTGTAATATTCCTGCTAACGAAGTTCCGATGATTTTTCCCATCATTAATTGGAATGGTTTTACCGAAGAAATAATGATTTCAATAATTCGATTCGTTTTTTCTTCAATAACGCTTCGCATTACCATATTTCCGTAAATAATGATGAACATCATAATTAAATATCCGAAAGCAAATCCAATTCCGATTTTGATTTCATTTAAATATTTTAAACCATCTTCTCCTGAAAATTTCGCAAATTGAACTTCTGACTTAATTTTTGCTTTTTCAATGGTATCGGCATTAAATCCTAACTTTTCTAAATTCTCTTTATTTAATTTAGTATCAATAACTTTCTGCAAATTCATTAAGAAATCCATTTTCGGACTATCATCTGAAATATACGTTGTTTTAGTGGCCAATTCTTCTACATTTTGAACCTCTGGCACATAAATCAAACCTTCAAAAGCGTTGCTCGAAGAATCTTTTGCCTTATCAAATGACAAATTAGAAAGATTTACATATTTAATATCTTCTGTATTTTTAAAATCTTTTACAAAGACATTAGCTCTATCGTGAACTCCAATAGTCTTAACATCACCTTTATTTACACTTGATAAATAAGCTATTAAAAACGTCATTCCTACAATCAATAACGGACCTAAAAAAGTCATTACGATAAATGATTTATTGCGCACTTTGGCAATAAATTCTCTCTTAATAATTAATGATAATACGCTCATGATTATTGACTTACGGTTTGAATAAATATGTCGTTAACTGTTGGGATTTTTTCTACAAAATGCGTCACTTGTCCGAATTGAGTTAAAATGGAAAGCAAATCGTTTGAATTATATTGACCTAGATGTACTTCTAATTTTAAATCATCGTTTAATGATTTAAAATTGGTTTGATTTAATGTGAATTTATGTGTTAACTGTAACATTAAACCTTCAATATTCTCAGTAACGATTCCTACTTGATATGTATTAGTACGATGTTGACGTTTTACATCATCTAATTTTCCTTCGATAAGCTTATTAGATTTGTGAATTAACGCAATATAATCACACATTTCTTCTACCGATTCCATTCGGTGTGTAGAAAAAATTACGGAAGTTCCTTTTTTATTTAATTCGATGATTTCATCTTTAATTAAATTGGCATTAACGGGGTCAAAACCTGAAAATGGCTCATCTAAAATCAGTAATTTAGGTTGGTGCAAAACCGTTACAATAAACTGAATTTTTTGCGCCATACCTTTAGAAAGTTCCTGAATTTTCTTGTCCCACCAACCTTGAATTTCGAACTTTTCGAACCAATATTTTAATTGTTTTTTAGCTTCTGCTTCGGGCATTCCTTTTAGCTGTGCCAAATACAAACATTGCTCGCCTACTTTCATGGTCTTATACAAACCGCGTTCTTCGGGCATGTATCCAATGTATTTTACATGCTCTGGATTTAACTTTTCACCATCTAAAAACACAATACCACTATCAGGCATTGTAATTTGATTGATAATGCGAATTAAAGAGGTTTTTCCAGCACCATTAGGACCTAAAAGACCATAAATACTACCTTTTGGAACTTGAAGCGAAACATTATTTAAAGCGGTATAGTCGCCATATTGTTTCACTACATTTTGTACTTCGAGAATATTGCTCATATATAAAAAGTATGAATTTGTATTGTTATAAGTAGTAAATATTCGGATTTTGTTACAAAAAAACCCACCCTTTATTGCTAAAGGATGGGAAAAATTGCTATGAAAAAGAAAAACTCACTTTCCTAAGAAAGTGAGTTTCAAATGTATTAATATTTATTTAATTATGAAAACATATCTTTAACTTTTTCAAAAAAAGATTTGTCTGACTTTTCAGGTTTTGGAATGAAATTTTCATCTGTAAGCATTTTCTCAAAAAACTGTTTTTGTTCTTTATTTAATATCTTAGGTGTCCAAACATTTACATGTACTAATAAATCTCCATTCCCATAAGAGTTCAAACTTGGAATACCTTTTCCTTTTAATCGGAGTATTTTTCCAGACTGAATTCCTTCTTCCAATTTAATTCGAACTTTTCCAGAAACCGTATCAATTTCTTTTGAAACACCTAATGCTGCTTCTGCAAAACTGATATATAAATCATAATGTAGATTTTCACCTTCACGCTTTAAAGATTCGTGTTCGATTTCTTCGATAGCTACAATTAAATCACCTGGGATACTGTTTGTTCCTGGCGCTTCATTACCTTTACCAGCTACTTTTAATTGCATTCCATCTACTACTCCAGCTGGAATTTTGATTGAAACCGTATCGTCTTCTAACAACATTCCTTGTACATCAGCACCAGCAGGTTTTTGATCTAAAATTTGACCTGAACCACTACAAACATGACAGGTTGTTGCGGTTTGCATTCTACCTAAAATCGTATTGGCTACTTTCATAATTTGTCCCGAACCATTACAAGTTGGACAAGTTCTGTAAGTAACACCTTTAGCTTGAACTTTACGTTTAACTTTTACTTTCTTTTCAACACCATTTGCAATCTCCTCAAGCGATAATTTCACTTTAATACGAAGATTACTTCCTTTTACTCTGCGTTGGCCACCACCACCAAAACCACCTCCAAAGCCAGAGAAACCTCCACCTCCAAAAGCACCTCCAAAAATATCTCCAAACTGACTGAAAATATCATCCATATTCATATGATGACCGCCACCAAAACCACCATTTTCAAATGCTTGGTGACCGTATTGATCGTAGCGAGCCTTTTTGTCAGGATCACTTAAAACTTCATAAGCTTCCGCTGCCAATTTGAAATTTTCTTCTGCTTCTTTATTTCCTGGATTTTTATCTGGGTGGAATTCGATAGCTTTCTTGCGATAGGCTTTCTTAATTTCCTCAGGAGTAGCACTTTTAGTGATGCCTAATATTTCGTAAAAATCTTTTTTCATTATAATCTTGATTAAAATTAGATGCGATACATCACATCACTACAGTAAAAATTATTGTCCGATAACAACTTTTGGGAAACGGATGATTTTGTCTCCTAATTTGTATCCTTTTTCAATTACATCAACAATTTTACCTTTTAAATCATCTGAAGGAGCTGGAATTTGAGTAATTGCTTCTGCAAAATCAGCATCAAAAGCATCACCTGCTTTTATTTCCACTTCCTCTAAGCCTTTAGAAACAAGTGTTGATTTTAATTTATCATGAATCAATTGAACTCCAGCAACTAAAGCTTCCTCTTCTGATTTAGAAATTTGAGCCCAAGCTCTATCAAAATCATCTAAAACAGGCAACATTGCTTGTAATACCTCTTGATTAGCAGTTTTGAATAAATCGATACGCTCTTTTGCAGTACGCTTTTTATAGTTTTCGAATTCGGCAAACAAACGCAAAAATCTGTCTTTTTCATCGGATAATTGTTCTTGTAATTGCTCTTCTAAAGTTTGTTCTGGTGGTGTTATCCCTTGATTTTCTGAAACATGTTCTCCCTGAACGTTTTCCTTCTCGATGTTTTCAGTAGTATCTTGACTCATATTTTTAAATATTTTTTTAAACATTTTTACTTTAGTAAGTGTGATTGCAAATGTATTGCCAAAAGTTGAAAAATGTCAAATTGTCAGCAAATTTATTGAAATAAAAAAAGTAGCTAATGCTACTTTTATAAGATGTTTGGTTTATTTTTATTTAAATAAATCATTAAGTGCTTTATCAAGTGACGCAAATTTGAACTGATATTTCAAATCGAGTAATTTTCTACAACTTACATGTTGACTTGAAAACAGAATTTGATGCATTTCGCCTAACATTATTTTCATTACAAATTGGGGAATATTAGGTAGAAACAATGGTTTACTTAGAGTTTTAGCAATAGCTTTGGTTAATTCTGAATTTGTAACAGGATAAGGCGCAACACCATTAAAAATTCCTGAAAGCTGATTTTGAATTACAAAATGAAATATCCCTGCTAAATCTTGAATATGAATCCATGATTGATATTGCAATCCTGAACCAAAAGCAGCTCCAACTCCCATTTTGATTGGCTTCACCATTTCTTGAAGCGCACCTCCGTTTTTTGCTAAAACAATACCTATTCTAATTTTAGTGACTTTGATATTCAACTTTTCAAATTGATTTACTTCCTCTTCCCATTGTTGCACTACATTCCCTAAAAAAGAATCATCAACTTTAGTATCGGTTTCATGATAAATATAAGTTAAATCATTTGAATAAATTCCAATAGCGGAAGCAGAAACAATCTGTTTTACCTGGTTCGGATTTTTTTGAAGTGCATTATAAAGTAATCGTGTAGAAAGCACTCTACTTTCAATAATTTCCTGTTTGTAAGATGGAGTCCATTTTTTTGCAACACTTGCTCCAGCCAAATGAACTATAACTTCAACATCTGTTAAAGCGTTTATATCGAACTCTGAGTTTTTAGGATTCCAATAAAACCCCTTGTAATTATTTTGAGAAACTAACTTTGTTTTCGAAGTCGACAAATAATGAACTGTAAATCCATTTTGAAGTAATAAATTTACCAATTCTTGCCCAACTAACCCCGTAGCTCCTGTAATCAAAACCGTCATTTTCTATTCCTTTTTACCAAATTTACTTTAAAAAAATGAATACTGTCAGTTAATTAACTTATGTTTAGGAATAGTTTTATGTTGGAAGTTCGGAGAAGTAAAGTTAAAACTTATAATCTAAACACTAGACTTAAAACTATTTACTCCAAACTCAAAATTCAAAACTCAAAATTCTAGCCTCTAACTTTAATAGTCCATTCGAATTGCATTTCGGAAACTTGTTCGCCCTTTTCATTTTTACCTGTAGAAGTCAACCAAATGGTTTGTCCTTCGTTAGTATCAATTGCCTTTTGAATCGTTTCTTTTATTAAATTACCTTGATTACATGTAAATTTAATTCTCCCTGTTGCTTTTTTTGTAAAGACGCTTTTATTTTGAGCTACTAACATTGATATACTTTTTCCACTTTGCTTGATTTGTAACATAACCAAAGCTCCTGTAGTAAACTCGGCAGCCATAGCTTGTACAGCAAAATACATGGAGTTAAACGGATTTTGATTGAACCAGCGATGCTTTACAGTAACCGCACAAACTTCTGGCGAAATTGATTTTACTCTTACCCCACTCCAAAAAGCAGAAGGTAACTTAAAGAACATAAAAGTATTTAACTTTGAAGGTGTAAACTGCATATTCTATTGATTTTGTTGTAAAAATACAAAAAATACTATGCATTCCTAGTATTTTTTTATTTGTTAAATATTTGTTAAATATTAGTACTATGCGTAACATAATACCTGTCTTTAGACTTATCTTTGTATAAGAAAATAATAGGTAATTTAATTTTCAATCATCAAATCAATCACTGCGCAAGCAAAAAGAATCAAAAAATGAACAGTCTAATTAAAAAAAACAAGAGGAATTATGAACATTGAAAACACTAAAGCACAAATGCGAAAAGGTGTTTTGGAATTCTGTATCTTATCTGTCTTAAAAGAAAAAGATGCCTACACTTCCGAAATACTTGATACGCTAAAAAATGCTAAATTACTAGTGGTGGAAGGTACGGTCTACCCACTACTAACAAGGCTAAAAAACGATGGATTGTTAAATTATCGTTGGGAAGAATCAACATCGGGACCACCAAGAAAATATTACGGATTAACCGATGAAGGAAAAGAATTTTTACAAGAATTAAATGGCACCTGGAAAGAATTATCAGATGCAGTAAACATAATAACAAGTCAAAACTAAAGGTCATGAACAAAACAATAAGTATAAATTTAGGAGGTTTTTTCTTTCACATAGACGAAGATGCCTATCAAAAATTATCGCGTTATTTTGATGCGGTGAAACGTTCACTTTCGCCTGATGGAAGAGACGAAATCATGAAAGATATAGAAAGTCGTATAGCCGAACTTTTTCAAGAGCGATTAAAAAACGACAAACAAGTTGTAGGATTATCTGAAATTGAAGAAGTAATCTCTATCATGGGACAACCAGAAGATTACAAAATTGATGACGAGAAATCAACTTATCAATCTAGCTCTTCTTCAACTAATTTCTATTATCCTTCAAAGAGATTGTACCGAGACAAAGAGAATGGAATGCTAGGTGGTGTAATGGCTGGTTTAGGACACTATTTAGGTATTGATGCTTTATGGTTACGAATCTTTATGGTAATATTATTCTTTGGTTTTGGAACGGGATTGTTTGTTTATATCGTATTATGGATTTTAGTCCCAGAGGCGATTACTACAACCCAGAAACTAGAAATGAAAGGTGAACCGATTACTATTTCAAACATTGAAAAAAAAGTAAAAGAAGGTATTGATGACATTACATCAAAAATCAACAATTTAGATCATGAAAAGATTGCAAATACAGCAAAAAATGGTGCTACAAGAATAGGATCAACTATTGAAGAAGTAATTGCCACTATTTTTAAGATTTTTGCTAAGCTAGTTGGATCTTTCATCATCTTTTTCTCGGGAATAGCTTTGATAGCAATTGTTATTACTAGCATCATTATGGTATTCTCATCAACAATGCCTGATAATTACATATTAAATAATATTCAAACACCTATTGGATTAGAAACTCCATTATGGGCTCAAGGATTATTACTTTTATTAGGATTTGGTATTCCGTTATTTTTCTTGTTAATATTGGGATTAAAATTAATGGTTAACAACTTAAGATCTCTTGGAAACTATGTAAAATACAGTTTATTAGCTGTTTGGCTTGTTGCTGTTGGAATCATTATATCATTGGCAATAAATGAAGCATCTCAATTAGCATTTGAAGGAAAATCGGTTCAAAAAGAAGTGATTGCAATTGCTCCTACCGATACTTTAAAAATAAAATTTAAGAATAATGATTTTTATTCGAAAAGCATATACAGAGATCATGATTTTAAAATAACGCAAGATGAAGGAGACAATGAAATCATTTATTCAAATAATGTTTCTATCGAAATTAAGTATACAGATGAAGCTAATCCATATATATTAATTGAAAAATTAGCTAATGGTAAATCAACTTCTCAAGCTAAAAAAAGAGCAGAAAAAATCAAATACAATTACAAAATTGAAGGAAACACCATCATTTTAGATAATTATTTGTTAACTGCGGTTGAGAATAAATTCAGAGGTCAAGAAGTAGAAATTTACTTGTATTTACCAAAAGGAACTATCTTCCAAACCGATGAAAGTTATAGCAACTACGATAGAAGCGATTACGACTTTTTTGATGAAAATGAATACGATACTAAAAATCCGGTTTACCAAGTAGATTCTGATAAAATTAAATGTTTGAATTGTTTAGAATCTGAAAGTAACAATGATTTGAGTATCGAAATTGAAACAGATGACACTTCTGCTTCTATTTACTATGACGAAAATGGAGTTTTAGTAAAGAAAGTAGTTAACAAAGAGGAAAATGGTGTAGTAAAAAGTACCGAAGAAAGAATAACTGCCACAAAAAAAGCGAAATTAGATAGTATTAAAAAAGAGGTTATAAACGAAATGAATAACTCTAAAAAGAAATAAATATGAAGACAACATTCAAATTAATTATTCTCTTACTCACATTATCATTAACCTCATGTAATGGCAATTTGAATTTAATTGACGGGATTGAAGGAAGCGGAAATGTAATCACTGAAAAAAGAAACATAGAATCTCCTTTTACAAAAATTCATGCAAGTACAGGCGTTGAAGTAGTTCTAGAACAAGGGGCTCCATCTGAAATAGAAGTAGAAGTAGATGATAATTTAATGAAATACATCGTTACTAAAGTTGAAAACGGAACTTTAATTGTAAAAATTGATGGAAACATTAATACTATGGAAAATGCAATTATCCGTGTAAAAACCAAAACAATTGAAGGCTTAGAATCTTCGAGTGGTGCAAGCATAAAAACAATAAATAAATTAAGTGGGACAAGCCTAACACTAAAAACTAGTAGTGGAAGTACCATTCAAGCCGATTTAGAATACGAAAAAGTAAGTTGCGAATCTACAAGTGGAAGTGAAATTAAAGTAAGTGGAAAAACATTAACTTTAGAAACCAAATCGTCAAGCGGAAGTGAAATTAATGCCAAAGAACTTGCTTCAAACGAGATTACAGCACAGTCAACAAGCGGAAGTAGTACAACTGTAAATCCAATTGTATTATTAATCGCTAAAGCTTCAAGCGGTAGTTCTATTGATTATGTTAAGGAGCCAAAAAAAGTGGTGAAAGAAGAAACTTCTGGAGGAAGTGTGAGCTTTAACTAATTAACAAACAATTAGTAAATAATTAACAGCTTTGTTATAAGCGTTTTATAATTTTACAAATACAAACTTAAAATTCATCTCTCATGATTAAGCTAATAATTCAAGTCGTAGAATTTGTATTTACTTTGATAGTAAGTCTTATCGAATCCATTATATAATACTAAAGCATCAGTTAAAACTGGTGCTTTTTTATTAACTAAATTTCATAAAGATTGAACTTCTAATATTTAAAAAATGAAATTTGGAACAAATTTTGTGTATGTTTGTGATATCAAATCATCATAAAATGACAAAAAAAATATCATTACTATTTGCGTTTATTTTTTTTACAACGATTTGCGTTGCTCAAAAAAAAGAAAAAATAAAAGGATCAAAAATTGTAACGGTTTCTGTAAAAGAAATTCCCGCTTTTGAAAATATTGAAATTAACGACAATTTTGAGGTTTTCTTAGTAAAATCTGACAAACCTTCTGTAGAAATTGAGGCTGATGATAACCTTCATGAAATCATCAACTATGAAGTGGTTGGTGGAACATTAAGAGTTTCTTCTTTAAGAGAAGCAATTGGTGCCAAGAAATTTGCCATCCGAATCAATTATACTTCCGAATTAAAATTAATCACTGCTAAAAACGAAAGTTCAATTAAAGCTTTAGCTGATTTAGAATTGGAAAATATTACAATTAAAAACTACGATTATTCCAAATCTTTCCTTAACGTGAAAGCAAATTATTTTGCTTTAGTTTTAAACGATAAGTCAGAAGCTGAAATTAACATTAAAGCTGAAAACTCTTCCTTGGAGTTAAGTAAAAATGCAGAATTGAAAGCCTTACTCACTTCTCCAGAACTTAAATTGGATATGTATCAAAAAAGTAAAGCTATAATTGAAGGAAATACCAAAAGCGCAAAGATTAGACTTGACAATAGTGCAGAATTAAAATCTAAAAAATTCACAATTGCAAACTTAATTTTAACCGCTGAAAATAATGCGAAATGCGAAATTAATGTTTCTAATAATTTTGAATTAGAAGCCTCAGGAAAATCTGAAATCGAATTATTTGGTGAACCTAAAATTGAAATCAAGAAATTCACTAATAACACTACTTTGTTTAAAAAATAATTGTAAAAAGCACAAGGGATAGAAAAATTCTATCCCTTGTGCTTTTTTATAAAGTTAACTACGCTTTTACGCTTTTCCAGCCGCAATTAAATTTAAAGCAGAACCTGCTACAAACCATCCGATTTGACCTTCATTGTAGGTATGATTTGCCATTACAATATCTTTAGTTCCATCTGTATGAACAAATTCTAATGATAATGGTTTTCCTGGTGCAAACTCTGTTAAATCTAGGAAATTAATTGTATCGTCTTCTTGAATTTTATCATAATCGGATTCGTTCGCGAAGGTTAAAGCTAGCATTCCTTGTTTTTTCAAATTGGTTTCGTGAATACGAGCGAATGATTTCACCAAAACTGCTTTTACACCTAAGAAACGTGGTTCCATAGCCGCGTGCTCACGTGAAGAACCTTCTCCATAATTATGATCACCTACAACAATAGATGGAATTCCAGCTGCTTTGTATGCTCTTTGTACTTTTGGCACTTCGTCATAAGCTCCAGTTAATTGATTTTTAACTGAATTTGCTTTACCATTGAATGCATTTTCTGCACCAATTAACATGTTATTCGAAATATTATCTAAATGGCCACGGAAACGCAACCAAGGTCCAGCCATAGAAATATGATCAGTAGTACATTTTCCGAACACCTTGATTAACAATTTTGCGCCTGTAATATTTTTCCCGTCCCAAGCATCAAAAGGCGCTAATAGCTGTAATCGGTCTGAAGTCGGAGAAACTACAACTTCTACGCTAGAACCATCAGCTGCTGGCGCTTGAAAACCTGGATCTCTTACATCAAAACCTTTGGTTGGCAATTCATCTCCAAGAGGCGGATTCAATTTTACTGCTTCTCCTTTATCATTTATCAAAGTATCCGTAATTGGATTAAAATCCAAACATCCTGAAATTGCTAACGCTGCTACCATTTCTGGCGAAGTTACAAAAGCATGCGTATTTGGATTTCCATCGGCTCTTTTTGAAAAGTTTCGGTTGAACGAATGCACAATGGTATTTTTTTCTTGTTTGTCTGCTCCTTCTCTATCCCATTGTCCAATACAAGGTCCGCAAGCATTGGTAAACACTTTGGTTCCCATCTTTTCGAAATCGGCAATGATTCCATCTCGTTCAATCGTATATCGAATTTGCTCCGAACCTGGATTGATTCCAAATTCTGCTTTAGGCGAAATTCCGTGAGCTACGGCTTGCCTTACAATGGAAGCAGCACGCGACATATCTTCGTAAGAGGAATTGGTACACGAACCAATTAATCCCCATTCCACTTTTATTGGCCAACCATTTGCTTCGGCTTCGGCTTTCATTTTGGAAACTGGCGTTCCTCTATCTGGAGTGAAAGGTCCGTTGATGTGTGGCTCTAATTCAGATAAATTGATTTCAATTAATTGGTCGAAATAATGTGCTGGATTCGCATAAACTTCAGCATCAGCAGTTAGATAAGAAGCTACTTTATCCGCAGCATTTACCACATCTTGACGACCTGTTGCTGCCAAATATCTTCTCATAGAATCATCATAACCGAAGGTTGAAGTCGTAGCTCCGATTTCGGCACCCATGTTGCAAATAGTTCCTTTTCCGGTACATGAGATCGATTCCGCACCTTCACCGAAATATTCTACAATAGCTCCAGTTCCTCCTTTTACGGTTAAGATATCAGCAACTTTTAAAATAACGTCTTTTGGAGCGGTCCAACCATTTAATTTACCTGTTAATTTAACTCCAATTAATTTTGGAAATTTTAATTCCCAAGACATGCCCGACATTACGTCAACTGCATCTGCACCACCAACACCGATGGCTAACATTCCTAAACCACCTGCATTTACGGTGTGCGAATCGGTACCAATCATCAAACCTCCAGGAAAAGCATAATTCTCTAATACGATTTGGTGAATAATTCCCGAACCAGGTTTCCAAAATCCAATTCCGTATTTGTTTGACACTGATGACAAGAAATCAAAAACTTCTTTGGATTGTTTATTGGCTAACTCCAAATCTTGTTTCGCCCCATTTTTTGCTAAAATTAAATGGTCGCAGTGAACGGTTGTTGGAACTGCAACTGTTTTTTTTCCAGCATGCATGAATTGCAATAATGCCATTTGTGCTGTTGCATCTTGACAAGCCACTCTATCGGGAGCAAAATCAACATAATCTTTACCTCTTGTGAAGGCTTGCGTTGGCATTCCTTCCCATAAATGCGAATACAAAATTTTCTCCGACAAAGTCAATGGACGCCCAACTATATCACGAGCTTTATCTACTCGTTCTGCCATGGTGGCGTACACTTTTTCAATCATTTCAATATCAAATGCCATAGTAATTTATTTTGTTTGTTATTTAATCCCACTAATTTACAAAAAATTGAACAGATAAAAACAAAAAAGCCCAAGTAAAACTTGAGCTTTCTGATTTGATATTTTAGATATTATTATCCTACTAATAATTTATGAGATGGAGCAAACTTAGTTAAGTTGATTCCTTCTACCGCTTTTTTGTATTCTTCAATTGAAGGAGTTCTTCCTAAAATAGTTGACAATACTACAACAGGAGTAGATGATAGTAATGATTCTCCTTTTTTCTCTGCAGAGTCTTCTACAACACGACCTTGGAACAAACGAGTTGAAGTTGCCATAACCGTATCTCCTTTAGACGCTTTTTCTTGGTTCCCCATACAAAGGTTACAACCTGGACGCTCTAAGTACAACATGTTTTCGTATTCTGTACGAGCTACTGCTTTTGGCGCATTATCATCAAATTCGAAACCAGAATATTTTTGTAATACTTCCCAATCACCTTCTGCTTTTAATTCGTCAACGATGTTGTATGTTGGAGGAGCAACTACTAAAGGCGCTTTAAATTCCACTTTACCTTGTTGTTTTTCGATGTTTTTCAACATCTGAGCTAAGATTTTCATATCTCCTTTGTGAACCATACAAGAACCGATGAATCCTAAATCTACTTTTTTATCACCTCCGTAGAAAGAAAGTGGACGAATCGTATCGTGAGTATAACGTTTAGAAACATCTTTATTATTTACATCTGGGTCAGCAATCATTGGTTCCGCAATTTGATCCAAATCTACTACCACTTCAGCATAATATTTTGCATTTGCATCTGGACGTAAAGCTGGTTTTTCACCTGAACGGATTTCTGCAATACGTTTGTTAGCTTTATCGATTAATCCTTGAAGCACACGGTTTTTGTTGTCCATGCCTTTATCAATCATGATTTGGATTCTTCCTTTCGCAATTTCTAAAGACTCGATTAACGTTTCATCTTCTGAAATACAAATAGACGCTTTTGCTTTCATTTCAGCAGTCCAATCGGTGAATGTAAACGCTTGGTCAGCAGTTAAAGTTCCAATATGAACTTCAATAATTCTTCCTTGGAACACATTTTCACCTCCAAATTGATGTAACATTTGAGCTTGAGTAGCATGAACTACATCACGGAAATCCATATATTCTGGCATACTTCCTTTGAAAGTCACTTTTACTGATTGCGGAATTGGCATTGAAGCTTCACCGGTTGCTAAAGCAAGAGCTACAGTTCCAGAATCCGCACCGAAAGCTACTCCTTTTGACATTCTAGTGTGAGAGTCACCACCAATAATGATAGCCCACTCATCAACTGTAATATCATTTAATACTTTATGAATTACGTCTGTCATTGCATGATAAACACCTTTAGGGTCACGAGCTGTAATCAATCCGAAATCATTCATGAACTGCATTAATTTCGGGATATTAGCTTGTGCTTTTTTGTCCCAAACCGAAGCTGTGTGACAACCTGATTGATACGCTGCATCAACAATTGGAGAAATCACAGTAGCTGCCATCGATTCTAATTCTTGAGCAGTCATCAAACCAGTAGTATCTTGCGAACCTACGATGTTTACAGTAACACGAACATCAGAACCCGCGTGTAATACTTGTTTAGAAATAGTTCCAACAGCATTTTTGTTGAAGATTTTCTCCACTGCTGTTAATCCTTGACCTTCATTGTGAATCTCTTTTGACGGAGCATATACAAGTGGCGCATCGATTCCTAAAGTTTTAGCAGCAAATGTTTGTAGTTTTTTACCAAAAACGATAGCATAAGAACCACCTGCTTTGATAAATTCCATTTTTTGTGGTGTAAAAGATCTTGAAATATCAATCAATTCTTTATCACCATTGTATAATTTTTTTGTTCTAGTATTGATAGTTAAAACCGTTCCAGTTGCAACTGAATATACTTGTTCTAAAATTGGTTCCCCATTTTCATCGCGAACTAATTCTCCGTTGGCATCTGTCTTTTTAACCCAGTTTTTTAAATCGATTCCGATACCACCTGTTACGTCAACTGTAGTAAGGAAAATTGGAGAAATTCCGTTAGTTCCACCTACGATTGGAGCGAAATTTACGAATGGCACATAAGGACTCGCTTGTTTTCCTGTCCAAAGCGCTACGTTATTTACACCCGACATACGTGAAGAACCTACACCCATTGTACCTTTTTCAGCAATTAACATTACTGATTTATCTGGATGTTGCGCTTGTAAAGCTTTGATTTCTTCTTGCGCTTGAGGTGTAATCATACATTTTCCGTGTAATTCACGATCCGAACGCGAGTGCGCTTGATTTCCTGGAGATAATAAGTCGGTTGAAATATCACCTTCTCCAGCGATGAAGGTTACTACTTTAATTTCTTCAGCAATTTCAGGAAGTTTTGTAAAGAATTCGGCTTTCGCGTAACTTTCTAAAATGTCTTTTGCAACTGCATTTCCACTTTCAAAAGCCTCTTTGATACGAGCCATGTCTGCATCGTAAAGATAAACTTGTGTTTTTAAAACTTCAGCTGCTTGAGTTGCAATATTGGAATCATTTCCTAAAGCTAAATCTAACAAAACCTCTATTGAAGGTCCACCTTTCATGTGAGATAACAATTCAAAAGCGAAAGTTGGAGTGATTTCAGCTACTGCTTCTTGACCTAAAATAATTTCTTTCAAGAATTTTGCTTTTGCACCCGCAGCAGGAGTGGTTCCTGGCAATGTATTATAGATAAAAAACTTCAAACAATCTTCTCTATTTGCGTTGTTTGTGTCTTTGATTTGAGCAATGATTTCGTTTAATAAATCAGCTCTATCAATTGGTTTTGGGTGTAACCCTTGACCTTTTCTTTCTTCGATTTCTTTAATGTAGTCGTTATAAAGATTCATTTCGTTAGCTAAAGCCATACTATAAAATAAGTTAATTAGTGTTTGTTGTATTTTTTGGTGGCACAAATTTAATAAATCTTAATCAGATTTAAAAATTTTTAATAAAAAGCCTAAATAGAAGAATTATTATTTATAAAGATTCTATTTTGATATTTATTTTTCAATAAAAACGATTAAAATAAAAATATATTGAATAATTCATAATTTAAAATCAAAGTTTTATTAATTTGACAAAACCTTTAAAAAAAAGCTAGTATTCTATCAATTTATCATTTTCTTTTCTCTGAGATTGGTCATTGGTTTTTCAAAAAACCGATAAAGCAAATAAGATAGAAAAAGAACTAAAAACCAATAACTAAAAGTGTATACAAAAAGATAAAATCCACGAAGATTTTCAGATGGAAACAATACCTTCATTGTATGAAGAATAACGGTATAATGCAATAAATAGACACTATATGAGATAACACTCAACAAGGCTACGCACTTTAAAAAAAAGACATTCTTTAATTTAATTGTAACTAAAAAGGGAATCGTCAAGCAAATTGAAATAGAATTCAGCGGCAAATAAAAAACATTAAAAAAAAATTGATGCCTTTCATATTGAATTCCGAAGACAAAAATTAATATGTGAAGCGTAAAAATTCCTAAAATCCCAATAAAAAAAAGATTTAAATTCCATTTCGAAGCAATAAAATTATTGGAATACAAATAGAAAAGCACAAATCCAAAATAAATAGCATCTAATCTGTAAATAGTTACTTTTCGTAATGATTCATTCCATTGATTTAATGAAGTTAATTCATGTGTAAAATTGAAATATAGTCTTACACCAAAAAACAACACAATCATAAATAAACTCATTCCTAAAAATAGCTGTTTTCGATTTGCATTTGGAAATATTTTTACTAGAAGCAACAATGTACAAGGTCCGATGATATAACAAAACTGTTCAACTGCTAAACTCCATGAAATTCTATAAAAATCGGGAGCATTATAGGATAAATTTTGTAAATAGACAAAATAAAGGTATAGTTTCTCAGGTATTTCATTATAAAACAAATACCATAGCAAAAGATTAACAAAAAGAATTAAATAATAATTAGGCAATGTCCTAAACCATCTTCTCTTTAAAAAAGCTATAACACTTGAAAAAGAAAAATCCTCATTCTCAAGCATTCGAAGGACGATTTTACCAATTAAAAATCCGCTAATTATGAAAAAAAATTCTACACCAATTGTTCCGCTCAATTGCATTAACCAACTAATTAAAGGAGGAAAAAAATCACTAATCCAAAGACTATGTGAAAACACAACCAATGAAATTGCAATTGATCTAGCAATATCTAAACCATGCATACGTTTATTTAAATCAATTGCTAAACCGAACATAAACTTCTTTACAAAAGTTTTTTAATAATATCTTCTTCCGAAATTCCTTCGGCGTCGGCTTTGTAATTTTTTACGATTCTGTGACGAA
>NZ_CALBSN010000058.1 GCF_937967675.1 uncultured Flavobacterium sp. | reverse complement strand
GTCGATTTGGCGTACATAAAATTCAATAATTCAGGTCGTTGGACGTTTGAAATTTATCAATCCGAAACCATTTCGTATTCGGAAGAATGGATTAATAAATTGAAAAATGCGATTCATTTTAGAAAGTCAGAATTAGAAGAATTGAATGTCACTTATACAAAACTTTTAGCTTCGATAATTTCTGAATTTATTTCCAAGCATCAGCTGACCCAAATCGATGCTGTTTGTAGTCATGGTCATACAATTTTGCACCAACCTCAGAACGGATTTACACTTCAAATTGGTAATCTTCCTTTGATTCAAGATTTGTTGAATCAAACAATTGTTTGTGATTTTAGAGTTCAAGATGTACAATTAGGAGGTCAAGGTGCACCTTTGGTTCCAATTGGTGATGAACTACTTTTTTCGGAATATGATTATTGTTTGAACTTAGGTGGATTTTCGAATGTTTCCTTTAATGAAAATGGTAACAGAATTGCGTTTGATATTTCGCCTGTGAATACCGTTTTAAATTCCTATGCAAATGAATTAGGCTTTCCGTATGACGATGCTGGGAATTTTGCAAAATCTGGAAACATAAATCAAGATTTATTGCAACAATTGAATGATTTGGAATTCTATGCTTTGCCTTATCCAAAATCATTGGGAATGGAATTTGTAAACGCGAAAATTTTTCCTTTAATGAACTCGTATTCAATTGATGTAAAAGATAAACTTTGCACTTTTGTAGAACATATTGCTATTCAAATTGCAAATATTTGCTCAAAACCAAATGCAAAATTATTTATAACAGGAGGAGGCGCTTATAATCGATTTTTAATTGAGAGATTACGTAATTATTTACCTACAACAGAGTTGGTAATTCCAGATGATAAAACTATACAATTTAAAGAAGCACTGATTTTTGGATTTTTAGGTGTTTTACGATTAAGAAATGACATTAATGTTTTAGCTTCTGTAACAGGTGCTTCATATGACCATTCTTCGGGTAAAATTTATTTAAAAAAGTAATAATTATTCAAAAAAAAAACTTTTTAAACTTTAGCTCTCAAGCCATATTCCGTATATTTGTATAACAAAAATTTAATCAACACAATGAAAGATTTATTAAAGAAATTTGAAGACAAACAGCCAGAAATAGTATTTAATTGGAAAGACTCTGAAACTGAGGCAGAAGGATGGACGGTAATCAACTCGTTACGAGGTGGTGCTGCAGGAGGAGGAACTCGTATGCGTAAGGGATTAGATATGAATGAAGTGCTTTCATTGGCAAAGACTATGGAGGTTAAGTTTTCAGTTTCAGGACCAGCAATTGGTGGTGCTAAATCAGGAATTAATTTTGACCCAAACGATCCAAGAAAAAAAGGAGTTTTAGAAAGATGGTATAAAGCCGTTTCTCCATTATTGAAGAATTATTACGGAACTGGTGGTGATTTAAATGTGGATGAGATTCATGAGGTTA
The DNA here is from genome assembly GCF_937967675.1 of uncultured Flavobacterium sp. GTDB lineage: Bacteria > Bacteroidota > Bacteroidia > Flavobacteriales > Flavobacteriaceae > Flavobacterium. The sequence goes on along the minus strand of NZ_CALBSN010000058.1, from coordinate 15,736 downwards.
TTCCTATGACTGAAGATTGCGGTGTTTGGCATCCGCAAGAAGGTGTTTTTAATGGTCACTTTAAACCAACAGAAGCTGATAAAATCAACAGAATTGGACAATTACGTCAAGGAGTTATTAAAGTTATTGAAAACCCAAATTTCTCTCCAGATGTTAATAGAAAATATACAATAGCCGATATGATAACGGGTTATGGTGTTGCCGAAGCGGCGCGTCATTATTATGACATTTATGGAGGAACAATTGTTGGTAAAAAGGCTATAGTTCAAGGTTTTGGAAACGTAGGTTCGGCAGCTGCTTTTTATTTAGCTCAAATGGGAGCAAAAGTGGTTGGAATCATTGATAGAGATGGTGGTGTTATTAATGAGAATGGATTTTCATTCGAAGAAATTAGAGATTTATTCCTTAAAAAAGATGGAAACAAATTGGTGGCCGATAATATGATACCTTTTGCTGAGATCAATGATAAAATTTGGTCAATTGGAGCTCAGGTTTTTGCGCCTTGTGCAGCATCCAGATTGGTTACAAAAGAACAAGTTGATAAAATGGTAGCTTCTGGATTAGAAGTGATTTCAAGTGGTGCCAATGTTCCGTTTGCTGATAAAGAAATCTTCTTTGGTCCAATTATGGAAGAAACAGATAAAAAAGTAAGCTTAATTCCTGACTTCATTGCTAACTGTGGAATGGCTAGAGTTTTTGCTTATTTCATGGAGAAAAAAGTACAAATGACAGATGAAGCTATTTTCTCAGATACTTCAAATAGAATCAAAAATGCAATTCAAAATGCTCATGCTATCAATTCTGATAAAAAGAATATTAGTGCTACTGCTTTTGAAATTGCTCTTAAACAACTCGTATAAAATTTTATATTATGGAAGCAATATTAATACTTCTGTTTGTTATAGGTTATTTATCTATAACTCTTGAACATCCTTTAAAATTAGACAAAACAGTTCCAGCGCTATTAATGGCGGCTTTAATGTGGGCTTTATTATCAATTGGGTTTCATAAAGGTTGGTTTTCAGTAATTGATGGTTATGGAAACGTTTTTAATGTAAATTCTGGAGATTTACATCAACAAGAGCATGGTTTCGAAGGATTACTTTTACATCATATAGGAAAGGTTGCTGAAATTTTAATTTTTCTAATTGGAGCAATGACAATTGTAGAGCTTATTGATTTACATAGAGGTTTTGATGTTTTAAAAGAAATGATTAAAACAAGAAGTAAGATAAAGCTTTTATGGATAACAGGTGTTGTAGGTTTTTTATTGTCGGCAGTTATCGATAATCTTACGGCTACTATTGTTTTAATATCATTATTAAGAAAATTAATTCAAGATAGAGAAGAACGTATATGGTATGCATCTTTAATAGTTATAGCAACAAATGCTGGTGGGGCTTGGTCACCAATAGGGGATGTAACCACAACAATGCTTTGGATTGCTAAAAAAGTTTCTGCTGGAGGATTGTCTGAATATATTGTAATTCCTGCCACTTTATGCTTCATAGTTCCTTACGCGTTGGCTTCTAGAATGAAAATTTTTAAGGGACAAATTGAAATTGACGAAAAATCTCATGAAGAAAGAGAACGTTTGTTAAGTAGCAAAACAATGCTTTGGTTAGGTTTAGGAGCAATAGTTTTCGTTCCTATCTTTAAAACATTAACACATTTACCTCCTTATGTAGGAATGATGTTAAGTTTAGCTGTAGTTTGGATGGTTTCTGAATATATTCATCCAGAAGATAATTTTGACAAAAGTAGAAAGCATTTATATTCAGCTAATAAAGCGTTGTCTAGAATAGAGATTTCTAGTATACTATTTTTCTTAGGAATCCTAATGGCTGTTGCAGCTCTTGAAAGTTTAGTATTTGGTTCTATAAATGGACAAGAAGTAGGAACTTTAAGATACGCGGCAGAAAGTATTTCTAATGCAATCCCTAGCATGGATGTAGTAATTATTTTACTAGGTGCCTTATCCGCTGTAATTGATAATGTTCCATTAGTAGCTGCTTCTATGGGAATGTACACGTTTGAAATGGATCATCCAATTTGGCATTTTATTGCTTATTCTGCAGGAACTGGAGGAAGTATGTTAATTATCGGCTCTGCAGCGGGTGTTGCTGCTATGGGTATGGAAAAAATCGATTTCATTTGGTATCTTAAAAAAATAACTTGGTTGGCTTTTGCAGGTTTTATAGCAGGAGCATTAACTTTCTTGTTTATTGAACATTATATTAGATAACAATAATTAATTTTAAACTGCGTTTTAATTACAAATTAGATATATAATAATATGAGTTTATTTCTTCAAACGGATAGTTTAGCGGTTGCTAGTCAAGTACTAGCAGACGAACAAGTAACAGAAAAAACATTATCAATCTGGAGTTTGCTTACTAGTGGAGGTATTGGTGGTCAAATTATTATGATTGTTTTATTCCTTCAACTTTTCTTTGCGTTGTTTTTGTATTTCGAACGTTTGATGGCAATTAATAAAGCGTCAAAAATCGATGCTAGTTTTATGAATAATATCAAAATGAATATTATGTCAGGTAAGCTAGATGCTGCAAAAATGTTATGCGCGCAAACCAATTCGCCTGTGGCACGATTAATTGAAAAAGGAATATCTCGTATTGGAAAACCTTTAGAAGACATCAATACAGCAATTGAAAATGCAGGTAACTTAGAGTTATATAAATTAGAGAAAAATACCAGTATGTTGGCTACCATTTCAGGAGCTGGACCAATGGTTGGTTTCCTTGGTACCGTTGTTGGTATGATTCTTGCTTTCCATGAAATGGCAAGTGGTGGTGGTCAAATTGAAGTAGGTGTTTTAGCGGAAGGTATTTACACGGCTATGACCACTACAGTTGTTGGATTAGTTGTTGGTATTATTGCTTATGTTGGGTATAACCATTTAGTTGTAAAAACCAATAAAGTAGTAAACCAAATGGAAGCCAATGCAGTTGATTTCTTAGATTTATTAAACGAGCCAGTATAATGAAGTTAGGTAAAACAAGAAATAAAGTTTCAACAGAATTCAATATGTCGTCAATGACCGACATTGTGTTCTTGTTGCTTATCTTTTTCATGCTAACTTCTACTATGGTAACTACAAATGCATTAGATATCGTTTTGCCGAAAGCTAAAGGTAAAACAGATAGTAATAAAAGTACATCGGTTAGTATTGATAAGGATTTGAACTTTTTTATAGATAAAGACAAAGTGAACGAAGCCGATTTAGAAAAACAATTATTGGCTTTATTTGCTAATTCTGAAAATAAGGCAATCGTTTTGCGTGCTGAAAAATCGGTTCCACATGAAAAAGTGGTTAAGGTTATGGAAATTGCATATCGTAATCAAATAAAAATGGTTATTGCGGTTAATCCTAAATAGTTAAGTCATGAAATTTTTAGAAACACCAGAGGAGAAAAAATCATTCACAATAACTTCGGTTATTTTTGTGATACTATTTCTGTTGTTTACTATTTTCGGATTAACCTACATGGATCCGCCACCAGAAAACGGAATTGCTGTTAACTTTGGAACTAGCGATACGGGTAGTGGTGAAATACAACCAACAGAACCCGTGCAAATGTCGCCTGACCAAGCAAAGTCGGAACCAGTTCCAGCTGAGGAGGATGATGTTTTGACCCAAGATGATGAAGCTCCAGTTACTTTACCTAAAAAAGAAGTAAAAAAACCAGTTGTACAACCTTCAGAAAACAAGCCTGTTGTAAAACCAACAGAGACCAAACCTGTAAAACCTAGCAACAGTGCTTTGAATAGCATTATTAAAGGTCCAAAACAAGACGGTACAACACAATCAGGTCATGGAGATGATGATGAAGGTGGCGATAAAGGAAATCCTAATGGTAGCTTGTATGCTAATAGTTTTTACGGTAATGGTTCTGGTGATGGAATTGGAACTGGAAAAGGAACAGGTTGGGGATTAGCTGGAAGAAAATTATCAGGTAATAGTAAAAGAGTACAAGATTGTAATGAATCTGGAAAGGTTGTAGTTAAAATTTGGGTTAATCGTCAAGGAAATGTTATAAAAGCAGAACGTTCTCAAGGAACTACAAATACCAATCCTTGTTTAGTAAATCCAGCATTAGAAACGGCCAAAACTTTCAAATGGCAACCCGATGCTAATGCACCCGAAACTCAAATTGGTTTTGTGGTTGTGAATTTCCAAGTAGGAGAATAATTTCTTATTATCCCATTCAAAATGACGTATCAAGAAACTACAGCATGGTTGTTTAACCAGTTACCAATGTTTCAAATGCAAGGTGCTTCAGCCTATAAAAAAGATTTGACCAATACTTTATTGTTGGTAGAACATTTGCAACATCCTGAAACAAAATTCAAATCAATTCACGTAGCTGGAACCAATGGAAAAGGTTCAACATCATCCATGATTGCTTCGATTCTTCAAGAAGCTGGATGTAAAGTAGGTTTGTACACTTCGCCTCATTTAAAAGATTTTCGAGAACGTATTCGCATTAATGGCGAAATGATTTCCGAAGATTTTGTGGTTGATTTTGTAGCTCAAAATAAATCGTTTTTCAAAGACAATCAATTAAGCTTTTTTGAAATGACGGTTGGTTTAGCCTTTGAATATTTTGCCAAAGAACAAGTTGATGTAGCAGTGATTGAAGTAGGAATGGGAGGTAGATTAGATTCTACCAATGTTATTACGCCATTAGTTTCTGTAATTACAAACATAGGTTTTGATCATACTCAGTTTTTGGGAGATACGTTACCAAAAATTGCTACAGAAAAAGCAGGAATTATCAAATCAAATGTACCTGTTGTAGTTGGCGAATATTCGGAAGAAACAAAACCAGTTTTTATTGCTAAAGCGAAATTAGAAAGTGCACCGATATATTTTGCTCAGGATAATTTGGAAGTTACTTACGAATGTGCTTTGTTAGGAGATTATCAGGTTCATAATAAGAAAACAGTTCTTCAAGCCATCAAATTATTACAATCACAATTTAAAATAGAGGAAAATCATATTAAGTTAGGATTGAAAAATGTAATTCAAAATACAGGATTACTTGGTAGATGGCAAATTTTAAAACAAAAACCGCTTACAGTTTTCGACACGGCTCACAATAGTCACGGATTAAAAATAGTGTTGAATCAAATTCAAAAGCATCAATTTGAAACGCTTCATATTGTTTTAGGGGTGGTAAATGACAAGGATTTAGATTCGATTTTACCTTTATTTCCAAAAAATGCGAATTATTATTTCTGTAAACCCAATGTTCCTCGCGGATTAGAGGCTGAAATTTTAAAACAAAAAGCAATTGATTTTAGTTTGTTCGGGGAAGTATTTAATTCGGTATCAGAAGCTTATGGTGAAGCGGTTAATTCAGCGAAAGATTCTGATTTTATTTACATAGGTGGAAGTACTTTTGTGGTGGCAGAAATTGTGTAATTTTTTTTCAAAAACACTTGCAGATACAAATAATCCTTGTATATTTGCACTCGCAATACGGTAATAGTAAAGCAATTTATTGGGGCGATTAGCTCAGCTGGTTCAGAGCACCTCGTTTACACCGAGGGGGTCGGGGGTTCGAACCCCTCATCGCCCACAAAAAAGCACTTCATTTGAAGTGCTTTTTTTTATATCAAATCCAAAGTTTTTTCTAATGCCATTCCTCTCGATCCTTTTATTAGAAGTAAATTGTTGTTTGGAAGATTTGTCTTTAAAAAAACTGAAAAAGATTCAAAATCTTCGAAGAAACTCATATGTGTATTGTGAATTTGATTTTTGAAGAAATCTTTTCCAATAAAGTAAGTAGATATCGATGTTTCGTTTTCTAATAATGCAATAATTTTTTTGTGCTCTAAAAGGCTTTCATTACCTAATTCAAACATGTCGCCAAGAATAGCAATTTTGTTCTTTTTTTCTAATTGAATAAAATTTGTAATTGCAGCAGCCATACTACTTGGATTAGCATTGTAAGCATCTAAAATTATTTCATTTCCATTTTTTAGTATTAATTGAGAACGGTTGTTTTCTGGAATGTAGTTTTCAATTGCTTCTTTAATTAATTCATCAGAAACTTTGAAATAATTTCCTATAGTAATAGCAGCGTTGATGTTGTTTGCATTGTAAATTCCAATTAATTGAGAGTTAATGGTTAAATTATTGTATGCAATTTTTACCATTGGATTTGCTTCCACACCTGTGATTTTCACATCTGCTTGTGAAGCATTCACCGTAAAGCTAAATCTTTTTAAATTTTCCGTTTTTTGATTTTGAATCGTGTCATCTAAATTAACAAATATTAATTTGTTATTGTTTTTTAGATAATCATACATTTCACTCTTGCCTTTAATTACACCTTCGACACCTCCAAAACCTTCTAGATGTGCTTTTCCAAAATTTGTTATATAGCCATAGTCAGGTTGAGCAATTTTACATAAAAATTCAATTTCTTTTTGATGATTTGCCCCCATTTCCACTATTCCAATTTCTGTATCTTTTGTGAATCTTAATAGAGTTAATGGAACTCCTATATGATTGTTTAAATTTCCAGTGGTGGCAAGAGTGTTGTATTTTTTTGATAGAACAAAATGAATAAGCTCTTTTGTCGTGGTTTTTCCATTGCTTCCGGTTAAGGCTATAATTGGCAACCCTAAATATAATCTATGAAATTTTGCAAGTTCTTGTAATGCAACCAATGAGTTTTCTACTAGTAAAGTGCGTTCGTCAATGAAATAGTCTTTATTGTCAATTACAACATATTTTGCTCCTTTTTCTAATGCTTCTTTTGTAAAAGTGTTGGCATCGAAATTTTCTCCTCTTAAAGCAAAGAAAATGCTATTAGGTGCTATTTTTCTAGTATCCGTAGAAACTACTGGATATTTTAGAAATAAAGAATGAAGTGTATTTATGGTTGTCATGTTCTATTATTTGTTGGAACGAAGATAAAAAAAAGCCCTTTCAATAGAAAGGGCTTTCAAAGTATTTTGTATGAAAATTATTTTTTTGGATTTCCTCTTGGAGTTTTCTTTTTAGATTTAGGTCCTACTTTAGACATCGCACATCTAAATCCGATGTAATCTGTAGCCATATCTTGAGGGAAGAATCTTCTTGATGCTGGATCCAACCAATAAGCTCTATCTCTCCATGAACCACCTTTGTATACTCTAACATTATCATCTACTAAAGTTGTTCTTTTGTCAGACTTATCATATTTTTTATTCATTTTGCCTAAACTGTCAGCTGTAATAGAATGTTTAGGAGATTCATACATTCTTTTGCTGTCAGTGTCAGAACCTTCTTCAGAATTACCAAATTTATAAAATCTAGTTGATTGTCTATCACCATCTCTGTAATTTCTGTTATCTGAAGTTGAAAATTGAGTTCTTAAATAAGTTTCGTTTTCATCAACAGGAACTTGAGCAATTTGACCAGGGAAATTTCTAGCCATGATTTTACCATTACTCAAAGTGTCGTATTTGATGTTGTCAGATGTTACTAATTCAACTGCACCATCTTCACCTATTTTATTTTTTGTGTAAACGTTACCTCTGAAGTAATTGAAATCATTTGCTTCATCATCTACTAAAGGTCTGTAAACGTCTTGAACCCATTCCGCAACGTTTCCAGCCATGTCATATAATCCAAAATCATTAGGTGCATAACTTTTTACTTTATTTGTGATATCAGCACCGTCATCAGACCATCCTGCAATTCCACCGTAATCCCCTTTACCTTGTTTAAAGTTGGCTAATTGATCTCCTCTGTATTGTCTTTTTGAAGAACGTGTATATTGACCGCTCCATGGATATTTCTTTTGCCCTTTGTAAATATTGTATTCTCTATTTCCGACTAAAGCTGTAGCTGCATATTCCCATTCTGCTTCAGTTGGTAGTCTATATTCAGGTAAAATTAACCCAGAACTTCTTTGAGCATAAACGTTCTTTGCAGTATCAGATGCTTGTCTTCTTCCTTTACCCATTTCTTTTTTCAAAACAACTTCTTCATTACCACCGAAAGCTTTTGAAGGAGTGTTTATATAGGTTTCAGTACTGAATGAATTTTCCGCGGTTACATCGGAACCAAGTTTAATTTTATTGTCTTTTTTTAGATAACCTTCACGCTCTAAAATGTTTTCATTTACACGATCAGTTCTCCATTTGCTAAATTCTACAGCTTGAATCCAATTTACTCCAACAACAGGATAGTCTGCATATGCAGGGTGTCTTAAGTAGTTGTTAGTCATTGTTTCGTTGTAGCCTAAACGATTTCTCCATACCAAAGTATCTGGAATCGCGCCGTTGTAAATGTGTTTATAGTTTTCTTCAGTTGGTGGAAAAACTGTTTTTACCCAAAATAAATATTCAGAATACATTTTGTTCGTAACCTCAGTTTCGTCCATAAAGAAAGATTGTACATGTTGCTGGTTTGGCGAATTATTCCAATCATGCATTACATCATCTTGTACTTTTCCCATTGTAAAAGTTCCACCTTCGATGGAAATCATACCTGGAGGAGTTTCTTGTTGCTTGAACTTGTCGTTAAATTGGAATCCACCTTTCTTGTCATTGATTTTCCAACCTGTAGCAGAAGATCCGCCTTTAGTGCTACCTTTTTTGCTACAACCTGTAAAACCTAATGTAAGTGCTAAAACTGCAAGCACTTTTAAAGCCATAATTCTCTTAATTTTCATACTTTAGTAGGTAATAAATTTAGTGTCGCAAGATAATAATAATGAATTAAAATGCAACATGTTTTTGAAATTTTGTAAAAAAAAAATAAACTAACCTTAAAATTGTTTTAATACTAACGCAATAGCTTAAGATTTATTATTAAAAATTAGAATAAAATAAATATTTTTTTTCTCTTTGTAATATATACACCTTTATGACGTTTTACAGCTATATGAAAAAAACAATATTATTTATAGTGATTTTTTTAAATTCGTTTGCTTTCAGTCAGCATACGGAAAATGTTGTTATTGATTGGAATTCAAATGTTCAATATAAAATAGGTGAAAGCACTGTAAATGTTCCTCAATTTGATTATCATTTTTTTGATTTTAATTTTTCTTTGATGAAAATTCAATACAAAAAAACATTAAATCTTGAAAATGAAATAGATGTTAATAGTTTGAAAATTACTAATGTTGTAATGCAAACAATTTCAGATTCTGAACTTTATGATTTAAAAAAATCTGAAATACCAAATAAACTTAATGCTTCGCTTCAAGTTGTAAGAGCTAGGAATCAAAACAAAGGGTTAATCACTATTAGTCCTATAATAAAACAAGGAGAAGAGTTTAAAAAAATTCTATCATTTTCGTATAGTTATAGAAATTCAACTTCAAATAGAGTAAATAATTCGGTTCAAACTATTTCTAATTCTGTTTTAACTTCAGGGAGTTGGTATCGGTTTTACATTCAAAAATCTGGGATTTATAAAATTTCAAAGTCTTTTTTGCAAAGTTTAGGTTTTAACGTTAATGTAAATCCTAAAAACATTAAAATATTTGGAAATGGAGGACGAATGTTGCCTTTGGATAATTCTGTTTCTTTTCCTGATGATTTAGTTGAAAATGCAATACAATTTGTGGGTGAAGAAGATGGTGTCTTTGATAATAATGATTATATTTTATTTTATGCTGAAGGGGTAGATACTTGGAATTCTGAAAGTTTAACTTCGGTTAATTTGTTTTCAGATAAGTCTTATTATTATGTAACAAGTACTGGAGGTCAAGGAAAAAGAATACAAAATGCAGTTGAACCTACAGGAGTTCCTTCACTTTCTTTTTCAAAATTTGACGATGTTTTATATTATGAAAAAGATTTGGTAAATATTGGTAAGGTGGGAAGAAGGTGGTTTGGTGAGCAATTCAACATTACAAATGATCAAGAATTTGACTTTACCATTCCTAATTTAGACACAAGTTTTCCTTTAAATTTCTACATCAACACCGCATCAAAATCATTTGGTAGTTCCTCGTTTAATTTTAAAATTAACAATCAAGATGTTGGGAGTTTAAATTTTCCTGAATTAATTGCTTTTAATGGAATTGAAGCATATGAGTCTGCAATATCTGGTAATTTAGTAGTTACATCTAATGATGTAAACGTCAGGTTAACTTATGATAACGGCGGGGTTCCTAATTCAAATGGTTATTTAGATTTTATTCGTATAAAATCAAAACGAAATCTTACGGGTTATGGAAAGCAATTTGTTTTTTTTAACAATGATGAATTAAGCAATATTGGTGTAGGTGAATATACAATAAGTAATGCATCAACAATTTCTCAAGTATGGGATGTGACAGATGTTTTTAATGCGGTTACTTATAGAAATACATTAGGTTCAAACTTTATTTTTAGAGTTAATCTTGGAACGCAAAGAAAATATATTGCTGTTGATTTGTCTGACACCTATTCGCCATTGAAAGAAAGTAGCAGTCTTGTTCAAAATCAAAACTTAAAGGGAACTATTTTTAATAATAATCAGGGTGTTTTTCAAGACATAGATTATTTGATAATTACACCACGATTTTTAGTAGCTCAAGCGGAGCGATTAGCTGATTTTCATAGAAATAATTCAGGATTAAGTGTTCGAGTTGTTGAATTGGAGAAGATTTATCAAGAGTTTTCTTCAGGCAAACAAGATATTGCTGCGATACGTAATTTTATTAAATATGTCTATTGGAATGCCTCAAGTTCTGATAAAAGAGTTAAATATGTTAATCTTTTTGGTGATGCTTCGTATGATTATAAAGATAGAATTTTTAATAACACTAACATTGTTCCTGTATTTCATGGCTTTAACACTTTAGCTTCTGAAGTAAATAATGTGTCTAATATGTCTTTGTATTCTAGTTTTATGTCTGATGATTTCTATGGATTAATGGATTCTGGTGAAGGACAAATGTTAGACGGTCTTGATGGTATAGACATTGCGGTTGGGAGAATGTTAGTTTCTAGCATAAGTCAAGCAAAAGAAATGGTGGATAAAGTAATCGAATATAATGATGAAAAATCGTATGGAAGATGGAGAAATAATTATGTTATCTATTCTGATGATGCTGATAATGAAACCGATGCTACATTGCAATTTGGTTTGGATAATTTAGCCGATGTTCTTACTGATCAAAAACCTTTTGTTAATGTTAAAAAAATACACTCTGATTCCTATTCGCAACAAGTAGCAGCAGGTGGTGAACGTTATCCACAAGCAAAAAATGAATTTTTAAGTACTTTAGAAAAAGGAGCTTTGGTTTTTAATTATTTCGGACATGGTAATGAAGAAGCATTAGCAAGGGAGCGTTTGTTTGAAAAATTAGATGCGCAAAATTTATCAAATCGATACAGATATCCCTTGTTTATTACAATAACTTGTGAGTTTACACGTTTTGATGATCCAAATCGATTTACTGGTGGAGAATATATGTATTGGAATAAAAGTGGTGGAGCTATTGGATTAATTGCAACTACACGTCAAATTGGAGTTACAACTGGATTTGTAATGAATAATTTATTTAGTGAAGATTTATACGCTTTTGGTTCAAATGATTATCCTACTATAGCTGAGGCTTTACGTTTAACAAAGTTAAATACAAGTTCAGATAATAGAAGAGTTGTTTTTTTTATTGGAGATCCGGCATTAAAATTGGCAATACCTAAATCAAAAATAGTACTTACAAGTGTTAATGATGTGCCTGTAGGACAAACTTTGCCTGCGCTTCAGGCATTAAGTTTAATCAAAATATCAGGTGAAGTAAGAGATGAAAATGATTTATTATTATCAAATTATAATGGTGATTTAGCAGTTCAAATTTTTGATAAAGAGATGGATAGAAGCACTTTAGCAAATAATGGTGTTGTAGCGCCAAGCCCAGGAGGAATAAATATTATGGGGAATTTTTTCTCTGCAGGACAATTAATAAAAATGAATTTTACCACTTTAGGAGAAACAATCTTTAGAGGTAATGCTACCGTAACAAATGGACTTTTTGATTTTAGTTTTGTAGTTCCACAAGATATTAGAATTCCAGTTGGAAATGGTAAAATCAGTTTTTATGCCAAACGCAACTCTACTAACTTGGAAGATCAAACGGGGTATGATCAAACAATCCAAATTGGAGGTGTTAACGTAAATGCTGCAACTGATACGAATCCACCAAGAGTCAGACTTCATATGAATGATGAAGGATTTGTTTCAGGAGGAATAACAAATTGTTCGCCAATTTTGCTTGCTTATCTTGAGGATGAAAATGGTATTAATACGGCAAGTGGAATAGGGCATGATATTGTGGCAATTTTAGATGGTGATGAATCTAATCCTTTTGTTTTGAACGATTATTATGAAACGGAAAACGATGATTATACTAAAGGATTTTTAAGATTTCCATTCCGTGATTTATCGCCCGGATTGCATACTATTTTAGTAAAAGCATGGGATGTGTATAATAATTTGGTTACAGCTGAAATTCAGTTTAATGCAGTATGCTCTGATGATGGTTTGAAAATTGAGCATGTACTAAATTATCCAAATCCATTCGTTAGTTACACTGAATTTTGGTTTAATCATAATATGCCCTTTGAGCCCTTAGATGTTCAAGTTCAGATTTTAACTGTTTCTGGTAAACTCGTCAAAACAATTAATCAGCAAGTAACCACAGATGGTTTTTTATGTAGAGATATTGTTTGGGATGGTAGAGATGATTTTGGAGATAAAATTGGAAAAGGAGTTTATGTTTATAAACTAAAAGTAAGATCTACATCAACAGGTAAGTCTGTTGAAAAATATGAGAAACTTGTAATACTATAATAAAATACTATATTTGTGAAATTAATTTCTTTAAGACAATGAAAAAAATTGCGCTATTATTAATACTTTCATTAGCTGTTCAATATACAAAAGCTCAAGACCGTGTTATAACTACAGGGGTGCCATTCTTGTTAATTGCTGCTGACGCTAGATCTGCAGGTATGGCAGATATGGGGGTTGCAACTTCAGCAGATGCTTTTTCACAACAATATAACCCTGCGAAATACGCTTTCTCACTTGATAAACAAGGTTTTTCACTTAGTTATACTCCTTATTTAACAAGTATAGCTAATGATATTTCTTTAGGTCAATTAACTTATTACAACAGAATAAATGAAAGAAGTGCGTTTTCTGGTTCTTTTCGTTTTTTTGGTTTAGGGGATATTGAGTTAAGAAGAACCGGAGATCCTGGAGAGATTCCGAGAGTGGTTAATCCAAATGAATTGGTATTAGATGGATCTTACTCATTAAAGTTAAGTGATCGTTTTTCAATGGCAGTTGGTGGTAAATATGTTCGTTCAGCACTTAAAATAGCTGATGAAAATACAGATGCAAGTTCAGCAACAACTTTTGCAGTAGATATTGCAGGATATTATCAATCAGAGGAAATCGCATATGATGATTTTAATGGTAGATGGAGAGCGGGTTTCAATTTTCAAAATATGGGACCGAAAATTAGTTATGATAATGATGATTTAAATGATAATTTTATGCCAGCTAATATGAGATTAGGTGGAGGTTTTGATTTTATTTTTGATGAATATAATAAAGTTGGAGTTAGCGCAGAAGTTACAAAACTTATGGTTCCTACACCACCTAAGGTTGGTGATGAAGATGGTGATGGTGATGTTGATAATTCCGATTATGCATTGGCTGATAGAAACTACAGAGCTATTCCTTGGGTAAAAGGTATTTTTAAGTCTTTCGGTGATGCTCCAGATGGATTTTCTGAAGAATTAAAAGAATTTACTTATGCTTTAGGTGCTGAATATTGGTATCAAGATTCATTTGCATTGCGAATGGGGTATTTTAATGAGAATAAGTTAAAAGGTGCCAGAAAATATTTTACTTTAGGTTCTGGATTTAAATATAATATAGTAAAAATTGATGTTTCTTATTTATTCTCAACTTCTACTGTAAAAAATCCATTAGAAAATACACTACGTTTTTCACTTACTTTCAATTTTGGTGATAAATATGATGAACTATAAATTTATAAAAATAATTTAATCAAGATATCCAAATTCTCAATTTAGAATTTGGATTTTTTTTCCTTACATATGAAACAAATTTCAATAAGCACGACCATTTCGGTACTTACAAAAGAAGAGTTGTCACAAGAAGAGACAAGTTTAATGTTTCAAGCATTTGAAGCTAGAAGTAAAGCTTATGCGCCATATTCTAAATTTACAGTGGGCGCTGCAATTCTTCTTGATAATGGAATCGTAATTCAAGGCTCTAATCAAGAAAATGCAGCTTATCCTTCAGGTTTGTGTGCGGAACGTGTGGCTATTTTTTATGCGGGTTCAACTTTTCCAAACGCTAAAATTGTAAAAATGTTCATCACAGCTTCACCTCAAGACAGAGATTTGGAAGAACCAATTCCGCCCTGTGGAAGCTGTAGACAAGCAATCGCTGAGTACGAATTCAAACAAGATGCACCAATTGCAATTTTCTTTATGGGAGCAAAAGGGGATATTTATAAATCAGATTCGCTAAAAAATATCTTACCATTAGTTTTCGACAAGAATCATCTATAACGATTTCGTAACTTTTTTTATCGATTTTGTTATAAAAAATACAAAAATCGTAGAATTTAATTTTTTCAATCAGGTTCTATGTAGTATTTTTGCTGTTCGTAAAATTGCGAATGATTATGTTATATTGTTTGCAGTTCAATTGTATTAAAAAACAAACTAAAAATGAAACCAATTACAAGAGAAGTTTACCTAAAATGGTATGAGGATATGCTATTTTGGAGAAAGTTTGAAGATAAACTTGCTGCTGTTTATATCCAACAAAAAGTTAGAGGATTTTTGCATTTATACAATGGTCAAGAAGCAGTTTTAGCTGGAGCTTTACATGCAATGGACTTGTCTAAAGATAAAATGATTACCGCTTATCGTAATCACGTTCAGCCAATTGGAATGGGTGTAGATCCAAGAAGAGTTATGGCAGAATTGTACGGAAAAGCTACAGGTACTTCTAAAGGTATGGGTGGATCGATGCATATTTTCTCTAAAGAACATGGTTTCTATGGAGGACATGGTATCGTTGGAGCACAAATTCCAGTAGGTGCTGGTATGGCTTTTGCAGATAAATATTTTGAAACAGGTGGTGTTACGTTGACTTATTTTGGTGATGGTGCTGCACGTCAAGGTTCTTTACATGAAGCCTTTAACATGGCTATGAATTGGAAATTACCAGTAGTTTTTATCTGTGAAAATAATGGATATGCTATGGGAACTTCTGTTGAAAGAACGGCTAATCATACTGATATTTGGAAACTTGGTTTAGGTTATGAAATGCCTTGTGGGCCAGTTGATGGAATGAATCCAGTTAAGGTGGCTGAAGCAATGCACGAAGCAATGGAAAGAGCTCGCCGTGGAGACGGACCAACTTTCTTAGAAATGAAAACTTACCGTTACAGAGGGCACTCAATGTCTGATGCACAATTATATAGAACGAAAGAGGAAGTGGAAGAATATAAAAAAATCGACCCAATTACTCAAGTTTTAGATATTATCAAAGAAAACGGTTATGCTACAGATGTTGAAATCGAAGCAATCGATCAAAGAGTAGCTGATTTAGTTGCTGAATGTGAAAAATTCGCTGAAGAATCTCCATTCCCAGAAGCACAACAGTTGTATGACGTAGTGTACGAACAAGAAAATTATCCTTTCATTCCACATAAATTATAAG
>NZ_CALBSN010000057.1 GCF_937967675.1 uncultured Flavobacterium sp. | reverse complement strand
AGTTTTTTACTATTTTTGTTAAAAAGATTGTGAGTTTTTTCACAGTCTGACGTTAGCAAACATTTAAAAATTAAAACATGAAAAAATCTAGAAATTATTTAACGATCACATTAAGTTTATTATTGATGAATTCAAATGCTCAAACATTAGATGTTGATTTCACCGGTATTACTGGTAATTGTATGTCATACACTGGTTTATCTGAAACCCAAACCCTTGCGCAATCATTTACAGCCGGAATAAGTGGCAATCTTACGAGCGTTAAGGCTGGTTTATCAGCTAGAGTTTGTACTGAGACTAATATTATGAATTGTACAGCAAAAATTTACGACGGTACTTGTACAGGTACTGTGCTGACTACTGAAAATTTTACAATTCCAACAGGTTCTGCATTAAGTATGTATCAAATTAATTTCTCAACACCTGCAAACATTACCTCCGGGCAGGTTTACACTCTTGAATTGTCTGTCCTTCCGGGTCAAAACTGTTACATCGATCCTTTTACAGGTATGGAGCCGGTTTTTGGAGGATGGCATTTGGAAAATTCTTTGAACTGTGGAGGCGAATACGCCAGTGGAACTGCTTTCGACCCTGGTTGTTTACCTTATCCTGGTGATTATTATATTCAAACATATGTTATATCAACCTTAGGAATTATTGAAAATGATTTTGGTGGAGGATTTTTAGTTTATCCAAATCCAACAAATGGTATTTTCTCAATTGATCTAGGTTCAGTTTACGAATCTGTTGAGATTTCAATTTCCGATATTACTGGAAGAACATTTAGTTCGATGTCTTTTGATAATGAAAAAACATTAAAACTCTACCTAAACGAGCCAACTGGAGTCTATTTCGTAAACGTAACGTCTGGTGAAAAAAGAGCTGTAATTAGATTATTAAAGAACTAAACGATTTGCTAATCGAGTAGACTGCCCTGCTAGAAACTAGCAGGGAGAGCCTCTCACACCACCAAGCGTACGGGCCACGTACTTGGCGGTTCGTAAATCATCAATCAAAAGCTCTTTGCACCTTTTGAGCTATCCATAATTTACTTTAAGACTAGGCTAAGATAACTTTCCTAATCGAATTTCTTGGAGATTTACGTTCAGTCCTTCCCTGTTTGTGAGTCCTATGCGGTATCTATTCGCATCTCGTTTGCCTTCAAGTACTATGACCTCTGCTGACTTCTTGACTTGATTAACTCGTAATCGCCAAGACCTCCCCTGGTAAATGCTTTTTCCTTCCTCCAATCCCTGCGCCATCTACAAATTAAAGTTTTGGTAAACTTTGGACGTTACGTTGCTGTGGACGCTTATCCGCTTTAACTTGCCTCATATGACGTTTCTGTTCGTCAGTACCGGATTTTGCCGATTGGCTTCCTTCAGTGCATACCTCACGATAAACCACCTTGCCACGTGCTAACGATTCGGGTTTTCAGTCCGCTCGTAAGGGACTTACACCCTCTGGAAAAATAACACCCCGAAAACTTGGTTCGTAAAACTAAATTTGTATTTTTGAACTATTTGAAAAGCTTTCGGGGTGTGTCCTGCATATGCAGGGCACACACAGCAGTTTGCTTCAATGGCTACTTCCGGATTTTCCTACGGAAAATCCGCTGCTGAATGGAATGTTTTGTTATATTTGTAATGGCTTGGTGTTGGTGCAACGCCACTGAGAGCAAGCCGCAGAACGTAAGAATAACGATATCTAAAAATAAATTACTATTTCATGAAGAAAACAATCTGGTCTTTGGTAGTACTATGCTTTTCCATAACCATAAAATCACAAAATGCAAGCGTTGAAAAATCGGTATTTGGTATTCAAACTGGATTTCTAGGTATTTGGGTTCATAACGAAAGTAAATTATCCAATCAAATAGCATTGCGAAGTGAAATTGGTTTTGATAGTGGAATTTGGGGCGGAGATTTTTATGACAAAACAGGTTTTTTAATGACGCCCGTTATAACGGCTGAACCTAGATGGTATTATAATTTAAATACCCGAGTAAGCAAATCAAAAAAGATTGACGGAAATAGCGGTAATTTCATTTCACTTAAAACAAGTTATCATCCCGATTGGTTTGTGATTTCAAATTATGACAACCTCGCAATTATTAGCGATATTTCGATTGTTCCAACATGGGGAATACGAAGAAATATTGGAAAACATTTCAATTATGAAACTGGGATTGGACTTGGATACCGTTATATTTTTGCTAAACAAGCTGGTTATTTAAAAAATGAAAGCGATGCCGCTCTTAACTTACACTTAAGAATTGGGTATAGATTTTAATAAATGAAATCTTATGGTAGCCATAAAAACTGCAATTTATATAATTCTGTTGTTTTTGTAATTCTACATAATACGCTTAAAGAAATTAAATTTGAATGGTAATTCGTTAAGAAAGAACCAAAAAAAAGCCGACGTTATGTCGGCTTTTTTATAATCTCTTATCTGCAATAATTGCTTAAGTGTACTTTCTTACCATTTGGATCTTGAGCGCAAACGGGTATCGAATTGAAGTCATAATATTGATATGGGCTAGTAGCAGGTATTGGCATTCGTATTTCAAATTTTGTTAGCTTTCCATCTCCATCATCATCTACATCTAAAAAATCAGGAATTTTATCGCCATCCGAATCGTCATCAAAATAATCATTATTATTATTTAAATCTTCATAAATATTTGGGATTCGATCTCTATCATGGTCGCGGGTTTTTAAATCAAATAATTTAATTTGAAAAGCAATTGGCGCATACTGATTAATATTCTCTCTACTGCCAGAAAAATAAGCCAACCCAGAAGGGATAAAAACCAATACATTTCCATAGTTTACTCTGGTAACAGTACCGTTACTGTTTTCTACATGAGACTCTTCTGTTTTTACCTTAGAAAGAATTTGTCTAAACCCTGAAATCGCAGAAACAGAAGATTCTGGAAATGAAAACCAAACTCCAAAATTATTTAAATCAAAAACCTCATTTGTTAAATTCCAACCTTTGTATGCTACTAAAGTAGAGTCTACACTTGTAACATTTTCACCACCCCCTTCATTTAAAACAATATAATACAATTTATAGTCTACATCGTCTTCAATTCTACCATCTGTTAATAAAGTAGAACGAGAATCATTTTTTACCGTAATAGATTGAAGTGGATAATCGGTTTGATTCCATATAGACGTTTGTGTTCCGTTTTCAGGAATCTTAGTAACTGTAGCGTTTAAATCGGCGTCCAGCTCTAAATAATTTTCTTTTAAGTAATCTTCAATCTCCACAATATTTTCGTCATACACTTCTTGATAATCTTTTATCTTAACAGTTGCAGGACCGTTATCTGGATTACATGCGAAAAGTGTTACAGCAAAAACTAATAAAAGTACTATTTTAAAAAGGCTTTTCATTATTATAAAATTTATAGGGCGCAAGATACAATTTTCATTTATTTTTGTAGAAATATTAACAAGGTTTTTTGATTTATATTATGCGTATTGATAAACTTTTATGGTGTTTGCGATATTACAAAACCCGAAGCATTGCAGCAGAAGCAGTAAAAAAAGGTCATGTTACTGTAAATGGACAAGTAGCAAAAGCGTCGCGCGAGATATTTCCAACCGATAAAATTACTTTAAGGAAAGACCAAATCAACTATAAATTAACCATTTTAGATGTTCCTCAAAATCGTTTGGGAGCTAAACTTGTGGACATGTACCG
The DNA here is from genome assembly GCF_937967675.1 of uncultured Flavobacterium sp. GTDB lineage: Bacteria > Bacteroidota > Bacteroidia > Flavobacteriales > Flavobacteriaceae > Flavobacterium. The sequence continues at coordinate 1,922 of NZ_CALBSN010000057.1, read as the reverse complement.
CAAGGATGAAACACCAAAAGAAGCTTTTGAGCATTTAGAATTATTAAAATTATCGAAAGAACATTATAGAGCTCACGGCACTGGTCGTCCTACAAAAAAAGAACGAAGAGATATCGACGACTACTTAGATGATAGTGTCGAATCTGAAGAAATTGAATAAGATGAACTACTGGGAAGAACGCTATCAAAAAGGAGAAACGGGTTGGGATGCTGGCTCGATTACCACTCCAATAAAAGAATACATTGACCAATTAACCGATAAAAATCTAAAGATTTTAATTCCAGGAGCCGGAAATGGTTATGAATTTGACTATTTAATTGAAAACGGATTTCAAAATGTTTCTGTTGTTGATATTGCCGAAACTCCTTTAAATAACATCAAAATTAGAAAGCCAGAATTTGCTTCACATTTGATCCATTCTGATTTTTTTGCTTTGGATATGACTTTCGATTTAATCCTAGAACAAACGTTTTTCTGCGCTTTACCACCAGAACTGCGTCCGCAATATGTTGAAAAAATGGCTTCGCTTTTAAATCCAAAAGGAAAATTAGCGGGACTATTATTTGACTTCCCATTAACCAGTGAAGGTCCGCCATTTGGAGGCTCTGAAACCGAATATTTAAATCGATTTACAGATAAATTTACAATTAAAACACTTGAAAAAGCACATAATTCGATAAAGCCAAGAGAAAATAAAGAACTCTTTTTTATCTTTGAAGTCAAATAACAACACACATGGAAAATATTATTTTAACGCACGAAGAAATCAAACACAAAACCAAACGAATTGCTTACCAAATTTACGAAACATTTGTTGACGAAAAAGAAGTAATTTTAGCTGGAATTGCCAATAACGGATTTATTTTTGCTGAAAAAATAGCTGCTGAATTAGCTTTAATTTCAGATTTGAATGTAACACTTTGTGAAGTTAAAATCAACAAACAAAACCCACAAGATGTTGTAACGACTTCTATAACTCCAGAAGATTATAAAAACAAAGCCTTAGTTTTAATTGACGATGTTTTGAATTCTGGTACAACCCTAATCTACGGAGTAAAACACTTTTTAGAAGTACCTCTGAGTAAATTCAAAACAGCAGTTTTAGTAGACAGAAATCACAAAAAATACCCTGTAAAAGCTGACTTCAAAGGATTATCATTGTCGACATCGCTACAAGAACACATTCAAGTGGTTTTTGAAGAAAACAACTCGTATGCCTATTTAAGCTAATAAAGACTTAATTTCATTTGCAATTTGCTCTACCGACTTATCATCCACGGAAACTATTTTCGTGGCCTGATGATAATAAAAGTTTCGGTCGAATAAATGTTTATTGATAAAATCTTTCAAAGAAACCTCATCTTGATTGTGAAGCAACGGACGTTGGGCTTTCTCTTTTATCAATCGACTTACTAATGTATCAACCGAAGCTTTTAAGTAAACAGAAAACACTCCTTCTTGAAGTAATAGTTCGTGATTATTATAATAACAAGGCGTCCCTCCTCCTAAACTTAATACAAAGTCATACTTTTTAGTTAAAAAAGTTTTCAAAACTTCATTTTCTTTTTTACGAAAATAAATTTCTCCTTTAAATTGAAACAATTCTGTTATCGAATTGTGCGTTTCTTTTTCAATCTCTTGGTCCAAATCATAGAACGGAATTTGAAGCTGCTCCGCTAAAAAAGCCCCTATTACCGACTTACCACACCCCATGTAACCTAATAAAACTATTTTCATAAATAAATAATCCCTTATAAATTAAAGGGTTAAGAAATTAATTGCAAAAAAAGACAAATTTAAAAGAAAATCCCATTGCAAAATAAATAAATGTTTATATATTTGCACCCGCATTCAAGGAAATAAAATGACTTGGTAGCTCAGCTGGTAGAGCACATCACTTTTAATGATGGGGTCCTGGGTT
>NZ_CALBSN010000056.1 GCF_937967675.1 uncultured Flavobacterium sp. | reverse complement strand
AAACTATGTCAAATTTAGTTGATTTCGTAAATAACGAATTAGTTGCAAAAAAAGATTTCCCTGAGTTTGGTGCGGGTGATACAATCACTGTGTACTACGAAATTAAAGAGGGTGAAAAAACTAGAACTCAGTTCTTCAAAGGAGTTGTAATCCAAAGAAGAGGTGCAGGAGCTACTGAAACTTTTACAATTCGTAAAATGTCAGGTGCTATTGGTGTTGAGCGTATCTTCCCAGTAAACATGCCAGCTTTACAAAAAATTGAAGTGAACCAAAGAGGTAAAGTACGTAGAGCTCGTATCTTCTACTTTAGAGATCTTACTGGTAAAAAAGCAAAAATCAAAGAAAGAAGATACAAAAACTAATTTGTACTTTCTCAAGTATAAAAAGCCGCAACAATGTTGTGGCTTTTTTTATTGAATTTTATTCAAGATTTAAGCAAAATCGCCCCATTATTTCTTTCAAATTTCCTATATTTGGCAGATTTTACAAATTATATTCAAACAAACACATAAGATCCATGTCTAATCAGTCTAAAATAATGTATACCATTACGGATGAAGCGCCTATGTTGGCAACACATTCGTTTTTACCTATTGTAAAAGCCTTTACAAAACCTGCTAATATCGCTATCGAAACGAGAGATATTTCTTTAGCGGGAAGAATTTTAGCTAACTTTCCAGAATTCTTAAAAGAAGATCAAAAAGTAGGTGACGCGCTTACCGAACTAGGACAATTAGCGAATACTCCAGAAGCTAACATTATTAAACTACCTAACATTTCGGCTTCGGTAATTCAATTAAAAGAAGCTATTGCAGAATTACAATCACAAGGTTTCAATATTCCAAACTACCCAGAAGAGCCACAAAACGATACTGAAAAAGAAATCAAAGCAAAATACGCTAAAGTTTTAGGTTCGGCTGTAAATCCAGTTTTACGTGAAGGAAACTCAGACAGAAGAGCACCAAAAGCAGTTAAAAACTACGCAAAAGCGAATCCTCACAGAATGGGAACTTGGGCTTCAGATAGCAAAACTGAAGTAGCTCATATGAATTCTGGTGATTTCTACGGAACAGAAAACTCTACTACAGTTGAAAAAGAAGGAAAATTCAGAATCGTTTTCAATTCAGATAATGGAGCAACTACGGTTTTAAAAGATTTCTCAAATTTAAAAGCTGGTGAAGTTATTGATAGTTCGGTTATGAACTTAAATGCTTTAAAAGAATTCACTAAAGCAACTATTACTGATGCTAAAGCGAAAAACGTTATGCTTTCTGTACATTTAAAAGCAACGATGATGAAGGTTTCGGATCCAATTATTTTTGGAGCTATCGTTGAAACGTTCTTTGCTGATGTGTATACAAAATATGCTGATTTATTCAAATCATTAGATATCAATCCAAACAATGGATTACAAGATTTATACAACAAAATTGCAGGAATTCCTCAAGAAGCGGAAATCAAACAAGCGATTGCTGATGCTTTAGCTAACGGTCCACGTGTAGCTATGGTAAACTCAGAAAAAGGAATTACGAATTTCCATGTTTCTTCTGACGTAATTGTAGATGCCTCTATGGCTGCTTTAGCACGTAGTGGTGGAAAAATGTGGAATGCAGAAGGAAAAGAAGAAGATACTATTGCCATTATTCCAGACCGTGCTTATGCTGGTTTCTATTCGGCTTGTATTGAAGAAATGAAAGAAAATGGCGCTTTAGATCCTAAGACAATTGGTTCTGTTCCAAATGTTGGATTAATGGCTCAAAAAGCAGAAGAATATGGTTCTCACGATAAAACATTCCAATTAAAAGAAAACGGAACAGTTAACGTAGAAGACGAAAACGGAAACGTTTTACTATCTCAAAAAGTAGAAGCAGGTGACATTTTTAGAATGTGTCAGGTAAAAGATGCTCCTATTCAAGATTGGGTAAAATTAGCTGTAAACAGAGCAAGATTATCAGACACTCCAGTTATTTTCTGGTTAGATAAAGGAAGAGCGCACGATAGAGAAATCATCAAAAAAGTAGAGAAATACTTAAAAGATTACGATACAACAGGCTTAGACATTCGTATTATGGATGTAAAAGATGCTATGAAAGAAACTTTAAAAATCATCCGTCAAGGAAAAGACGTGATTTCAGTTTCTGGAAATGTATTACGTGATTACTTAACTGATTTATTCCCAATTTTAGAATTAGGAACTTCGGCTAAAATGTTATCAATCGTTCCTTTGATGAACGGTGGTGGATTGTTCGAAACAGGTGCCGGTGGTTCTGCTCCAAAACACGTGGAACAATTTATTGAAGAAGGGTATTTACGTTGGGATTCATTAGGTGAATTCTTAGCTTTACAAGCTTCTTTAGAACATTTAGCACAAACACAAAACAACGCAAAAGCACAAGTTTTAGCTGATACTTTAGACGAAGCGAATGCAAAATTCTTAGCAGAAGACAAATCGCCAGCAAGAAAAGTGGGTGGAATTGATAACAGAGGTTCTCATTTTTATTTAGCTTATTATTGGGCACAAGCTTTAGCAAACCAAACTAAAGATGCGGAATTAAAAGCAACATTCGCCCCTATTGCAGAAGCAATGACAGCAAATGAGGCAAAAATCGATGCAGAATTAATTTCAGCTCAAGGTAAAGAACAAAAAATAGGTGGTTACTATCATCCAAGTTTTGAACTAACGGAGAAAGCAATGCGTCCAAGTGA
>NZ_CALBSN010000055.1 GCF_937967675.1 uncultured Flavobacterium sp. | reverse complement strand
TCAACACCAGTAAGTTTGATTAATAAGTATGATAAAATACCTCCCATGATTAGTTCCCATACACCTTCAACCCATAAATGCACTACCCACCAACGGAAGAATGAATCCGTAACTTGGCTATCGAACCAAATCATACCCGGTAAGTATAATAAAGCAGCAAAAACCAATCCCATTGTTAAAACTAATGAAGTTGTTGTTCGTCTTTCTGCTTTGAATAAAGTGGTGAGGATTAATCCTAAGAACAATAATACGTTTACCACTACTAAAAAGTCTAATTCTCTTGGAATTTCAAGGAATTTTCGTCCTTCCCAAATATTAAAGTGATATCCAACGATTGCTAAAACGCCAACAACAGCTAAGGAAATCAACTGAACATAAGCCAATTTTACATTGACTAATTCTCTTTGTGCTTCTTCAGGAATGATATAATAAGCGGCTCCCATGAAACCGGTTAATAACCAAACGACTAATAAATTCGTATGAACAGCTCTTGCTGTGTTGAACGGAATAAAATCGTGAAGACCATCCATTCCAATTCGGGCAAAGCCCATAATAAAACCATAGATAATTTGTAATGCAAATAATAACATGCATAATCCAAAGAACCAATACGCTACTTTTTGTGATTTATATTTCATATCTTCTAAATTTTGGATTATTCTTCTTTAGCTAAAGGGGAAACCACTCGATCAAAACCATTCAAATCAATGTTTCCAATCCATTTGAAGTAAGCAATCATGGCTTCGGCATCGGCATCGTTCATTTCGTATTTTACCATTTTTCTGCCTTTTGGCCCCCAAGGAACTGGCGATTGTAAAACGGCTTTGACGTAACCTTCTCCTCTTCTTTCGATTACTTTGGTAAGTTCTGGAGCATAGTAGCCTCCTTCCCCAAGTATGGTATGACAACCCATACAATTATTCGATTCCCAAATTTCCTTTCCTCGAATAACTTTTGCATCAATCTTATCATGATAAGTTTGATCATTTTTAGGCATGAACGAGTAAATGGTTAATCCAATAAAGACTAAAAAGGTTACTACGGTTCCACCTAAAAAAAATGCTCGTGCTTGTGATTTTGATAACATATTTTAGATATTAGTTAGAATTTATTAAGGATGTTTTTATCCTTTAATTAAATACAAAATAACTGCCAAAAAAAAACTTTAAATATGATTAAAATCATATAATCAAAATTAAATTAAGGATAAATTTGTCTTTTATTAAATTAAATATAAAAATATGGTTATAGATTCAAACAAAACAGTGGGAAACATAGTAGCAGATGATTACAGAACTGCGGGTGTTTTCAGTCAGTTAGGTATCGATTTTTGTTGTAAAGGAAACCGAACAATCGATGAAGTATGTGCAAAAAAAGGCATTGATAAATATGCGCTTTTAGACGAATTAGAACGTGTTACGGCAAACAACAACAATCAAGGAATCGATTTTAAATCTTGGGAATTGGATTTGTTGATTGATTATATTGAAAAAAAACACCATCGTTATGTGGAAGAAAAAATTCCACAATTGCTATCGTTTTTACTTAAATTGGAACAAGTACATGGCGCTCAACATCCAGAACTTTTTGAGATTAAAAAATTATTCAAGAGAAGTGCGGATGAATTAACGCAACACATGAAAAAAGAAGAGTTAATTCTGTTTCCTTTTATCAAAAAAATGGTAGAGGCTAGTCGAAATAATACACCAATCAACAATCCCGGATTTGGTTCTGTTGCCAATCCTATTGCGATGATGATGGAAGAACATGAAAATGAAGGCGAACGATTTGAAAAAATTGTAGAATTATCAAACAACTACACTCCACCAGCAGATGCTTGTAACACGTACAAAGTCACTTATCAAATGTTACAAGAATTTGAAGCGGATTTACATGCGCACATTCATTTAGAAAATAATATTTTGTTTCCAAGTGCCATTGTTTTACAAGATAAGTTTTATTAGTTAATTAGGTTTTTAAACGGAGTCGTTTTGGTAAACAGAGCGACTCTTTTTAAAGTAAAAGGACTGCTAAAATATATTAGCAGTCCTTTTTTAATTAAATATAACCCATTTATAATTAATCTATTTTTTGTAGGTAAACAATTGTGGATTAAATGAAACCATTACCCATGCCCAATTGTTACCATTTGAATTGTTTCCACCTTTTAAAATTTCCATAGTATCGCTGGCAAACATTTTTGAAACACCTCCAGAAATTACAAAGTTTTTATCCATTTTATAAGTAGCTGTTAAATCGATTTCTGTACCTAAATAATTATCTTGTTCTTCTAAAGTAGCCATGTTGTAAACAGAAGCAGCGCTATAAAATAAATGAGGTGATAATGTTACTTGCCATTTATTCTTGTCGTAAATGAATTTGGTATAAAAATCTTGTAATCCTACTGAATTCTTATGATTCCCAACATAGAAATAATCCATCAAACCATTGAATCCGTGATTGGTTCCAAATAAGGGTATGAATGATTTTATTTTGGTATCCGTATTATTTTGATCTTTACCCGATAAATACTCGAAACCTAATTCGGCTTTGAAAGGATTGGTGAATTTATATCCTAAATTAAATCCTGCATAATACGCACCAACATCTACTTTATCATTTGTTACAGCAGCTTCACCTGTTTGAGCATACAAATCAAAATCACCATAAAATTTAGAAGCATCCCATTTACCATAAGTTCCGATGGTTTGCAAATAGGCAACTTGGAATTTATTTTCGGTTAAATTTTCATATTGATAGCCATTATTCAGTGCTAAGAAACTCAAACTTAGTTTTGAAAATTTTTGGTTGAACCAAATAAACTGCATGTTTTTATAGTTCGTTACATAAGCCGATTCGTATAAAGCTTCGTTGTTGTTATTTAACGCTGCCCCGAAATCTAATTGATAGTTATTTTTCTTATTGGTAATCAAAACCGCATCGTGACTTTGACCTTGTTGTAACCAGTCGATTCCGCCCATGATTCTTTGATTGTCATACGAAAGTACTTGTCGACCGAATTTAGCTGTCCAATTCGTATTGAAATCATACGAAATCCAAGATTCGAATAACGCTACTCCGTTTTTATCCGATGGAGAAGTGGTTGCCACATCACCCCAAACTCTAACGTTTTGAAACGATACATTAGCTTTGAACTTTTCTTGTTTGTAGAAGAAATTCATTCTTGAGCGTTGGGAAACAAATGAAGTAGGATAAAAATCGTCTTTCATTAATTCTTTAAAACCATTTCGGTATTCAAATCGAGGTCGTATTTGTAGGTTAACTTCTAACTCTTGAGCAAAAGAACCTACCGTTGAAATTGCAAAAGCAACTACAACTAGCATTTTATTTTGAAGTTTCATGTTGTATTGGATTTATATTGGGAAGCCTCTACTCTATTTTAGCCGCTTCTTCTTTGATTTTTGAAACCGTTTTATCGTAACTAACTCCTAAGCCTTCTTGTTGGAATGCCAACTCGCCTTCCGCATTAAATACACTGATAATATTGGAATGTGAGAAATCTATCGGAGATATTTTTTTATAATTTACGGCTAGAACTGCTGCGAACTCTCTGGTATTTTCTTCATTTGAACGCAAGAAAACCCATTGATTTCCTGTCATTTTATTTTCGATAGAGAAATCTTTTAATCTTTTTGGAGTATCAACCGTTGGATCAATACTTACTAAAACCAATTGGACTTTGTCTTTGTATTCTTCTGGGATTTTAGCTTCAATATTTCGCATATCAGCAACTAATCTTGGACAAGCTGATTTACAAGAAGTATAAATCATCACCATAACAAGAACTTTTCCTCTTAATTCTTTTAGTTCAATATCTTTTCCGTCTTGATTGGTCCATTTTTCAGGCAA
>NZ_CALBSN010000054.1 GCF_937967675.1 uncultured Flavobacterium sp. | reverse complement strand
GAAGTGTAACTTTAAATGGAAGTGTTTCCATTTCTTCTAATGCTACTTTAACTCTCGATTCGGGTAACAACAATCAAAATGTTTGCTCAGGAAATCCTATTGCTCCTATTCAATATACTTTTGGTGGTGGTGCAACTAGCGTGAATGTAACGGGATTACCAACTGGTGTTACGGCTACAACTTCTGGAAATACAGTTACTATTAGCGGAACTCCTTCTGCTAGCTTTTCTTATACCATTGCCACTGTTAACGGCTGTGGCGGTACCTCTTTAAGTGGAAGTATTACTTTAAATAACAATATTACCCCAACCTTTACTCAAGTATTACCTATGTGTGCAGGAGCTACTTCATCTCCACTACCTTTAGTTTCTAACGAGGGTATAACAGGAATTTGGACACCTGCTTTCAACAATAATACTTCGACCAATTATACATTTATTCCTGATCCAGCTCAATGTGCCCTTACTGCTCAGATGACTGTTCAAATTTTTCCTATACCAACAGTAATTGCAACAAATTTAGCGCCTAGTTTCTGTTCAGGTGGTACAACCAATATTCAACTAAGCAGTAATGTTTCAGGAGCTACATTTTCATGGACTGTAACTGGCGGAAATGTTATTGGAGCTGATGGTGATACAGGAAATTCTATTAATCAATTATTAAGTGTTAGTTCTGGCACAACTTCAACTGTTGAAGTAACTTACACAATAATAGCTGAGGCAAATGGATGTGCAGGACCTCCTGTAGAAGTTAAAGTTCAAGTTACTCCAATTCCTGATTTGCGAATTACAACTGGTAGAAATCCTATCTGTTCTGGAGAAACCACATCGATATCTTTTTCTGGTTCGGTTCCAGGTACTGTATTTAATTGGGTGATTACAGGTATTTCAGGTATTACAGGAGCATCTAATAGCACAGGAACAAGTATTCAACAAACATTAAGCACTACAGGGTCTTCACAAGGAAGTGTAACTTATGAAATTACCCCTACATTCAATGGGTGCATAGGGACTCCTCAATCAATCACTGTTTTAGTTAACCCAAGACCAGAAATGTTTACAAATCCAACACATCCCGATATGTGTAGTGGAGATTTAACTAATATTAGTATTGGAACATTCAACAACAATACGGTTTTAACATGGACAGTAAATCCGGTAGGAGTTAATGGGGCTTCATCTGGAAGCAATACTGGATTATCTACAACTATAATTCAAGAATTAACTACTTCTGGAAACGCTCAAGGTTATGTTGATTACACAATAACACCTAGCTTAGCTGGTTGTGATGGAACATCATTTACTGTTAGGGTTTACGTTAATCCTCTTCCTGAACCAAAACTAGTAGACGGAGCTATTTGTGTTGATGCATCTGGCATTCCATTTCAAACCTATACTTTAGATTCGGGATTAGATAATGCGACATATGATTTTATTTGGTATTTTAATGGAGTAGCTATACCGAACACAAACAATGCAACCTATACTGCAAATGAAGTTGGAGTATATGGTGTTGTAGCAACTAATAGCACAACAAATTGTCACTCTAGTAACGGCACCAATATGGTCATTGCTAATGTAATATCAGTTACTCCAGCTACAAGTTTAACCTATACGCAAAGCAATTATTTTAGTGGAAATGCAACGGTAATTATCAATATAACGGGAGGTACAGGTACATTAATGTACTCTTTAGATGATGGCACATTTCAGACTTCTAACATCTTTACAAATTTAAGTGCAGGATTGCATACCATAACCGTAATAGATACTGAAGGATGTACTCATTTTACGCAAGACATCTTTATTATTGAATATCCTCAATATTTTACACCTAATGGTGATGGGTATAACGATACTTGGTTTATTTCTGGACTAAAAAATACTGACCTAATAAGTATTTTTGATAGATATGGAAAACTCATCAAACAATTAAGAGGGGAAGAATTTTGGGATGGTACTTATAACCAACAACAACTTCCTTCTACCGATTACTGGTTCACTATTGATTACCTTGAGAATGGAGTTAAAAAACTATTCAAAGCGCATTTTGCTATGAAACGATAATATGGAAAAGAGTTAGTTTATGCTAACTCTTTTTTTTATTTTTAAATCACTTCTCCAATTTTTGTAGTAATTTTGCCCAATCTCTCTACAACTATAAAAATGGAAAACTCAAAAAAAACATTACTCGTTAAAATTCTCAAAGTAACGGGAATCACTTTTATTATTTCATTATTACTACTCGTAATATTACCCATTGTTTTTGCTGATACCATTACGGAAAAAGTAAAAATATTGGCCAATAAAAACTTAGAGGGTGAATTAAATTTCAACGAATCAGAATTGTCTTTTTTCAAACATTTTCCTTCTTTAACATTGACTTTGCACGAATTAAATCTTAATGGTTCAAAACCTTATAAAAATAAATCGTTAGTTTCTGCAAAAGAGATAAGTTTTGGTATCGACGTTTGGTCGGTAGTTTTTGGCAATCAGACTGAAATTGAAGAAATCTATCTAGAAGAAGCAAAAATTAATGTATTCGTCAACCAAAAGGGAGAAGCTAATTACAACATCTATAAATCGAATTCTAAAGACACGACAACTTCATCTGAAAGTGCCTCTTTAAAGTTAGAAAACATTCAAATCAATAATAGTCAGTTGGTTTACAATGATAAATCGACCAAAATTCTTATCGAAGCAAAAGGTTTTAACTATAAAGGAAAAGGTGATTTATTGAAATCCAATTTTAGCTTAAAAACATCTGCCAGAATTGATAGTTTGAGTTTTACTTATGACAAAAGTGAATACTTAAAAAACAAAAAAGTAAAAGCGGATTTAATTACAAAAATCAACACCAATTCACTTTCTTTTATTTTTGAGAAAAACGATTTGGTCATCAATAAATTACCCGTTGAATTTACAGGTTTCTTTGATTTCTTGAAAAACGGTTATCAAATGGATTTCAAATTAAAAACCGAAGACAGCGATTTAGATGACTTGTTCACTGCTTTACCTGCCGAATATGTTTCTTGGATGACCGAAACTAAAATGAAGGGAACAACCTCCGCTTTCTTAACTTTAAAAGGAAAATATATTGCTTCTGAGAATTTAAGTCCGGAAGTGAATTTCAACATCAAAGTAAGAGATGGCTACGTAAAACATGAAAAAGCGCCTTATCCCGTTGAGAATATTTTCTTGAATTTAGATACTAAACTTCCAAATTTAGACATCAATCAACTTAAAATACGATTAGATTCATTGTATTTTGATGTAAATAAAAACAAATTAAGTGCGATTTTAATTTCCGATGGTTTTGGAGAACAACTTAAAATTGATTCAAAAGTAAAATCAAAATTAGATTTGGCTTTTTTGAGTAATGCGCTTCAAATTCCGAATTTTAAATTAGCAGGAAGTTTAGATGCCGATATCGTTTCCAAAGGAGATTATATTAAAAAAGATAAAAAATTCCCTGTAACTAAAGGAAAATTTGAACTTACTAACGGATTCATTCAAACCGCTTATTATCCAAAACCGATTCAAAATATTAATTTAAAAGCGAACTTAAACAGTCCAACAGGTGATTTTAAAGATACTTCTTTTATCCTTTCTCCAGCGAATTTCACTTTTGAAGGCGAACCTTTTAACTTAAATGCTTCATTTAAAAATTTCGATGATATCAATTACGATGTAAAAGCAAAAGGAACATTAAACGTTGCTCGAATTTATAAAGTTTTCTCCCAAAAAGGATTAGATATTGATGGATTCATCAAAGCTGATTTAAGCTTGGCTGGAAAACAAAGCGACGCCACTAGTGGGAAATATGGTAACTTAAAAAACAGTGGAACTCTTGAAGTAAAAAACATCAGAACCACAAGTGCTTATTTGGCAAAACCCTTCTTAATCGAAAACGGATTGTTCACCTTTAATCAAGATAAAATGAACTTTTCTAATTTCAATGGAAAATACGGAACATCCGATATTACCATGAATGGAAATTTAGAAAATGTCATCAACTTTGTCCTTTCAGAAAATCAAATTTTAAAAGGAAACTTCAGTCTAACATCGAATTATTTGAATGTTAACGAATTTATTCCAACCACAACTTATGAAACCGAAGATGAAACAGAAAAAACAGAAGCTGTAGGAGTAATTCAAATTCCAACGAATTTAAATGTTTCCATCCAAACTAATGCTGTAAAAACGCAATATGACGACGTTACCATTGAAAATTTAAAAGGAAATTTAGTCATTCAAAACGGTAGTTTACAACTTTCAAATAGCAGCTTAGGTATCATTGGTGCTACTGCTAAAATGGATGCTTTTTATAAAAACGAAGGCACACAAAAAGCGTATTTTGATTATAAAATCAATGCTTCCGAATTTGATATTAAACGCGCTTACAACGAAATCAAAATGTTTCGAGAAATCGTAACTGCGGCAGAAAATGCAGAAGGAATTGTAGGTTTGAATTATTCGATAAAAGGTGTTTTAAACAATCAAATGGCACCTGTAATGCCCTCTTTAGAAGGAAGTGGAACTCTTTCTGTTAAAAAAGTAAAAATGAAAGGCTTTAAATTATTGAATGTCGTTTCGGCTAAAACCGAAAATCCAGATATTAAAGATCCTGATATTTCGAAGGTGGATATCAAATCAACCATTAAAAACAACATTGTAACCATTGAACGTTTCAAATTCAAAGTAGCTGGTTTTAGATTACGATTTGAAGGACAAACGAGTTTAGACGGAAAATTAAACTTGAAAATGCGTATCGGATTACCACCATTAGGTATCATTGGAATTCCGATTAAAGTATTGGGAACACAAGAAAATCCAGACATCAAATTAGGAAGAAAATCAGAAGATTTGGAAGAAACGGAATATGTTGATGGTGTAACGCCTATTAATACGACGGTTCCTGCAACCACCACTCCTACTCCAACCATTCAGAATGATAGTGTCCCTAAAATTGAACCAGCCGTTCCTGTTGAAAAAACAGAATAGTTCTATCCTATTTAGTTGTATCAAATTCTCAAAATGTTTTCCTGATTTGTGAAAAAGTCGTAATTTTACGTCAAACATCACAAGTAAAATTATGGAAACGCATTTTGAAAGCAATCCGCTGATTGACAGATTACCAAAACATTTAAAACAATTCATCAAGCCACAAGTTTATGATGATTACACGCCTATTAACCAAGCCGTTTGGCGCTATGTTATGCGTAAAAATGTAGATTACCTTTCAAAAGTTGCTCATAGTTCGTATTTAGAAGGCTTACAAAAAACAGGTTTGGAAATTGATAATATTCCCAACATGTATGGTATGAACCGAATTTTAAAAGAAATCGGTTGGGCTGCAGTTGCCGTTGATGGATTTATTCCACCTAATGCCTTTATGGAATTTCAAGCGTATAATGTATTAGTTATTGCTTGCGATATTCGTCAATTAGAACACATTGAATACACTCCAGCTCCCGATATCATTCACGAAGGCGCAGGTCACGCTCCTATTATTGCGAATCCAGAATATGCTGAATATTTAAGACGTTTTGGAGAAATTGGTTGTAAAGCTATTTCATCAGCTCGCGATTATGAATTGTATGAAGCCATTCGTTTGCTTTCGATTTTAAAAGAAGCAGAAGATACTCCAGAAGAAGAAATCAAAAAAGCAGAAGAGCAAGTGGATTTCTTACAGAATAATATGGGCGAATTATCAGAAATGTCTCGCATTAGAAATTTACATTGGTGGACAGTAGAATACGGTTTGATTGGAACAGTTGACAATCCAAAAATCTATGGTGCGGGATTACTTTCTTCGATTGGAGAAAGCGCTTGGTGTATGACAGATAATGTAAAGAAAATTCCATACGATATTTCGGCTGCTGACATGAGTTTTGACATTACAAAACCACAACCTCAACTTTATGTAACGTCTGATTTTGCACATTTAAGTTCTGTTTTAGAGGAATTTGCAAATAAAATGGCATTACGAACTGGAGGTTTATCAGGAATTAAAAAATTGATTAATTCGAATGCATTAGGAACTATCGAATTGAGTACTGGTTTACAAGTTTCGGGTGTTTTTACTAATGTAATTGAAGATGAAGGAAAACCTGTTTATGTGCAAACTACAGGAAAAACAGCACTATCCTACAGAGAAAAAGAACTAGTAGGTCACGGAACAGAATATCATGCGGAAGGCTTTGGTTCGCCAATTGGAAAACTAAAAGGTATTAACTTGGCGATTGAAGAAATGAGTCCGAGAGACTTGCGTGCTTATGATATTTATGAAGGCGAGCAAGTAACCTTAGAATTTGAAGGCAACATCAAAGTTGTAGGTGAAATTGTAACCGGAACTCGTAACTTACAAGGTGAAATCTTATTGATTAAATTCAAAAATTGTACTGTAACTCATAACGAAACTGTTCTTTTCCAACCAGAATGGGGAATCTATGATATGGCTGTGGGTAAAAAAGTGATTTCTGCTTTTTCTGGGCCAGCGGATGTAAATAGTTTTGATATGATTAATCACGTTCCCTCTTCGCAAACGATTAAACAGAAAAAATCGGCTGAAAGAGAAGAATTAGAAAGACTCTATTTAAGTGTTCGCAACATCAGAGAAGGAAAACCTGCTACGACTACTTTAAAAGAAGCATTTGCTTCGGTTTCTGCTGGACATCCAAATGATTGGTTGTTATCTGTTGAAATTGCGGAATTGGCTAAAAAAGAAGGAAATTCAGATTTGGTTGATAAAGTTCTAAATCACTTAGAAAAAGTAAAAAGCAATCGCCCAGAAATTGTACATTTAGTTGATAACGGATTGGAATTGATTTTTGAAAAAACTAACGCTTAAACAAAGTAACTTTTGTTACTGAAAAGATTTTCAATCAACTCTATCTTTGTCAAAAAAAGAAATAATTATGGGAATATTAGATTTTTTAGGATTAGGAAATAAAACGAATGATGTTCAGGAATATGTTCAAAAAGGCGCTATCATATTAGATGTTAGAACACCTGACGAATACAAAGAAGGTCATATCAAAGGCTCAAAAAACATTGCCTTACAAGTGTTAAACGGAAACATCAAAACCATCAAAAAATGGAACAAACCGATTATCGCTTGTTGTCGTTCAGGAATGCGAAGTGCTCAAGCCACTTCTATTTTAAAACAACACGGTATTGATTGCATCAACGGTGGTGGTTGGAACAGTTTAGAAAGTAAATTATAAAAAGAAAGTCCTGATTGAATCGGGACTTTTTTATTTAAAAGGATGTCTTTGCTGCCAATGTAGTTCTGGCTCCAAATTTTTAAAAATTCTACCAATAAATCTATTAATCAATTTATTGTTATGATAAATGAAACCTGACATTTGAACTGGTGTTGCACCAATAGAACTTTTAATTTCTAGTGCTGTTCTACCAAAAATAATTCGTTTGAAACCATTTTCAATCCCATATTCTGTCATGTTGTACAACATGTTTAAGTATAACATATTTTCTTTCTGAATATGTTCGTTATATCCTAAGAAATAGGTTTCAAGAGTTTCATCATTTAGTAACAACGTGTGAAATCCAACCAATTCCTCATTCAAAAAATAACCAAAAATCTGAAATCGATTCCCGCATTGCCCTTTAAGAGTTGAAAAGTGATTTTTGGACAAGAAAAATGTATTAAAAGGAGCATTTTTTGCCACATAATGATACAAATCGTATATCTGTTCTTCATTTTGAAGTACTTCTTCATAGGACAGATTCTTCACTTGAATTCCATCGAATTTTTTACGTGCTCGTTTGAATTGGTCGCGGTATTTTTTTGAAAGAGCCGCTACATAATCATCTATAGATTTCCATTTTTCATCTAAATAAAAAATCATGTTGGGTTGCGTATTGAATTCGTATACGTTGGAAAAACGATACTTCTTCAATTCAACCGAACAATGATCATAAAAATCTTTGAAAGAAACTAAATGAATAGTAATTCCTTTTTTCTTAAAATACAATGTTATTTCATCAGCACTTTGTAAAAGAATTTCACTTATGTGATTAAAATCGATTTCCTTTGAAAAAACATAACCATTTTGTCCAGTAATCATGTTATTCCCTAAAAACAAAGTGTGTGATGCAAAATTTTTGAAGATAAAATTTCTAATTAATGTCTTAAAACATTTATCACGTTCCCCAAAGGATTCTAATTTATTCAAATCTAAATATTGCGCCAAAGAAACGCCAATTAGTTCCGAATTTTCAAAAATCCCAATATAAAAGCACTCCATATTTACTGGAGCTGAACGTTCCAATACAGATAGATAAGGTGTTTGAAGAAATACATTACTCTGAGCTACTACGTCCCAAAGCGTTGGCAAATCTTTAACCGAATTGTATATTTTAAATGAAATTTTGTCCAAGGTAAAATAAAATCGCCCCACAAATGTAGAGCGATTCCTTTATAAATAAATGTTAAATTATTTCCAGCCACAGATAATAGCACCCATCAATGTCATTACAACAATCCAATAACCAGAAGTTACAGCTGCATATTTGAATGTTTTTTGTTCAAATAAGCAGTTTGTTGCAATAACTGGTAACGCCACAAAAAGACCAATCATAGAACCATGTAAAGCACCATGCTGATACGTTCTAAATACATTCCCATAATCAGCCATAAAGGCGGTGTAAGAAGGCAATGCTTTTCCAACCTCAGAAGGTCCTCCTACCATACCTAATGCACCAAATTGATGAATTACGAATACTGGCATAATGAAAGCCAACATAAAGGCAAAAACAAATGTTAATCCAAAGATTTTTGCCATGTTTCCTTTTTTGGCTTTTTCTTCTGTCATTCCAGTTTCATTCATCCAAATCGTTCCGAAAACTTTGGGATTGTACCAAACAAATCCAACAACGAAACTTGAAAGAGCAGCAACCAAAATTGCAGGAAAATTAATTAATTCCATATTGATATAGTTTATTGGTTAGTATATCAAATATAGGAAAATCTAATTAAAAATTGACATTGCTGGTAATGCCTTGCGATTAAAATCCCAAAGTGCTTGATTTTCCCATGAAGAACCATTCGTAGCAGTTGTTCCTCTAAAAGCGATCCATTCTGCTCCCCAATAACAAAATCCTTGTCCGTTTGGTATACTTTTTACTGTATTCTTAATTTGTTCTAAGAATGCTTTTTGTCCTTCTGGAGAGGCTAAATAACTAGGGTGAATTTGATTAGGCAAGCCGATAACATTATTTGTCCAGTCATTCCAATTCAAAGTAAATGGATAAGACGTTTCTGCAATTAGAACTTTTTTGTCATATGTTTGAGCGAGTGAAGACATGGTTTCTTGTAAGGCACTCAAATTTGTTCCATGCCAAATTGGATAATATGACAATCCTATATAATCGTAATCAATTGTAGTTGTTTTAGAAAAAAACCAAGATGCACCTTCAATTCCCGCATAATGCAACATAATTTTAGTTTCAGGTCTATTGGCTCTAATTACATTACTTGCACTTGCTAGTAATGATATAAATTGTGTTTCGTTAGTCGCCAAATTACCATCAGGAAAAATAAAACCATTGTTGATTTCATTACCAATTTGAAAAATATCGGGTTGGATTTCATTTACAATAGTTGCGGTATAATTTTCTACTTGTACTTTCAATTGCGAAAAAGTCAATCCATTCCAGACTGCTGGCTTTTCTTGATTTCCAGGATCTGCCCAAGTATCTGAATAATGAACACTTAACCAAACTTTCATACCTAGATTTTTAACACGTTGCGCAAAAGCTTTCACTTCATTAAAACCAGATTGATTTACCGTTGGTGTATGCCAAAGTCGAATTCGAATCGAATTGCAACCTGCATTTTTAAGGGTTAGCAGAGCATCTTCGGCAATATTATTGTTATTGTAGTAAATTGTACCTTCAGATTCTATCAAAGGCAACATGGACATATCTGCTGCCTTGATAAATTCATCTGTATTATTTGAAGCTTCTTCGTTAGAACAAGAAAAAGTAATAAGGATAATGAAGAAGAAAAGTAATTTTAAACCAATTTTCATGGTATAAAGTTACAAAAAGATTTTATTCGTTTGCTACAATTTTGCTAGCACTTCTATATAAAAACTCATTATAAATATGTCTTCTAGCAAAACGACTAGGAGACTCAGCATTTACCATTTTAATGTAAGTTACTTTAGGTACACTGAAATATTCGTAGTTACTCCCATCTAAAAATGAAATGTACAACACACCATTATCCATATAAAAATCTTGAATATTTACAGTCGAAGTAATTCTTTGATAAACTTCTTTATTTTTTTCTTGAGTTTCAGGAGCAATACTAACCAAAAAATGATAGGCCTCAATAATATTTTTACTTCTTTCCTCAGCAGCTAAACGCTCCACTGGATCAGCAATAGTATCAGGATGATCTTCCTTCATGCTATTTCTGTAGATGGTTTTCAATTCTTTCAGCGTAGCTGTTTTAGTAACATTGAGTAATTTTCTGTACTCGGCAATTTTTTTTGGATTCATAGTTTCTAAAAATAAAAAAGCCCAGCATTCTGCTGGGCTTCTAGTAGCGGGAACAGGACTCGAACCTGTGACCTTCGGGTTATGAGTTTAAAAACTCATTTTGATTAAAAATTAAAACCCTAAAAATCAATAACCTAAATTTCTTATTTACCAGCTTAAAAAGTAAAAACGTTTACGGAATCGTTTACTTTTATTACGTTGCAAATATAGACAAAAAAACACAATACAAAAATAAATTATTGCTTTTAAATAAATTGAATCAAGTTTTATATTTTATTTGGAAATTTACACATTTAATGTCATCTAATAATTAAAAACAACTTATCAACAAAATTAAAACATAAATTGTTGATTACTATTTATTCAAACAAGACTAAAAAGTCTTTTTAATATTTAAATTTGTTCCATACCACAATAAAAATTCTGCAGTATGGACAAATTTGTAATCAAACGAAATGGCACTTATTTACCCTTTGAAGCTTTCAAAATAGAAGAAGCCATTACAAAAGCTTTTGCCAGTGTAAGTGAAACTTTAAACCTAAAAGTAATTGAAACGGTGTTCCAATTGTTGTCACATCAAGACACTTGGGCAGTTGAAGATATTCAAGATAAAATTGAAAAAACACTTTACGAGTATGGGCATTATGAAGTGATGCGTTCTTTCATGTTGTTCCGTCATACGCGTAAACTACAACGTGAACACGTTTTAGGATTAAATGACGATACCACTTATGTCGACAGTACCCAAACCATAGAAGAGTACACTAACCAAACCGATTGGCGAATCAATGCCAACGCTAATACTTCGTATTCCAATGCAGGTTTAGTGAATAATGTCGCTGGAAAAATCATTGCAAATTATTGGTTAGACAAAGTCTATTCGAAAGAAGAAGGTTATGCACATCGCAATGGTGACATTCACATTCACGACTTAGATTGTTTGACAGGATATTGTGCGGGTTGGAGTTTACGTGTTTTATTAAATGAAGGTTTTAACGGTGTTCGTGGTCGAGTGGAAAGTCGTCCTCCGAATCATTTTAGAGAAGCATTAGGACAAATGGCGAATTTCCTTGGGATTTTACAAAGCGAATGGGCAGGAGCTCAAGCGTTTAGTTCGTTTGATACGTATTTGGCTCCTTATGTTTTCAAGGATAATTTATCGTATGAAGATGTTTTAAAAGCAATTCGAAGTTTCGTCTACAATTTGAATGTCCCAGCACGTTGGGGACAATCGCCGTTTACGAATATTACATTGGATTGGGTGGTTCCAGATGATTTGAAAGAGCAAATCCCAACACGAAATGAACAGCATCTTTTTAAAGGAATCACTTCAGAAGATTTTATACAAAGAGCCAAAGAAAGAGGTGTTTCAGACATAACCGAAATGCGTTACGAACATTTTCAAAAAGAAATGAATCTCATCAACAAAGCCTATTATACGGTTATGACCGAAGGCGATGCGCATGGACAGCCGTTCACCTTCCCTATTCCAACGGTTAATATTACTGAAGAATTTGATTGGTACGGAGAAAACACCGATATTCTTTTTGAAAATACCGCGAAAATTGGTTCGTCTTATTTCCAGAATTTCATCGGAAGTCAATATACGTATGATGAAAACGGAAACAAAGTTGAAAATCCAAATGCCTACAAACCGAATGCTGTACGTAGTATGTGCTGCCGCTTACAACTCGATTTACGTGAATTATTAAAAAGAGGCAACGGTTTATTTGGAAGTGCCGAAATGACGGGAAGTATTGGTGTAGTAACAATCAACATGGCAAGATTAGGTTATCTAAACAAAGGCAACAAAGCTAAATTATATTCCGATTTAGATCGTTTACTAGAAATTTCGAAAGCAACCTTAGAGAAAAAACGCGTATTTATTCAGGAAATGTACGATAGAGGTTTGTTTCCGTATACCAAACGTTATTTACCTCATTTCAGGAATCACTTCTCTACAATTGGTGTGAACGGAATTAACGAAATGATTCAAAATTTCACCGACGGAAAAGAAGATATCGTGTCAGATTACGGAATGGCATTCGCAACCGAAATTTTGGAACACATCCGAAACAAAATGAGAGCCTATCAAGAAGAAACTGGCAATTTATACAACTTAGAAGCTACGCCAGCAGAAGGCACGACGTATCGTTTTGCGAAAGAAGACAAGAAACGCTATTCCGATATTATTCAAGCAGGAGAAGGCGAAAATATTTACTATACAAACAGTTCGCAATTACCAGTTGATTACACCGAAGATCCTTTCGAAGCCTTATTGTTGCAAGACAATTTACAATGTCAGTACACAGGCGGAACTGTTCTACACTTGTACATGAATGAAAAGCTAAGTTCGGTAGAAGCGTGTAGAAATTTCATTAAAAAAGTAATTACGAATTTTAAATTGCCTTACATCACGGTGACTCCCGTTTTCAGCGTTTGTCCGAAACATGGCTATTTGAATGGCGAACACGAATATTGTCCAAAATGCGATGAAGAATTATTAGCAACCTTAAATACAACATCCTATGCAAACACAAACCACTGAAGCTTTGCTTCAACACAATGAAAAAAGAACCAAATGTTTGGTTTATACACGAGTAATGGGCTATCACAGACCCGTAGAAAGTTTTAATATTGGAAAAAAAGGTGAACACAAACAACGAACCCACTTTAGAGAATGTAAATCATGATTTTCTAAACAAAAAAGCAATTCATAGTTTTACACCCTTCACACTGTTAGATTATCCCGATAAATCGGCTTGTATCTTATGGTTTGCAGGGTGTAATATGAAATGTGATTATTGTTACAATCCCGAAATAGTTTTCGGAAAAGGGGCTTTTTACTTTTCCGAAATCATTTCGTTTTTAAAATCGAGAAGAAATTTGTTGGATGCCGTTGTTTTTAGTGGTGGCGAATGTTTGATACATAAAGACATTATCCCATTCATAAAATTAGTGAAAAGTTTAGGATTTTTAATCAAAGTAGATACGAATGGAAGCCAGCCCAAAGTACTCGAAAAACTAAAAGAAGAACAACTCATCGATTATGTAGCTTTGGATTTTAAAGGTCCGAAAGAGAAATTTTTTGCGATTACAAAATCGGATTTTTATTCTCAATTTCTAAGTTGTTTTGAATTGCTTCAAGCGAGTTCTATTCCATTTGAAATTCGAACTACTTATCATTCTTCACTATTAAATCTAGAGGATATTGTTGCAATGCAAGACGTTTTATTGGAATTGGGTTACGACAAAAACTATTACATTCAAAATTTCAGAAATTATCAAAACACGATTGCACCACTACCCGATTCGCAATCCATTTCGGAAAAGGATATCCATCAGAATATGACTAAAATCATATTTCGATGATTTAAAATCCCTAACTTTGTGCAAATTTTATCTATGTTTTCAAAAACCTGTGAATATGCCATACGAGCTACCATTTACATTGCCTCAGAATCGTCTGCGGGCAAACGTTGCGGTATTCGAGACATTGCCAGAAAAATTGAATCGCCAGAACCTTTTACCGCTAAGATTTTACAACGTTTGGTAAAAGCCGACATCATAAAATCGATTAAAGGAAATGGCGGTGGATTTGAAATCGAGAAGGTACAACTGAAACAAATAAAATTAGATCAGCTTGTAAAAGCTATTGACGGAAATGACTTATTTGACCGATGCAGTTTAGGACTTCACGATTGTTCCGACAAACAACCGTGTCCTTTTCATCATAAGTACAAGCCATTACGTGAAAATTTAAAGAAAACGCTTAAAGAAACTTCTCTTTTGGATTTGATTAGTGAATTCAATACGGGAGATACTTTCCTTAAGCTTTAAAAAATTTAATTAAATAAAAGATAAAAACGTCCTCTAATGAAAACGACTTCGGATTTAAAAGAGAAAATTCTTGAATTGAAAAAAAGAAAAAATGCGTTAATTCTAGCGCATTATTATCAAGAAGAAGCTATTCAAGAAATTGCTGATTTTGTGGGTGATAGCTTGGAATTGTCTCGAAAAGCATCACAAGTGGATGCCGATATTATCGTTTTTGCTGGCGTGTATTTCATGGCAGAAACGGCTAAAATTGTCAATCCAAATAAAAAAGTAATCGTTCCCGATGTAAAAGCAGGTTGTTCCCTTGCCGATGGTTGTCCGCCAGATGAATTCAAAACTTTCTTAGAAAAATATCCGAACCATACTGTTGTAACTTATATCAATTGCACAGCAGAAGTCAAAACCTTAACCGATATTGTTTGTACTTCGTCCAATGCTAAAAAAGTGATTGCATCCATTCCAGAAGATCAATCTATCGTGTTTGCTCCTGATAAAAATTTAGGTAAATACTTAATTGCTGAAACAGGTCGTGATATGGTTTTATGGGAAGGTTTTTGTATTGTTCACGAAGCATTTTCTTTAGAAAAATTAATTGATTTATATAAAAAACATCCAAACGCTACCATCATTGCACATCCTGAATCGGAAACGCATATTTTGAAAGTAGCACATTATATAGGTTCGACTTCAGGCATGTTGAATCATGTGAAAAACAGCACAAACGACACTTTTATCGTAGCCACAGAAGCGGGAATCTTACACCAAATGCAATTGGATAATCCAACCAAAACATTAATTCCAGCGCCTTCAAAAGAAGACAATACGTGTGCGTGCAGTGAGTGTGCGTTTATGAAAGTCAACACCTTAGAAAAACTCTATCAATGTTTACAAGATGAAAGTCCGGAAGTGCATTTGGACAACGAAATCATCGAAAAAGCTTTACTTCCTATTCAAAGAATGTTAGCGCTAAACTAAAACATCATGCAAAATTTAGAAACCGATATACTCATAGTAGGCACAGGATTAGCGGGATTATCTCTAACGAAATATCTCAGCGAGCAAAATCCAAACCTACAAATTACCTTACTTAGCAAAACCTCTATTGACGAGTGCAATACCTATTACGCTCAAGGCGGAATTGCTGTTGTACACGACTTTATCAAAGATAGTTACCAACAACATATTCAAGACACTTTACTTGCTGGAAAAGGCATTTGCGATAAAAAAGTAGTCGAACACGTGATTACAGAAGCTCCTGCCCGATTACAAGAATTGATTCAATGGGGCGTGGAATTAGACAAGAATAATTCAGGTGAATTAGATTTGGGATTAGAAGGTGGTCATTCCCAAAATCGTATTGTACATCACAAAGACAAAACTGGATTAGAAATTGAAACCAAGTTGATTCAAGTCGTTCAAAATTTAGCAAACGTAACAATAAGAACTTCCTTTTTTGCAACAGATGTTTTGCTAGACAATCAAAAATGCATTGGAATCATCGGATTTGATGAAAAAAGTGAAGTGACTTCCATCGTAGCAAAAGCAACTATTTTGGCTACTGGCGGTTCTGGACAAGTGTTTGGCGTGACTTCTAATCCGTTTGTTTCTACGGGAGATGGTGTGGCAATGGCGTATCGAGCGGGAGCAAAATTGGACAAAATGAAATACATTCAATTTCATCCCACAGCACTTTACGAACCTAATAAAAGTCAAGCGTTCTTAATTACCGAAGCGATTCGTGGATTTGGAGCTCATATTTTGAATCAAAAAATGGAACGTTTTGTTTTTCAATATCATCCTGATGGCGAATTAGCAACTCGAGATATTGTTTCGAAAGCAATTTCCGACCAAATGAAAAAAGAACATTCAAAACACGTTTGGCTTGATGTTAGACATTTACCAATAGAAACTTTCAAAACAAAATTTCCAAAAGTGTACAATTATTGTTTTGAAAACGGAATTGACGTTTCTAAAGATTTAATTCCGATAGCTCCTGCAGCTCATTATCAATGTGGTGGAATTGTAGTAGATGAAACAGGTGCCACTTCCATCAAACAACTCTACGCTATTGGAGAATGTTCGCACACTGGACTTCATGGTGCCAATCGATTGGCTTCGAATTCATTATTAGAAGCGATTGTTTATGCGCATGATTTAGCGAATCATCTGATTTCTTCAATAGATACGATTAAATTGAATAAGTCTGAAATTACGCCCATTCGTTATAAAAACATTCATCACGACCAAATTTTGCAATTCAAAAACCAACTGCAACATTTCATGAAATACGATGCTTTGTACACTTCGGGGAAAAATACTGAAAAAATATATGAAATGGTCACCGAAATGAGCAAACGCTTCAAAATGAAGTTCAAAAATTATGATTCGCATCCGTTTTTATGTGAAACTTATAATTTGATTCAAACTGCGGAAATCATTTTAAAAGATTGTTTACCCAAAAGATACCGCGTAAAATCAGTTAAAAAAGAAAAAACTATTTCGTAATGCTGAATCTATTTGCCCATCCAAAACGCATTTTTTTGTTGCTTTTCGTTTGTTTTCTAGCGTTTAGCATTTGGATTTATGCCATTCCGCTTTTTAGCCCAACGCCCTATTCTAAAAAAGAACTTCATTTAGTAGCAGAAGGACGATTAGTTTGGCAGAAAAACAACTGTCATACGTGTCATCAATTGTATGGTTTAGGAGGTTATTTGGGTCCGGATTTAACGAATGTGTATTCCAGAACTGCCAACAATGAAGCGTATATCAAAGGCATTATAAAATCGGGAGTAAAACAAATGCCTGCTTTTAAAATTTCGGATGACGAAATGAAAGCGCTTTTACACTTTTTAAAAAATGTAGATGCCACAGGAACATCGAATCCGCAAGATTACCAACCTGAAATAATAGGAACTTTTAGTTTAGAAAAGAAATGAAGAATTTTGGAATTTGGCTCATCAGAATAGCCCTTGTGTTGTTTGTTTTAGGCTTGTTTTTTGGACATTTGGCTTCCGAAAGTTATCGCATTACCCAACCAAAATCGGGTGTTATGGGATTTTTATCGCTTCGTCCACTTCATGTGAGTAGCGCTTATTTAGGGATTATAACGGCTGGATTAGGTTTTCTGACATTGATTATTGCAAAAATGAAAACTACACGTTTTGGAACTTTTTTACAATACTTGCATTTTTCACTTTGGATAATTGCTTTGTTAGGAATTTTCTACAGTTATTTTACAGGTGATTTTGGTGGAAGAGAATATTGGGAATTCAACCCCGTTTGGGCTTTACCTATTTTTCTATCTTTTATTGTTTTCTTAGTTTTCTATCTGCATCAAGTTGGTTTTTCTGTAAAATGGCCCGTTTATTATTGGATGTGGCTCACTGGAATTGTCTTCTTTATTTTCACTTTTATCGAAAACTATTTGTGGATTTTTCCTTATTTCAGACAACATTTTATTGCCGATATGACGATTCAGTGGAAAGTAAATGGTTCACTCGTGGGAGCTATTAATCAAATCATTTATGGTGTTGCTTTTTATTTGATGGAAAAAATAAGTGGCGATGAAAAATCGTCCTATCAAAAACTGTCTTTTGCGATGTATTTTCTAGGAATGTTTAATTTGATGTTCAATTGGGGACATCATATTTACTTACTTCCAACAGAAAAATACATTCATTACATTGCCTATGCAGTGAGCATGACCGAATGGATTATTTTGATTCGTATTTTTTACAAATGGAGCCAACAAATCAAAGAAAACAGACAATTTTACTACTTTTTCCCTTATCGCTTTTTAATGGCTTCTGATTATTGGGTAACGCTAAACTTAACCCTCGCCTTATTCATGTCGATTCCAGCCATCAACTTATACACGCACGGAACGCATATCACGGTTGCGCATGCGATGGGAACTACTATCGGTATCAATACGATGATTATTTTGGCTGGTGTTTTTTACTTTATTAAACCTACTTTCAACTCAGTAAAATGGCGATTGTATGGAAGCATTGCGTTTTGGATGGTACAAGTTACCTTATTACTTTTTCTAATTTCCTTAATTGGAATGGGCGTTCAACGCGCGATTTGGCAAGCTGGATTAACTTCGGAAAGCTTCAGTAAAATGAGTAGTTCTAGTGGAAATTGGGTTTTACTTTTCATCATTTTTGGAACGATTTTAATGTTCAGTATGGCGAGTTTTTTCATATATCTGTTTATTCAATCTTGGAAAAAAAATGAATTAAAGATTGAGAAATAAATTTATCCTAAAAAATAGGATGATAAAAATCAGGTAAAATATCATAATTCCATTGTATATTTGACCTTTAATTCTTTCAAATTTATCATTGCTTATGTTTTCAAAATCATGCAATTATGCTATAAAAGCCACCATATTTATTGCCAAACATTCCTTAGAAGAAAAAAAGGTAGGTTTTGTTGACATCTCCAAAGAAATCGATTCGCCACAAGCGTTTACAGCTAAAATTTTACAAATACTTGTAAAAGCGGGTATTATCGAATCGGTTAAAGGTGTAAATGGTGGTTTTTATATTCCGAAAAAAAGAATTAAAAAGACATTCTTAGTTGAAATTGTTGATGCCATTGATGGTGACGCTGTTTTCCATGGTTGCGGATTAGGTTTATCGCAATGTTCAGAAACACATCCTTGTCCAGTACATGATAAATTTAAAAGCATCCGTGATGAATTAGCACATATGCTAGAAACCACGAATTTAGAAGAATTAGCTTTAGGAATTAAATCAGGAGAAACTTTCTTGAAATCGCTATAAAACCAATTCTTCTAATTTGTAGTATTTTTAAAACTGAAACATCAAATTCATAAAGACATTTCGTCCCATTCTTGGAAGATTTTTCCAATCGGTATAAGTAGTATAATTGGCATCGAACATGTTTTCAACACCCATATTTAGCATCATTTTTGATTTCTCAAAAGTGAATTTATAACCAAAATTAGCATTTACAATCGCATAATCTGGGGTTTTGTCTTCACCATAAAAAGCGTTGTATTCGGTTTGTGTGGCATTTCCTTTTAACTGTAATTCCGAGCTGAATTTTCCTGGTCTAAATCCTATAGAAGTCATGTAATTAAACGGACTCATAAAAGGCAAACCGTTGTTTTCATTGTCTTTGCCTAAGTTATAGACGAATTGTCCTTTCCAAATCCATGCGTCTGATAATTGATAACTTACCGTAAAATCAGATGATAAAATAGTAGCATAATCTAAACCGGTATAGATTTTAACTCCATTAGCACCAATAGTCATAGGTGCTATCGAAGCATCTGGAATTCCGATTATATAATCGTAAATGTGAAAATACGATGCTGATAATTTAGTTTGCCATTTCGCATTTTTGAAACCAATATTGGCATTTCCTTCTAAGGATTTTTCGTTTTTTAAATTGGGGTTTCCAATGTAATCAAATCCGTCAAAACTGTTGTACAAATAAAAACCATAACCTTCTGAAACCGACGGAGCGCGTTCGCCATACCCCATTCCGAATCCATAAGAAATCCCGTCTTTGTTGTAGAAATAATTAGTAGAAAAACTTTTTAGGAATCGAGAATTTGAAGCTTTCATTTCAGGATAAAAAATCTGTAAACTTTGTAAACCGAAATCACTCGCAACGTTGTTATTATGAAATCCTAAATTCGTGGTAAATTTCAAATTAGAATGACAATTGATTTCGAAATTATCTTCCAAATAAATTCCTGCATACAAAGTTCTAACATCAGGCCAAGTGTACATAAACATTAAGTTTTCGTTTGGATCAGACGGATACATCGTCATTTCGGCAACGGAACGATTGTAAAACGAATTCAAATTGGCCAAAAATTGATGCTTTTTGTATTTCCCGTTTACTTTGGAATAAAAACCATATGTATCGCTCCAACCTGGCATATCCATATGAATAGGAACAACAGGACGTTTGGTATCGTCCATAGTGTGCGTAATCGTATTGAAATAGAGTTTGGTTTCCCAATTATCGATTTGCTCCAAATTAGGCTTGTAATTGAATTTTACTGAAGTAATCAAAGCTTCCGCCAACGAAACATCCATTGGTAACGCAGGATAACCGACATTGGTTGCTCTATCAAAAATTACTGAAGCTTCAATGTTTTTATTAGACGCCAATCGATAACCCGAAATGGCAGAAAGATTGAGTTTTCTGAACTGAGAAAATTGAATTTCTTTGTCATTTCCTGCTTTGTAATTTTCGGCATCTCGAAACATCACATCAGTATCAACATAAAACAAATTATCAGCATAATTGATGGCAGAACCAATGATTTTTTGACGATTATTCGTTTCATAACCTGAGTTAACAAAGAATTCCCATCCCGCATTGGTAAATTGGCGTTGGCTTCTTTTTAAATCGATAGAACCACCGATTGTATTGCCATGACAACTACCTTGTTGCCCAGAAGAAATCGTAGCTTCAGACAAATTTGATACTTCAACATAGGAAGTTACTGGATCCATTTTATCGGTACAAGCACCAAAGATTCGCATTCCGTCGATGGTAACTACGGTTCGCTCGGTTGCCATTCCATTGATGATGGGTTCCCAAGCATAAGCACCTCTTTTGATTAAATCTACTTTGGTTGATTTTTGAAGAAATTCGTCTAAAGTAGCAAGTGTTTTGGTTTGTTTTTCGTGCAAGGCTGCTTTTGTTCCTACTACCAAAACTTCTTTAAGTTCTTTGGTTTTAATTGAATCCGCTTCTTGACTAAAAGTAAAACAAAACGAAAGTGACAGAAAAAATACCATTAATTTTTTCATGATATAAAGATTTTAAAAAAGGTCGTTACAAAGTCATAACGACCTTTTTTATAAGTAAAAAATTAAAATTCGATTTCGAAGAAAATACTACTAGCTGTTACTGTTTCTGTGATTTCTTCTCCTTTTAAGATAGTTCCTTCAGCATTAGCTAATTGCAGGTTAATTTTCCAATAACCTGTCATGGTTAACGATAATTTACCATCGTATAATCCGCCAGCAAGTGTTTGTGTTGCATGAACGTTATTTGGAGAGGTATGATTTCCCATACTTGGCATTCTTGGGTCGATTTTTACAGTGTAACCATCCACAACTGGGAACGTCATCATGTTTTGCATTTTCCAAACACCAACTTTCATATCGTTAACCGCTACTTTTGGATGATGAGGCTCAATGTAAGCCACTAAATACTTAACACCATCCGAACCTGTGAATGTATTTACTTTACGTTTTGCAGAAGCAGGCACATCAATTACATCTGTAGCAGTGTAATCTACTCCATTAATTGTGTAATCGATTTTTAAATCCCAATATTCCGTATCATTCTGAGCCATTTGGAACATGATATATCCTTCATATAAAGTTCCGTTTTCAGTTACTTTTTCTACTGTTGAATATGGGCACGCATGTGTCATTGAAGTCATGTGCATAAGTGGAGTCCAACTCACTTCAGCATTTTTGATATAATTGTTGGTTCCGTTTTCTTTGATTCGTAGGCTAATTTCGTTGTATCCTTGTTCTAAACTTCCCACTTGAGAATACAATTCAATTGTGTGTGTGTCGTTAGTGATTTCTTTAAATTTAGTAATTCCTTCTAATTCATTTACAGCAGTTTCATTATCGTTTGAACAAGACACGAAAGTTAAGGTCATAGCAAATAATGCTACAATATATTTTATTGAAGTTTTCATTTTATTTTTTAATTAAAGTGATTGTAATTGCATCTGAAATAATTGATTTCAGAGAAATTATGATGTAAGTTGAGTGGGTTAATTCAGAAAATGAACTAACAAAAACCAATATTTAATTAAGAAATAATTGTAGGTGGATGAAAGAAGGCACAATCATTCAAGTGAAAGTAAAGGTTAGAATAATTGTTACCAATAGAAGTTTTATTTAAAAAATAAATTTGTCTAATTTCTATCGGTTGAATTTCCTGAAAAAATACTATTTCAGTTTGTTCAAAAGATATCTTTTTTTCTGGAGAATTTTCAGAACCGCTTTCGGAAGCTTTTGCCAATTGTTTTGTTAAGTGACACTTTCCGTTACATTTTAATTCGGGTTTGGATTTGTTCTCACAAAGGTTGTTTACAATGTAATCATAATTCACGGCATACTCTAAAACCGGGAGTATTGGCTTCAGGAACATTAGCGCGGTTAATATGATTAGTAATTGTTTCATGGGACAAATTTACAAGAAATAAATTAAGGTCTAGTATGATTTGAGTCATATTTTTTTTACTTTTATTGGAATTAATTTGTGCTTTATCTAAAAGAATTAAAGCCTTTAACCTAACTACTTTATGCAGATAGATTTAGATTTATTATTTACTTGGGGTGCTATTGCCAAAGAGTACAAGAAAAATGAAATTATTTTCCATGAAGAGGAATCGGCAAATTTTTATTATCAAATCATCGATGGTTGCGTAAGAATGTACAATTCCAATGACGAAGGAAAAGAGTTTACTCAAGGCTATTTTAAAAATGGTCAGAGTTTTGGTGAACCACCTTTGTTTATTGATGAAGTGTATCCTTCCACTGCAGTAGCCTTTAAAGATTCCAAAATAATAAAAATTTCGAAGGAGAAGTTTTTAAAGATTTTAGAGGAATATCCTTTTATTCAGAAGCAATTCTTGAATTTAATGGCAACTCGAATTCACACCAAAGCCAAAACTACAAAAGACATTGTAAATCAAAAACCAGAGTTTCGAATTTTAGCCTTTTTAAATGCCCACAAAAACCCCGATTGTCCTAAAAAAGAATTGGTAGCATTTACAAGACAAGAAATTGCCAACTTTACAGGTTTACGTGTAGAAACTGTGATTCGAGAGCTTTCAAAAATGAGCAAGACGAATAAAGTGGAAATTATTAATCATAAATTATATTACTGATGTCTTTTAAAACCACTTTTTGGATTCGGTTTTCGATTCTTAATCTAATGCTTGTTGCATTATTAGGACTTCTAATGCGTTACAAGATTCTTTTTGAATTTCCGCTTCTCGATCAAAAAAGTTTGCAACATTCGCACTCTCATTTTGCTTTTGCGGGTTGGGTTTCGCATACTTTAATGACATTGCTCATTGCTTTTTTACAAAAACACGATACACTCAATAAAATCGCATTTAAAAAATACAATCTTGTTTTAATTGGGAATTTAATTTGCTCTTATGTAATGCTGATTTCTTTTATTATGCAAGGTTATGGTGTGATTTCTATTACTTTTTCAACCCTTTCTCTTTTTGTTTCTTATTGGTTTACTTATGTTTTCTTTAAAGATTGCAAACAAATTAAAACTTCGTCTGTAGCAACAAAATGGTTCAAAGCAGCATTATTTTTTAATGTGATTTCGTCACTCGGAACTTTTGCTTTGGCTTATATGATGGCAACCAAAAACATTCATCAGAATGAATATTTGGCTTCCATATATTACTATTTGCATTTTCAATACAATGGTTGGTTTTTCTTTGCTTGCGTGGGATTGTTGTTGGATTATTTAAAAGTAACATCAAACTCAAATCGCATTTATTCACAATCGTTTGTTTGGTTATTTTGGTCCTGTATTGCAGGGTATTTTCTATCAACGCTTTGGTTAGATTTACCACTATTAATTTATATTTTAACTGCTATTTCGGCTATTGTTCAAGTAGTTATTTGGTATTTATTATTCAAAACTATTTTTAAAGAGAATAAATCCATCCTCGTAAATCTTCCAAATTATTTAAAATATCTGATTTTATTTATCAGTTTTGCTTTGAGTGCGAAATTCTTATTGCAATTGGGCTCTACCGTTCCTGCAATTAGTAAATTAGCCTTTGGCTTTAGACCAATTGTGATTGCTTATTTACACTTGATTTTATTAGCTATTATTTCGCTTTTTCTATTGTTTTATATTTATGTGAATGATTTTATAGCAGTGAATAAGAAAACCGTTTTAGGACTAGTATTATTTAGCATTGGAGTTGTGTTGAATGAAGTTGTTCTAGGAATTCAAGGAATAGCATCATTAAGTTATACTTTAATTCCTAATATTAATGAAGCTTTGTTTGGAATTGCCATACTTCTTTTCGCAAGTATTTTATGGACAACTTTTTATACAAAAAAAGGATAAAAAAGTATTTTTTATGATTCTACGCATAAAATAATGAGCAGATAATCAAGTACTTTGTGTGTATAAATTATTCAAATTATGAAAAATTCCATTAAAACTTTATTGTTAGCCAGTTTACTAATCACCTTTGGATGTAAACAAGGCGAAGAAACAGCATCAGAACAAACATCAGAATCTACAGAAGTACCAACTGGAGGACAAGAAAATGTAGTAGATGCAACATCAAATCCAAACATTGTGCAAACTGCAATTGGAAGCAAAGATCACACTACATTAGTTACAGCAGTAAAAGCTGCAGGATTAGTAACTTCATTAAGTAACGCTGGACCATTTACTGTATTTGCACCAACCAATGCTGCTTTTGATAAATTACCTGCAGGAACCGTAGAAGGGTTATTAAAACCTGAGAAAAAAGGCGATTTAGAAAACATTTTAGGCTATCATACGTATGTAGGTTCGTTGAAAGCAGAATACATGCAAGACGGACAAGAGTTTGATATGGTATTTGGTGGAAAAGTAAAAATCACTAAAAAAGACGGAAAAACATTCGTAAACGGTTCTGAAATTGTGGCTTCCATTGAAACATCAAATGGTATAATCCATGTAATTGGCGACGTTTTACTTCCAAAATAAAAAACAATTATTAATTCATCATTTATAAAGGTAAAAAGCGTAGACTTTAACAGTTTACGCTTTTTATTTTATAACCCTCCTAATCGAATTAAGGAACCTAAAACCAGCATTGAAATAGCAATCAAAGTTACTACTATGATAAGAATCGTAACGTAATGATATCGTTTAGGCGTAAGTTTTGGAAAAATAAAAAGTTGAGCTGAAATAGCTAATGTTAAAGAAGTAATAAATAAAATTAGTTTGATGGAAATTACTTTTTCAATTCCGTTTGAGAAGGAAAACCATTTGGTAATGGTAACATCATAATCGTAAGCCATTAAGATTCCAGTAATCACAAGCGTAATTAAAGAAGGCATTCCGATTGGTTCAAATTTATCTTTAAATGTTTTAAGTTTCTCTAAATCTTTAGTTTTGATAGCTTCAGGTAAATAACGAGTCGTTAAAATAAGATGTCCTCCTATCCAAATGGTTGCAGCTAATAAATGAATGATTAATAAAAAATGGTGATACATTACGCTAACGTTTTATACATGATAACATTGGCTATATTGAGTGCTCTTTCTTTGATTTCGATTGCTTTTTCGCCTTCGAATAATTCATCAACTGTTGTGGTGAATACGATTACCCAATGCTCAAAATGTTCTGGTTTCATCGGACATTTGCTGTGTAAATCTTTATGGACTTGCATGGGACTTCCGTTGTAATTTCCGGTATAGAACAAGATGTTTTCCCAAAAATCGTACATTCTAGGCAAATGAGTTTCCCAATTCACCTGGGCAATTTCGGTAAACAGAAAACCGATAACTGCATCAGTTTTGATTTTATCATAAAATGTATCGACTAAAAGTTCAATATCTTTTCTATTTCTAATATCTGTTTTCATTTTGTAATTTGATTAAATAACAATTACAAATCTTTCTTGTTGAATTTTCGCATCGAAATGAAAAACGGAATTATCGCCCACAAACTCAACAAAACAAATGAGACTACCAATCCAACCGAAGTTCCAAAGAAATCTTTAAAAATTGCTCCCGTATATCCCATCATGGCAGAAACATCTAAATGCAAAAGAATTTGAATTCGAGCTAAGTCTATTGGACTAAAAGCGGTGATACCAACCATCATGTTTTCGATAGGATATTCGGCTAATTGGAAGAGCAAAAACAAAACCATTCCGTCGAATAATAGTGCGAAATACAACCAAATCATTATGGCTAAACCAATTCCTTTTGCTTTATCTCGGGTTAAAATCGAACTCAAAAATGCCAATGCAACAAATATTATGGAAATCAAACAACCGTTGAGTAACATCATAAAACCAATACTATCAGGCGAATTGATTAGCAATGGAATTCCTGCACCTATAAAAAACGCAAAAACCATCGCCGTTGATAATCCAAAAAATAAACTCAACCAAATCTTTCTTCTTTTGATGGGTTGACTTAGTAAAAGTTCTATAAATTCAGCACTATTGTACAAATAAATTGTAGCGAATAAAATGGAAACCAACGGAACTGTGAATAAAATCACATTCAAAATCGTTAGTAATCCTTTTGCTGAATTGTCTTCCAATGCAAAAGAACTCCAAGATAAAATAGACAAAATCAACGTGTAAGCCAAAACAATTTTGTTTCGGATAATGTCAGATAATATTATTTTAATGATTCGGTTCATTTTGTTTGTTCTTTAAAATTTTGGCAATCGCTTTTGAAATTTTTTCTTCGCCAGTAGTCGTTTTTAATTCTTCTACTTTTTGATGAAAATGTACTTTCCCTTCTTGCATAAAAATGATTTCGGTAATTAAATCATCCAATTCACTTAGTAAATGCGACGTAATCAAAATCAATTTTCCTTTTTCTTTCTCTTTGATGATTTTTTCTTTCAAAACCTCAGCTGCTAAAGGATCTAAACCAGCGGTAGGTTCGTCTAAGATCAACACATCTGGATTAAAAAGAAAAGCTAGGACAGCACTTACTTTTTGAGTTGTTCCACCAGATAAAGTGCGCATTTGCTTGTCGAACATTTTTTCTAATTCGAAAGCGTGTAGCAAATCTTCATCCAAATCATCTGCTGAATTTCGAATCTTTTTTATCATTTCGATAATTTGACCAATTGTCATGTTATCGGGATATCGTCCAATTTGTGGCATGTATCCAATTTTTTCGCGATACAAATACTCACCTAAAACGGAATTTCCATTAAAATGAATCGTACCCGAATCGGGTAAAACCATTCCCAAAACCGACTTTATCAAAGTGGTTTTTCCACAACCATTCGGACCAATTAAAGCGATACATTCTCCTTTTTTACAAGAAAGATTGATGTTCTTTAAAACTTCAAATTTTCCAAACTTTTTCTGCAATTCTTTTATCTCAATCATAGCGGCAGTGACTTCATTAAAGGCTTATTATCTACAAAATTATCAGGTGTTATACTGGGTAATACTTTTTCAGATTTATCTAACAGCGTAATCATAAAACTCCGATATAACAGCATGGCGGAAGGCGTGTTTTCAGTTAACACCGCGAATAAACTCAGCGGATGATACGGAACATCTCCCATTCCATCTTTGTCCAAATCGTAGCCTTCGTATTTGTCCCAATAATTCGCATTGAACGTATTTAAAACCAAACTTCCATTGGTACTAATATCGAAAGTGTTTTTCAAGAAATTATTATTTATGATTTCGTTTTCCATGCAACTCGCTTGGATTTTCATGCCCCAACCATTCGATTCGAAACTATTTTTTTCAACTTTGATTCGAGATGTTCCTTCCATGTAGATTCCCGAGGTATTTCGAGCAAAACGATTATTAAAAATGTAACTATCGGAGATTTCTTTTAGTAACAATCCGTAAGCCGAATCGCCCCAATTTTCCTCAAAATAATTATTAAACATTTTCACGTTTTTGGTAAACATAACAGCTACTCCTGCTCCATTGTTCTTGAAAACATTGGTTATGTAAGCATCATCATTAGAAAACATAAAATGTAATCCGTAACGAACGTTATTGTTAGAGATATTTCTCCAAATAACCGATTGGGTTACAAATTCAAAATAAATGCCATCGCGATGACCTGTGATTTTATTTCCGATGATTTGTAAATTTGAACTTTTCCAACAGTGAATTCCATTTCCAATTAACTGTTCAGCTTTACCGTAAGCTTTAATTATATTATTCTTAACGATACAATTTGTACTGTTTTGAAGGTAAATTCCAAAGAAATTGTTATCGAGAATGTTCCCTTGAATTGTGACATCATTTTTATCATAAACGCGAATTCCACAAGGATCATTTAAAGCAGCGTGACCTGAATTAATTACTTTGAATCCTTTTACTACCACATCATTGGCGTTGATAGACAATACTTCTTTTTTATGTTGGCCATCTAAAACAGGGAAGTTCTTACCAATAAAATAAATCTTTTTATTGATTAAAATCGTTCCCTCTTTATAAATGCCCGAATGTACAAGAATCGTATCACCATCTTTTGCTAATGCAAGGGCTTGCTTGATTTTCTTTACTGGAAAGTTAGCACCTACCTGAATAGTAGCCGCTTTCCCAATTGAAAAAAACAATAGGAATACTATGAAACTAATTTTTTTCATTAATACATTGTGAAAACTTGTTCCCAAGTTACCATTTTGGCATCAAGTTGTTTTTGAAAATTGTCTTGGTCTTTATCAGATGCAAATGCTGCAAAATTGCCTCGCATAGGAGAATTTATCGAACCTCCGCGCAAGTAAAAACTTTGCTCGGCTGGAATTAAAGTATTGTCTTTTGCGTAATCGTTAACAAAGAAAGATTGCACTTGAACATTCGTATTTTCTTTTGCGTATAACAACATGCAAGACAAATCATCAAATTTGTAGTAGCGTCCTTTTTTGGTTAATAATTCAGCTCCAAATTTTCCGTTTGAAATGGTCATTTTGCAGAATTCGCAAGTATCTACATTTAATTTGATAGGTTTTGGTTCGTTAGAAACGCAAGCAATCATAAAAAGCGACGAAAATAAAAGTACAATCTTTTTCATAACTAAATAGTTTGTTTTCTTTTGAATAAGTTGAATTCTTTAAATACAATATAAAATAGCATTACACCTGCACCAATTAACATCCATCCTCCGATATCTGGAATCGAATAAGCTCCAAAATTCAATAATTGTTTGTATCCAATTAATGGGGGTTGATAGGCCATTCCTGGTACTTTAATAGCAGCATTCGGATCTAAATTGTGTCCGTATTCGTAATTCCAGCGGTAAAAATCTAGTCCCGCTAAGATAACGAAAAGCACAAATGTTGCGAAAAATGCTAAAACAAATTTTCTGTTATTGATAAATATTAACAGAATAGAAATTAATGAAAAAGCACCAACAATATAAGGCAAAATTTTGAATTCGATAAAATTCTCGGTATGTAAAGTTGCCATTCCGATGTAATGATTTAAACCATTTATGATTTCTACATCACCACCAATTTTATTAGCATGTAATTTTAAAACTAATCCTTCAGGATATTGCGGCGCATCTAAATCGATTTGCCACATAGGCACAAATAAAGAACCTATAAACAATCCTGCGATGATAAATAAAAAGATTTTTGAAACTAAAGCAAGTTTTGTAGTTTCCATACAATTGAGTTTAAAAAAGGGACAAAAGTTACTTTGCCCCTTTTGTTAAAAATTTATTTTGTTGCTGGTACGTTTGTTCCTAAACTAAATTGTAATGGAACATTTGAACCTTTTGGAGATACTCTAATGTATCCTTGCATTTCTTGGTGTAATGCACTACAGAAGTCGGTACAGTAGAATGGGAACGTTCCTACTCTATCTGGAACCCATTTTAATGTTGTAGTTTCTCCAGGCATGATTAACAATTCACCATTGTTAGCACCTTTGATAGCGAATCCGTGTGGTACATCCCAATCTTGTTCTAAGTTGGTTACGTGGAAATATACTTCATCACCAAGGAAAACACCTTCAATATTATCAGGAGCAAAGTGAGATCGGATAGAGGTCATGTACACATGCACTTTGTTTCCTTCTCTAACCACTTTGGCTTCTTTTTCGCCTTTTGCAGCATAAGGATGCTTGTTATCATCTAATTTATAGAATTTCAACTGCCCATTGTTTCGAATTAAATCTGCCGGAGCTGCTTGTGCATAATGCGGCTCTCCAATGGTTGGGAAATCTAAAATTAGCTTCATTTTATCGCCACTAATATCAAATATTTGTGCTGATTGTGCTAATTCAGGACCTGTTGGTAAATAACGGTCTTTTGTAATTTTGTTGTAAGCAATTAAGTATTTACCAAATGGTTTTTTACTATCACCACCAGGAATACATAAGTGACCTACAGAATAATACGTTGGAACACGGTCTAAAACTTTTAAGGTTTTAATATCCCATTTCACTACTTCAGAAGAAACGAAGAAAGTCGTATAGGCATTTCCTTTTCCGTCAAATTCGGTGTGTAATGGACCTAAACCTGGTTTTTGAACTTCACCATGTAAAGCTGCTTCATATTTCACAACTGGTATTCCTCCATAGTCGCCTTCAAATTTTTTCCCTTTGATAGCTGATTGTAATTTATCAAAACTAAAAACAGGAATTAAAGCTGCTAATTTACCAGAACCTACGATAAATTCACCTGTTGGATCGACATCACATCCGTGAGGCGATTTTGGACAAGGAATCATATAACAAATATCTTTTAATTCAGAAGCATCTAAAACCAATACTTCATCTTTCATAGTAGATTTTGCAGAGTGCGTATGCTCATCCCAAGTGTTGTGTGCATATTTCACTTTTTGTTTTTTACCTTTTCCAGCTTTGATATATTCTTCCGCTTTTTTCCAGTTCACTGCCATGATAAAGTCTTTATCTTTTTGAGAAGCATTTACTTCTAACAATGTGTTGGCTTGTTCTGTGTTGTAGCACGAGAAGAAGAACCATCCGTGCGATTTTCCTTTACCAGCATGCGAAAGGTCGAAGTTTACACCTGGAGTTACAATTTGGAAAGCCAAATCCATTTCTCCTGATTTTTTATCCACGCTTACAAAACTGATGTGTCCTTTGTAATTTTCTTTATAAGTGTTGATTGGAACGTCTCCATTAGAATAATCGGCAGGAACACTAAAACGAGTACCCGCTACCACATATTCTGTATTTTCTGTAATGAATGGAGAAGAGTGATTACCTCCACTGTTTGGAAGTTCAATAATTTCGGCCGTTTTGAATGTTTTTAAATCAATTCTAGCAATACGCGGTGTATTGTTAGCATTCCCAAAAACCCAACGACCGTCAACTTCACCGTTAGTTTGAGACATTTCGGTGTGGTGTAAATCGTCCCAAGGCACAAATCCGTGAGAGGTATTTAACATTGGTTTTGTTTCTTCGCTGTATCCCCAACCCTTTTCTGGGTCAACCGAAAATACGGGAATAACTCGGAATAAACGTCCGCTTGGTAATCCGTAAACACTTAATTGTCCACTAAAACCACCTGAAACGAAATTGTAAAACTCATCGTATTTTCCTGGTGCAACATACGCCTTCTCAGCAGCATCGCCACTTACAGCATCTCCTGAGCTTTTTGGTTTACAGGAAGTCACCAAAGCACTTCCTAGGGCAATTACTAAAACTGCCTGTACAAATTTATTTTTCATGATATATGTAGTTAAATTAAGGTATCGTATTACTTTCACTTAACACAATACCCTTTTACGTTTATTTCACACCGTCATTTTTACGCATATACTCTAGAATTCCTCTAGCTTCATCATCAGAAACACCTTGATTAGGCATACGAACCAAACAAATTTCCAATTGCGCTTGCACCTCAGGATCTTTGTCAATCATTGGATCTGGATTAGTAATAAAATTCATAATCCATTGAGGTGTTCTTCTTTCTGTAACCCCTTTCCAACCTGGTCCAACTAATTTTTCATCTGTTGTTTTGTGACATGATGCACATTTTACACCTGCAACTTCTTCACCTTTTTTTGCCATAGCTTGGTCTAAAGTAGCTCCTAATTCAACAGTGTCAAATTTTCCTTCACCACGTTTTGGATCATACGATGCTGGATCAGCAGCTTCTGTTGTTGCTTCACCTCCACCTGGCTGATAATTGTCTTCAGCAGATGCTTCTTTTTTACCACATGCTACAGCTAAAGCAAGAGATAAAACAAGTAAAATTGATTTGTTCATGATATTTTAATATTAAAATTATTACTACAAATTTCTGAAATTGAGCGCTTTAAAAGTATGATTACAATCATAAAAAAGGATATTTTTATCTTTATTATTAACAATTGTTGAACAAAAAAAAGCTGTTTCCAAAAATTGAAAACAGCCTTTTGCAAAAAACTACTTATGAAAACTACATAACCCTCATTATTAAGCAATTATCTTTTAAACAGAAATTGTATTAAATTCTAATTTATTTAATTGTAATTCCAATTGTAAAATATCGTTTTGAATTTTTGAATTCTTTTCTTGAAAAATTGATTTGTAATACTCAATTCCATTTAAAAGATTCGTTTTAAATGTTTCCCATTTTTTAATTTGTTGGGGCGTAATTTCGAAAACTTCATTTATTTGATTTGACAAATACGAAACATATAAACCTAATTCTTTCACAAACATATTAGGTCTATCGGTATGATTTTCGATTTCTTTCTTGCCGTAAATGTGCTGAATCATCTCTTTCAATGAAAATTCTTTAGAAAAATAAGCCATGTTTGGACCAGGACAAATCACAACACCTTGCGCTTGACCTTTGATTGGAATTCCTAATTCGATATAACTTGCATTTGCTAATCCCACACACAAACATGATTTTTCTGTGATTGAATTGTATTCTTTCGTGTAATTTTCGAACGAAATACTATTGCGTTTTGCTTCTAATTCTTCCAATTTCTTGTCTTGGTGTTTTTTAGATGCGGTACAAGTTCCTTCTTTTTTGTATTCTTTACTTAAAGCTAAATATTTCTTTGGGCAAGAACTTCCTGCTTTTCCCGAAGCGATGCGTTGGCTTTTAAAGAAATCATTCGTCATTCCTTTAATTGTGTTGAACGGAACTCCAAGCGGTGAAATATTACTCAAATACAAATCTTTTTCTTTAGCATCAGCCAATAATTTTCTAGTTTCAGCATCAACTGAAGTAGCTTCTGGAACCAAAAGAAACGGTGAACCCCAACCCACAGCATCTACTTGATAATGGTCTAATAAAAACTGATGTTCTTCTGCTGTTCCTACTCCACCTTGCACAGTGATTTTTAAAACAGGAGGTTCGTTTGGAACTATTTTATTTTTTGATGCTAAAGCATTTGTAAATAGCGAATAGGCCGATTGAATCAACTCGCCTTTCTTTTTTTTGAATTCTTCTAGAATTGGACCTAATAAAAAACCATCTGTTGCGAACGCGTGTCCGCCGCAATTTAAACCTGATTCAATTCGATATTCGGAAACCCAAAGTCCTTTTTTAGCTAGAAAATTTCCTTGAATCATCGCCGAGCGAAAATCACTCACTTTCAAAATGATTTTCTTCTGAAATTGTCCGTTTGCATTGGGATAAAAAGCATCGAAAGTTTCCATGTAACTGTACAATCTTGGATTCATTCCAGCAGAAAAAACTACGGATGAATTTGTGGTACTGTTTACAAAACCCCTTAAAGCTGCATGCGCATCGTTGTACATTACTGGTAATTGTTCGTCATCATTAAAATTATCTTTGTCGATTTTCGTCATGATATTCACATCGATGCTTCCTGCTGCAAAATGATGGTCAAGAATCGATTTTAATTCCATCATATTGTTTTTTCCTGAATCAATTAAATGTTCTAATTTGATTTTCAATTCGGAAGTTGTTGGCAAAATGGAGATAAAATCTTCTAATTGTGTTCTTTTTTCAATCAATTCCGATTTGAAACTTTCGAATTTTTGAGTAACAATTGTATCGAGTAAATTCAAATAATTGGTGATTCTTTTGGTTCTAAAATCTTCTACTTTTTGCGAGATTTCTTCATAAGGTTGCTTAAATTTTTCAGCATAAAAAGCAGTCATTTTTTCAATCAAATCGTCATCCATAATCGAAATTACAGAATCGATTCCATATTGAGCCACTCGCACTGGACTATCAATAGTGAACGCCAATCCCATAACAGGAATGTGAAAAGTGTGTACGTTTTTTTGTAAAGTCATATTGTTTTCTTGGTTAATTTTTGCATTCTATTTATTTCTTAACAAAATAAATAGTGACAAATAAAATACAATCCTTCAGATTAATATATGATTATTATCATGCTTTGAAAATTGGAAAAATTTAAAGTAAAATCACTAAAATAATTCCCATTAAACCACCAAAACCTAATATCAAATATTTCCAAAAAGGATGCGCTTTTTTTAATTCCATAAACTGAAAAGCTACTAACCAAAACTTAATTAAAGCTAAAGTCACAACCGTCGTTGCCATAATTTCTGCACTTACATTTAATGCTAAAAAAGCAGCAATTACAGTCAGTGCTAACAATAAAATAAACGTAGAAGAAATAGTGTCTTTCATGATCTTACATTTAAAAAAGTAAATAAAGTACTGGGAATAAAAGCAACCAAATTAAATCGCACATGTGCCAAAAACTGGCGCTTGCTTCGATGTCTTCAAAGGATGCTTCGGTTTGTTTTTTCTTGATGGAAAATGTAATTACTAATAAAATTACCAATCCCACTAAAACATGTATAAAATGAAAACCCGTTAATAACCAATAAAATCTAAAAAACGAATTGTAATCCATGTGCAATCCTGCTTGTAATTTTTCGTAATATTCGAATGATTTTAAAACTAAAAACCCAAAACCTCCAAGCATTGCACAATTGAAATAAAACAATGTCTTTTTGATATTAGTAGCTTTAAAAAAATGAATCCCTTTGGCTACGAAAAAACCGCTGGTTAACAATAGAATTGTATTTATCGTTCCTATTGTTTTATTCAATTTTAAGCTACTGCTGTGAAACAAATCTCGCTCTTCCGAACCGTAATAGGCTAAGGCTAAAATTGCCATTCCGAATGTGATGAGTTCCAAATAAATGATGATCCAAATTAAAATGCCTCCAGGCGGATAGT
The DNA here is from genome assembly GCF_937967675.1 of uncultured Flavobacterium sp. Lineage (GTDB taxonomy): Bacteria > Bacteroidota > Bacteroidia > Flavobacteriales > Flavobacteriaceae > Flavobacterium. The sequence continues at coordinate 5,089 of NZ_CALBSN010000054.1, read as the reverse complement.
ATATTGATTTTGTATGGTTCATGATTGTAATAATTCGACTTTACCAGTGTGTAAATCGTAAAATGTTCCTACTATTTTTATTTTTTTCTGATGGACCAAATCTCTAATAATTTTGCTCGAAGAGAGAATGTGATCTATGGTGGAAAGAACGTTCAACCGACCTGTTTCATCTGATAAATGTTCGGGTAATGGATACGTTCTGTGGTGACTAAAAGCTACTTTTATTTGATTGGTTAATTGGGTTAGATGTCCCAAATTCACATTATCAATTGCTCCTTGAACCGCACCACAATTGGAATGTCCTAATACCACCAATAATTTGGTTCCTTTTACTTGAACAGCATATTCCATGCTTCCTAAAATATTGTCGTCTTCGATATTTCCAGCTACACGAGCAACAAATAAATTTCCAATTCCCTGATCAAAAATAATTTCAGGTGGTACACGAGAATCGATACAAGACAATACAAAAGTGTGCGGATGTTGGTCTTTTTCAGAATGGTGCGCTTCATCAATAAAATCATGATGTATAGGTGCATTATTTATGTAGCGTTTGTTTCCTGCCATTAATTCTTTCAAAGCTTCATTTGCTGTTTTTGGAACATGATGATGCTCTGTTGTTTCACAAGAAAAAATAATAATGATAAAAATGCTGAATAAAATCGTACCTATAATTCTCATAACTTTCTAAATTAATTATTCCATTCTAATAATCGCTTTTCGCCATTAATTTGTTTGATATCAGTAATATCTTGCGACATTTCGATTACGCCTTTATATCTTTTTTGAGCATCACGAACTGCGAAATAACGAATGTAAATCAGGCGTTCTTTGTAGTTAATCCAAAAAGATGCTTCGTTTTGTTCGCCTTTCCTAAATGCTTCTAAAATTTGTAAAACGGTATCCACACTTTTTGGCGGATGACAAAAACGAACTTCTCTACCAATAATTCCGGCACTTCTTGGAAACACGCGTTCTTCACCTCGATTGTAGAAAATTACTTTATCGTTTTCATCAACATAAGTTAAATCGATAGGTAAGGTTTTGAAAAGTAGATTTACTTGTTCAATTGTCATGAAGCCTTCATCGTAATGTGCTGCATTTTCGTTGAAAACCACATCGGTTCTGCGTGCTGTATCTTGAGAAGGATGAATGTATTCGGATTCTTTTGGAAATTTTGGTGGTGCTTCTGATAACATCCAACCAATTTCATCTTCTCCTTTTCGCATTTTAATCCAATCTTCATCGGATAGCATTTCTAAAGCATTTGGAAACAACACGTTTTCTTCTACTTCAAGTAATCGATATAAATTTTGAGAGATTAAATTGGTATTGTGTTTGGCTGAAGTAAAATCTTGGTCTTCCAAATTTTTTCTAACAATGCGAAACATTTCTCTAATCGTATCGTGAAACGACCACATATTGCGAGAAGGTCCTGTCCAACCTTTTTGTTCTAAAAACGGAAATAATTGATTTTCTTTTCGTTCAAAACGTCGTTCAACGGTTGCTAAATGATTGAATACATTGTAAAATTTTTGAAATTCTTCTTTTGGATTGATGGCATTCAATTCTTCCAATAACTGATGAATCAAATCGGTTTCTACGAAATAAGTATGAATGGGATGTCCTTCAATCACGTTTGTATGTGTTTCTGATGTTGCCATTTTATTGATGTTTGATTTTCTCATAAAGTTTTACCAATGATTTTAGTAAGGCTTCAGGAGACGTTAATATTTGATAATGATTTTGACCGAACATTTGCGGTAAATAATATTTGGCTTGCGCTTCAATAGCTAAAGCATACGAATTGATTTTTCGTTCATTCAATTCTCGCAGCGCTTGTTTAATGTCTTGAATGCCATGTTGCCCTTCGTATTTATCGTAATCGTTTGGTTTTCCATCGGAAAGCACAATAATCCATTTGTTTTTGGCATCCAATTGAACCATTCTTGCGCCAGCATGACGTAAAGCGGGACCAATTCGGGTGTAGCCATTAGGTTCGACGGCTCCTATTTTATGTTTGGCTTTGTTCCAACTTTCGTTGAAATCTTTCAAAGTGAGATAAGTCGTGAAATTTCTGGTTTTGGAATAAAATCCGTCAATTGCAAAATCGATGTCGAACTCGTGCAGAATTTCTCCAAATAAGATGGAAACTTCTTTTTCTACATCAATCACGCGATTTCCTGCGGCATAACCATCGCTTGAAAGACTAATGTCTAACAAAACTAAAATGGCAAGGTCTTTGTTTTTCTTTCTTTGAGACAAATAAATACGTTCGTCTGGCGATTTTCCAGAATGAATATCAGTATATAAATCGGTTAACGCATCTAAATCGAAAGCGTCACCTTGTAATTGTCTTCGTTGTTGTTGCATTTTATTATTCACGCTGGTAAGCATTTTTCGTAAACCATTTAAAGTGGTTTTGTACTTCGCCATCGTATTTTTATAGTAAGTCGCGTGAGTTTTGAGTTGGATTTTCGGATACACTTTACAGAAATCTGTTAAGTAATTTCGTTTTTTAAAATCCCACTCGCTGTATTTTAAATGGAAACCTTTTTCATCAACTTCAGCACTTTCTGCAATGGAAGTATTTTCAACAAAATCCGCTTGATATACAGAATGCACCATATCATCCACGCGCACGGTGAATCGCATGTTCATTTCTTCCAAGGCTTCTTGATGGTCTTTTAAATCGTCTTTTCCATCAAAATCGCGCCAATTTCCGTTGAATTCTTCTGCGGTTTCAATTTTCTCGAAACTGTGCATTAAGACATAATCTTCTTGTTGTTTTTTGTCGATAGTAAGTGATTCTATTTCTTCAACAGCTTTCGCATGAAGCGTAGTTTCGGCTACGACATTATTTTTTATTTTCTTAGTATTGTCATCGAAATTTTGCAATACATTTTCATCTTTAATTTCAGGTGTGTTTTTCATCCATTTTCCATACAACCAAGAGTAATCAATGGATTGATCTTTTTTATTAACGGGTAATTTTGGCACCGCATCAAAATAAAACTCTTGCATAGATGGATAATCCTGAAACATTTTTTCTAAAACCAATGGTGCGGTTTCAGTAGCTTTTTCCAAAGAAAGTTCTGGTGAATTGTCTTGATTATCCCAATTGAAATTCAGTTGTTTCTGAATACTCAAATACACTGTTCTGAAAAAATAGAATTTCAGATTTTCTTCTTTTGTTGGGAACAGCGAACAATTTATTGGAAGAAAGAAGTTTTTGTTTTTGTAACCGCCTTCGCGTTCGGCTGGAAAAATATCGATTGGCGCACCACAAATCGCTCTCGCAAAAAGAGTCAATCGTGGTTTAATATCAGATAAGTTGATTTGACGGCTCAGAATTTCGGCATCATTGAGTCGTTTATTTTTAAAGTACTTGAGTACTTTTTTATAGATAATTTCGTCTAATTCTAAGCCCATAACTCAAATCTTTAAATCATTAAATCACACAAATCGTTTAAGGCTTGAATGGTTTCTTGCTCGTCTGTTAAAGGTTCCACAACGGCAACGTGGACTGCTAATCGTTTTGGTAATCCGTTATGGATCAATTTGGCAGCGTCCACTAATAATCGGGTGGAAACGGTTTCGGTTAGGCCTAATTCGGTAAGATTTCTAATTTTTGTTCCGATTGCGACTAACTTTTGAGCGATATCGGCTTGAATTCCGGTTTCATTAATTAAAATTTCGGCTTCAATTTTTGGATTTGGATAATCGAATGAAAGTGCTACAAATCGTTGACGAGTAGATGGTTTCAATTCTTTGAATCCTTTTTGATATCCAGGATTAAACGAAGCTACCAAAAGAAAATCGGGATGCGCTTTGATGGTTTCTCCTAATTTATCAATAAAAAGTTCTCTTCTATGATCGGTTAAAGAGTGAATGGCTACGATGACATCTGGACGTGCTTCGGCAACCTCATCTAAATATAAAATATATCCGTTTTTTACAGCTATGGATAAAGGTCCGTCAATCCAAATGGTTTCGGCTCCTTTGATGATGAAACGTCCAATTAAATCAGTTGCTGAAGTTTCTTCGTGACAACTTACGGTGACTAATGTTTTGTTAACTTCATTCGCCATATATTCGATAAAACGGGACTTTCCAGAGCCTGTTGGACCTTTTAATAATAAAGGCAATCGCAATTGATTAATTTGATTGAAAATTTCAATTTCTGAACCTACTGCTTTATAAAATATGACTTTTTCTGCTACTATCATGGCAATTTATTTTTGAAAAAACCGAAACCAAATGCTGGCAGCGACAACTCTGGGCAATTGGTCTCGGCTGGTTATTAATTGTATAATTCTAACCTAAATAATTAATAACTATTCTTTTACAAGAGCTTCATCTGTTGGTTTACCGTATTTGATAAACTCTAAAATGTATAAGGTAATTCCGGTTGTAAATAATGTGGCACAAAGCAATAATACCACAAAGTGAATACTGATTTCGTTTTGAACATCCATGAAATCCATTTTCATTTTACGTTCCATATATACTTGGGCAACACCTGCTACACCAAAAGCTACTGTCATTCCTAACATTCCGATATTTGACAACCAAAATGCCATGTGACCTCTTGTACTGTCGTATAATTTTCTTCCGGTAATGTTTGGTAAAGCATAACTAATAATCGCTAAAACAATCATCGCGTAAGCGCCCCAGAATGCATAGTGACCGTGCATGGCTGTTACTAAAGTTCCGTGTGTATAAATGTTGGTTTGTGGTAAAGTGTGAGCAAATCCTAACAATCCAGCTCCAATGAAAGATACAATAGAAGCTCCGATAGTCCAGAATAACGCAATTTTATTTGGATGCGATTTTTCTCCTTTTCGGTACATATATACTGCGAATAATGCCATTGCTAAGAACGCTAATGGTTCTAATGCAGAGAAAATTCCTCCAACGATTAACCAAATTTTATTTACTCCGATGTAGTAGTAATGGTGACCTGTTCCTAATAAACCAGAAAGGAATGTTAAACCAACGATTACATATAACCATTTCTCAATAACTTCTCGGTCAACACCAGTAAGTTTGATTAATAAGTATGATAAAATACCTCCCATGATTAGTT
>NZ_CALBSN010000053.1 GCF_937967675.1 uncultured Flavobacterium sp. | reverse complement strand
ACAGAAATATTAACAACTTAAAAATTAATCTAGTTTAATAATGCACTACGGGTATTATTATATTTTCTGCCAAAACCTAAATAATCAGAAATTCTTTTTGTGAAATTTTGATCATGTGATTGAGGTGCTCCTGTAATTAAGAAATTGAAATTGTGCTTATCATTTGGCTTATATCCAAAAGAGATAAAATAATTTTGTCCTTCACCTCTTGTACCTTGGTTGTATCCGTCACCTTGCCAATGAGACAACATAACACTCATACCAAAACCGTTTTTCATGATTCCAGTATTGTAAGCAGCGGTTGATTTGAAATAATCACTATTTGCTACTCCCATAGAGACAAATCCTCCTTCTTTTTTATCAGTTGCTTTAGTTACAAAGTTAACCGTACCTCCCACTGAAGATATCGCTAATTTTGATGAACCTAAACCTCTTTGTACTTGAATGAAATTTGCAATATCTGACATACCAGACCAGTTAGACCAATACATTTTACCATCTTCCATACCATTAATTGGTTGCCCATTTAAAAGGAATGCTGTATTATCTTGTTGGAAACCACGTACCGTTATTCTTGAATCTCCATAACCACCAGACTGTCCTGCAACATAAACGGATGGAGTATTTACTAATGCTTGAGTAACATCAGCAGTACCTACTTTTTCTTGAATTTCAACAGCTTTGATTGTTGAAACGGCGATTGGAGTTTTACGCTCTTTTGCCACGTCAATAATACCTTTACCAATTACAACAACTTCTTGTAATTGACTTGCATCTGGTAATACAACTATTTGACCTAAATTAACCGAATTACCATTAACTGTAAAAGGAATTGACTTCGTAACAAAACCTAAATAAGACACAGAAATAACTCCAGATTTTTGAGTTGTAGTAAGCTCAAACTTTCCATCTAAATCAGTTGCTGTTCCATTTGAAGTACCTTTTACAACTACACTAGCTCCTGCTAATGGTTGATTTAAGTCTCCATCAAAAATTACTCCAGTAATTTTTGACTGAGAAAAAACAGACATGGTTATTAGAAAAAAACCAGCCAGTAAAACATTTTTAAAGATTTTCATTTGTTGTGTATTTATTATTATTTTCGGCAAATTTCTTATATAATTCACTATTGAATGTTAAGTTATTGTTAACAAACAAGTTGAAAGTTAAAAAAATTAGCATTTCTATAAGAAAAAAATTATAAAAACATTAACAAATAAAATAGTACTATTTAAAATGCCTGCTTAAGATATGTACTTCTTTAATAAAAATTTTGTAGATGCATCATGACGATTAAATTCTTTAGAAGAAAACTCTTCTAAAATTGAATTAGCTAATTGCTTACCTAATTCTACGCCCCATTGATCATAACTGAAGATATTCCAAATGATTCCCTGAACAAAAATTTTGTGCTCGTACATGGCCACCAAAGCACCTAATGACTCTGGAGTTAATTTGTCGATTAGAATTGTATTTGTTGGCTTATTCCCTGAAAACACTTTAAAAGGTAATAAAAAGTCAGCCTTTTCGCCTGAAATGCCTTGTTTCTCAAATTCTGCTTTTACTTGCGCTTCCGTTTTACCCATTAATAAAGCTTCGGTTTGTGCAAAGAAATTCGACATTAATTTGTCGTGATGGTCTTTGTTTCCGTATAGCGATTGTTTGAATCCGATGAAATCTGTTGGAATTAATTTGGTCCCTTGATGAATCAATTGAAAGAAGGCATGTTGTGAATTAGTTCCAGGTTCACCCCAAATAATCGTACCGGTTTGATAATTTACTGGTTTCCCATCTCTATCAATACTTTTCCCATTACTTTCCATAATACCTTGTTGCAAGTAAGGCGCTAACTTCTGTAAATATTGCGTGTACGGAATTAACGCTTCACTTTCGGCACCAAAAAAGTTGTTGTACCAAATACTCAATAAAGCTAAAACTACCGGAATATTTTTGTCGAAAGATTCGTTTTTAAAATGTTCGTCCATTTCGTTGGCACCTTTCAATAATCTATCAAAATTATCAAATCCAACTGCTAAACTTACGGATAAACCTACCGCACTCCATAACGAAAAACGACCTCCAACCCAGTCCCACATTGGGAAAATATTATTGGGATGAATTCCGAATTCGGTTACTTTTTGAATATTGGTTGACACTGCTACAAAATGCTTCGCTACATCGTCTTGTGAAGCTGATTGTAAGAACCAACTTCTAATGGTTTCTGCATTTGATAAGGTTTCTTGTGTAGTGAAGGTTTTAGAAACTACAACAAATAATGTCGTTTCTGGATTTAATTTCTTTATAACTTCGTTAACATGATCACCATCTACATTAGAAACAAAATGAACGTTTAAATGATTTTTATAAAACTGCAAAGCTTCTACAATCATAGCTGGACCCAAGTCAGAACCACCAATTCCAATATTTACGATATCGGTAAATGGTTTTCCTGTGAATCCTTTTTTATTTCCTGAGATAACTTCGTTAGTGAAGTTTTTTATTTTATTTTTTACCGAATACACTTCAGGCATTACGTTAACGCCATCAACTAAAATATTGGCTGATTCTTTTGCACGAAGCGCCGTATGTAAAACCGCTCTATTTTCTGTTTGATTAATTATTTCACCTTCAAAATAACTTGAAATAGCTTCTTTTAATTGAACTTCATTTGCTAAATTTAACAACAAATCAATTGTCTCTTGATTAATAATGTTTTTAGAATAATCTACTAAAAAATCATTCCATTGGATATGAAATTTTTGAGTTCTATCAACATCAGTTGCAAACAAATCTTTCATTGAAACTGCTTGCATTTTCTCAAAATGCGACTTAATGTTTTGCCAAGCGGCAGTTTGTGACGGATTAACTTTTGGTAATGTCATTATTCTTTAAATTTAACTACGGTTATACTATCCAATTCTTTTTTCAAAGGTGCAATATGTAATAAGTATTTTTTCTTATTTGATTCATTCAAAGGCTCTGCATTAGGTAATTTTTGTCTTAGTGGATCAACTTGAACCCCATTTTTCCAAAAACGATAACACACATGAGGTCCAGTTGCTAAGCCTGTACTTCCAACTTTACCAATTACTTGTCCTTGTGAAACGCGTTGTCCATTTCGAACTAAAATTTTAGACATGTGTAAATATTGGGTAGCATATGTTGAACTGTGACGAACTTTTACAAAGTTCCCATTTCCTGCAGTATAACCAGTTCGTTCTACAACTCCTGAAGCGGTAGTCTTAATTGGTGTTCCATGAGGTGCTGCATAATCCGTACCATTGTGGGCTTTAAAACGCATTTGTACCGGATGAAAACGTCTGCCTGAAAAACGTGATGAAATTCTGAAATAATCTAATGGTGCTTTCAGAAACATGCTTTTTAAACCTTTCCCATTTTCATCATAATAATCAGGATATTTCTGATCTTCTTTAATTTTATATGGAAAAGCGAAAATTTTCTTGCCTTTATGTTCAAAGTATGAAGCCTCTATACTTTCAACACCTACATATATAGAATCTTCAATGTATCTTTCATTAATTGTTACTGCAAATTTATCACCTTTTTGGATTTTAAAGAAATCGACTGTATAAGCATAAATAGTGGCCAATTTATTAGCTAATCCAGCGCTGACTCCGGCATTAGTTAATGTTTCTGATAGAGAACCTTCTATTTCAGCAGCTACAACTCTTCTTTTCAATGTAGTTGGTTTCTTTTTGTTAAAAACGGCAATTGAGTCTCTAAAGTCAACTACGGTATAACTAATTCTATCTTCAATATAAACTAAAGCTTGAAGGGTATTAGGTTTTTTCTTGTCGAGAAACATTATATAAGGTTTTCCAGCTTTTATTCTTCTTACATTGAAAGAGTCTTTTACTATTTCCGTAACATCATGAACTCTTAAACTATCTTTTAATGGAAATTTTTCTAAAAGTTTACCAAAAGTATCACCTGAACGAATAGTGTCTCTAACTACTTTGAAGTCGTTAAATGTAAATCCAAATTCTTTTATAATAGGCTCTTTTTTTACTGTTTTTTTTACTTGATCTGTATCTTCTTTCGAATTACAAGCGGTAAAAAAAGTGACAAATAAAATAGCTAATACGAAATATCTCAATGTTTTTTGTTTTGTGCGTAATGCGGTTATTCTCCCCAGTTATCTAATTCTTCTTTCGTCCACAATTCGGGGAAGAATATTCTTTTTTGGTATTTTGGTAACATGTATTTTTTCCAATCACTTCCTCCAGTAGCTTCGTGATTTCCTGGCACACTTTCGATGTATTTTTTTGCGGCATTAAAATGACCCATTACCCAAGTAATATTAACCGTTTTATCATAATGACGCATTGCTGCTACTAGCTCTGGGGTTTGTTGATCGGCTTCTGGCAATTGTTCGAATTTTCTCCACAAGTTAATCGTATTATATTCCTCCATCCAACCTAAGAACATCTTTTTATATTTTCTTTCGAATTCTAAAATTAAGTAGGACTTTTCACCTGTGTGATAATCTTTCCCAGCCGCTTGCCAATATAGATGTTCAAAAGCGTGTTCGTATGGTGTATTTCTATCGATAGTAGCTCTAAAACGATTATCGATTAAGTTAATTAAATCTGTTGAACTGAATTCAATTAAACGATATTGTGCCGACTGAAATCCGCTTGCTGGTGTAAGTGTATTTCGGAATTTAAGATATTGTTCTGGCTCCATTCCGTCTTTCATAATATCGAAAGAAGTAGTTAGCATATCGAAATAACGACTTATTCTACCTAATTTCTCTGTAAAATAGGCTGTAGATGGTTTTTCGTTATGACACAACTGATCCATTTCCCAAAGAATCATTTTGAACAACAATTCATTTACTTGATGATACATCACAAAAACCATTTCGTCTGGCAAAGTAGTTCTTTGTGTTTGAAGACTCAAAAGTGCATCGGTTTGAATATAATCCCAATATGTAATGGGTTTTGCCCAAATTAAACCTTCTAAATGCGTTGACGTATTTTGATTAATTGCTTCAAATTTATTATGAAGTTGATTTAATTGATCTTGAATTTTAGGAGTAATTTCCATTATTGTTCTACTTTGACTTTAAATGTATTTTTCAAGCCTTTAAAAGCTTCTAAATCTGCCTTTAAAGACCCTACTGCTAAACTAGCTTTCAAACGGACTGGAATTTTATTATCATCATCTGAAATCCAGACTGTTAGACTCTCTTCTTCTTTAAAAACCCTTCCTGCCTGAACATAAGGTCTAAAAATCATACAAGAAACTTTTCCAAATTTAGTTTTTATATCTTCTCTACCAATAAATTTTAGCTTAAATTTTGTTGTTTCATTATCAAAAAACATATCAATAGAAATTGACTCTCCCACTTTTAGCTTGTCAATTTTAGGATGATTCCTTAAATAATAAAATGAAGAAACTATATCTTGAACTTCTTCTGGTACAGAAAAGGTTTTTTCTGTTTTCTTTTTATAATCTTTAACTAAAACGGTATTCTTTTCTTGATTAAAGAAGCCTTCTTGATTTTTTGTGTAGCCCCCTTCATTAATCCGTCTAACAAATTGATATGGTTTACCCGTTTGTTTATCAAAATAGCTTTCATAGTTATCATCAACTTCAAAAAAGAATTTTGTCATTCCTGTTGTCCAACCTTTTCCAACAACATGATGTACTTTTTTATTATTTTTAATTGCTTCTTTGATTTCTAAAGTTGCATATCCAGCATTAACTATTCCATAATGTATTCTAAGTTTGAACCACTCTCCAGTAGTATATGCATTTTCTTGTACTACAAATGAATTTGTAAACACAAATAAAAGAATGAGTAAGATGTATTTTTTCATATTTTTTCTTTTTAAATGAAAATGCAATTTCTGTTCCAAAAATACTAAAACAAAAAAACCCAGTCAAAAATATGACTGAGTTTTTATGCTATTAACCAACCAAAAAACTATAAATTATGAAAATTTACTGTCAAAACAAGGCAAACTACCTCCTCGTTTTGCGAGTGCAAATGTAGAATTGTTTTTTGAATTATTCTTAGTTAAATTTTAACTTTAACATATTTTTATCAAAAATCACATCACTACAACGTTGTAATTTAAAGATTTGTTAATAATTTTTCAGTTTTACAATGTACCTCGCAATTCTTGCTCACGCTCAATCGACTCAAAAAGGGCTTTAAAGTTACCTGCGCCAAACCCACGAGCACCCATTCTTTGAATAATTTCGAAGAAAAGTGTTGGACGGTCTTCAACTGGCTTCGTAAAAATTTGTAACAAGTACCCTTCATCATCAGCATCAATCATGATACCTAATTTTTGAAGTTCATTAATATCTTCTTTAAATTTAGACATGTGATCTTTTAATCTTTCAGGAATTGCATCATAATACGCTTGAGGTGGCGTGCTTAAAAACTCTATACCTCTAGCACGCATTTCAGCTACAGTTGAAATAATATCATCTGTTGCAACGGCAATATGCTGAACACCTTCATCTTCGTAAAAATCTAAATATTCTTCAATTTGAGAACGTTTTTTACCGTTTGCTGGCTCGTTAATTGGAAATTTAATTCTTCCGTTTCCATTAGACATTACTTTCGACATCAAGGCAGAATATTCTGTTGTAATTTGTTTATCATCAAATGAAAGGAAATTCACAAATCCCATTACATCTTCAAACCATTTTACAGCTTCGTTCATTCTGTTCCAACCTGTATTACCTACCATGTGGTCGATATATTTTAATCCTACTGGTGTTGGGTTATAATCCGATTTCCATTCGCTATAACCTGGCATAAAAACACCATTGTAATTTTTACGTTCTACAAAAATGAAAACAGTTTCTCCATAAGCGCCATAAATACCTGCACGAACTACTTCTCCATTTTCATCTTTTTCCACTACTGGCTCAAAATATGGTTTTGCACCACGTTTAGTTGTTTCAGCAAAAGAATGACGAGCATCTTCTACCCAAAGCGCAATTACTTTAACACCATCACCATGCTTTTTTACATGTTCTCCAATAGGTGAATTACTATTTAGAGCAGTAGTTAATACCAAACGGATTTTATCTTGTTTCAACACATAAGATGCTCTGTCTTTAACTCCAGTTTCTAATCCTGCATACGCTAACGATTGAAAACCAAAAGCCGTTTTGTAGAAATGAGCCGCTTGTTTTGCGTTACCCACATATAATTCTACATAATCTGTTCCTAATAAAGGTAAGAAGTCTTGTGCTCCTTCAAATATTTTTTCTAATCCGTATTCTACTGATTTTATTTCTTGTGCCATGTTTTTAATATTTTTAATAGGTGAAAGCACCTGTAATGTTGTGTTAATAATTATTTTTTAGTCTAACCAAGATTGATAGTACTTCTCATCTGCTATATTCATTGCGTCTTCTGTAACCATTAAAGGTTTAAAAGTATCTACCATTACGGCTAATTCTAAAGTTTCTTTTTTACCAATACTTCTTTCAGCTGCTCCTGGGTGTGGTCCATGAGGAATTCCCGCTGGGTGTAATGAAATATGTCCAGCTTCAATATCATTTCTACTCATAAAATCACCATCTACATAATACAACACCTCATCGGCATCAATATTACTATGATTATAAGGGGCTGGAATTGATAATGGGTGATAATCGTATAATCTTGGAACAAATGAACAAATTACAAATGCATTTGTTTCAAATGTTTGATGAATTGGCGGTGGTAAATGAATTCTACCTGTAATTGGTTCAAAATCGTGAATTGAAAATGCATACGGATAGTTATAACCATCGTAACCCACTACATCAAATGGATGTGTTGCATAAACCAATTCAAAAATTTCGTCTTTCTTTTTGATTTTGATTACGAATTCCCCTTTTTCGTTATACGTTTCTAATTCTTCTGGACGACGGATATCTCTTTCACAAAATGGTGAATGTTCTAACAATTGTCCGAACCAGTTTCTGTATTGTTTTGGTGTGTAAACTGGCGAATGTGATTCTACGATAAACAAACGATTATCTTCGGTATCAAAATCCATTTTATAAATCATTCCTCTAGGAATAACCAAATAATCCCCATATTTGAAATCTAAATTTCCTAACATGGTTCTTAATTTCCCTGTTCCTTTGTGAATGAAAATTACTTCATCAGAATCCGTGTTTTTATAAAAATAATCAGTTGTAGATTTTCTTGGCGCTGCTAAAACAATATGACAATCCGAATTCGTAAGAACGATTTTTCTGCTTTCTAAGTAGTCATCTTGTGGCGCTACTTCAAAACCTCTTAATCGATAAGATTGAATGTTATTTGCCTTAGCAATTTTAGGTGCAACACTGTATTGTTTTCTAATCTCCTTTACTTGTGTTGGTCTGTGTTCGTGATACATATTCGTTGACATTCCGTCAAATCCTACTGTACCAAAAAGTTGCTCATAATACAAATCTCCGTTAGGTTTGCGGAATTGAATATGACGCTTATGTGGGATATTTCCCAATTTGTGATATATTGGCATTACATTAAGTTTTTATTAGACAATAAGTTATATGTCGAAGTGCCAATAATAAATGAAGTTGAAATGTATTGGCACGAAAAAAAACTCACTCAGGATTTCTCTTGATGAGGAATTTTAAATGTGCTAATAGGTCTAACCAATTTTCCATCATTACAAATATCGTAATTTTTTATTAAAACCAAAATCCAACTGAAAACCAAGTGTGATGATCTTTTGTTTCAGGCGACCAGGAGTGCTTTATTTCAACTGGCCCAATAACTGTTTCCATACCATAACCAAAAGAATACCCTGAATAATCTGGTTTTTTAAACCATGTATCAATATTATCAAATATTTTATTACCAATGTTAGCAAAATTTGCATTAAAATTTAAATGATGCTTTTTGAATATTTCATAATCAGCAGTGAATAATAATTTCACATAACTATCACCAGCTAAACTTAAGAAATCATAACCAAAAAAAGGCTTAATATTATTAACTTGTTGAAAACCAAACCCTCCTAAGATGAAATCAAAATAAGGTATACTCCTTTCTCCTATAGCAAAACCCACATCGGATTGCATTTTGAGTGAAATATTTTTATTAATGGGTTGCGCAAAAGCGAAATCTGCTTTTGCAATAGAAAACCTTTCAAAATTATTTTTGTAATCTGAAGAATAAACATAGGAACGAATTTCAGAATTAAAGTTCCATCCTGTTTTTGGAAAATATTTTTTATCAAATGAATCATATTTTACAAATCCAAAAAGTGAAAAATATATACTATTTTCAAAAACAGGATTAGTATTTTGAAGTGTTTCTGATTCTAAAACTAAAATTTTATGCTCAACTCCTCCGCCCAACGAAAACTTTTGAGCAAAAATAGTTTGTAAATAAGCTTGATTACTAAAATCTAAAAAATCCACGTTAATAGCATTTGTAACAGCTTCAAAAAGAACATCATCTGCAATGTTGTTTGTTATATTTCGATTAAAAGTAGTTAATTTAGAATTAAATCCAAAACTCCAATAAAAGCCATTATCAATGTAATAATCAAAATTATATCTAATATTATCTCCTAAAATCAAATCTAATGAAGCTACATCATTTTTAGTAATCAATCGCTTTTTGGTGTAATTTAAAAGTATTCCACTTTTGAACAAATCGTCGTAGTGAAGACCAAATTTTAAAAAAGTGGTATTCTGGTTTTCTTTTAGTTGTAAAAGTAACCTCTCGCCATCCTGCATTTTATCAAATGAATAACTTATGGCACTAAAATTTTGTGTGGCATTTAAATTTAAAATCCCTTTCTGAAATTGATTGATTGAAATTTTTGTGTTTTTTTTAAATTTCAATTTCCCAATAATATATGCTCGTGTAAAATTATCTAATTTATTGGTAATTATATCTTTAATAAAAATAGAATCTTGAAGAGAGGTTCTAGCATTTTTAGGGCTATCAAAATTAGCTAATGGCAATAATTGATTAATCATTCCTAATGCTTTTTCTTTCCCTTTCCCAATAATTTCTTTCCCTTTATCAAACGCTACAACAGTAAATCCTTTTATATCTGGTTTGATGTAAATGTTGGTAGCTTTTTGTTTTCCTTCCATTTTTTCTATCATGGAAAAATTATTTATCTGTGCTAATACTGATGTAACACCTTTTAAATCCTCTCTAGTTTTTAATCCATCTTGAACATCTACTCCAATTACAATGTCTACACCTCTTGCTTTTAACTCTTCTATTGGATAATTATCAACAACTCCTCCATCAATTAAAACTTTTCCATTAATCTCAACAGGACTATACAATGTAGGCAATGCACCACTAGCAATCATGCTTTGTGCTAAAACTCCTGAATCTAGAACCACTTTCTCTCCTGTTTCAGCATCGGTAGCAATGCATAAAAAAGGAATTGGAAGTTCATCAAAATCACGCACATGACTCACGTGATGAGTCAACGAAGAAAGTAAATTAAAATTATATAGCCCTTTTGATAAACCTGAAGGCAATCCTAATTTAAATTTATTAAAAGGAAGTGTTAAGGCATAAATTTCGTCATTCCTTTTTTCGTAGAAAGACTTAGCTTCTCTAGGCGTGTAATCTTGAAGTAATGCATCAATATTAACATTTGAAAAAATAGAATCCAATTGTTCTCCATTGTAGCCTGATGCATACAATCCACCAACAATCGCACCCATACTGGTTCCAGCCACATAATCAACTTTTATACCAAGGGAATCGATTACTTTTAGCACACCAATATGCGCCAATCCTTTTGCACCACCACCACTAAGCACAAGTCCTACTTTTGGTCGCGGGTTTTCTTGTCCTAAGCTGATTTGGGTAAAAAATAGTAGGCTTATAAACAAGAAGAATTTTTTCATTATTGCTTTTCAGATTGAATTGTCTTGTAAAAGTCGGAAATTTTTTTGGCTTTTGAAATACCTACCACTTCAGAAATTGCTTTTTCATCGGCAATTTGCAATCTTTTAACACTTTTAAAATGTTTCATTAATGTAATCATCGTTTTTTCACCGATTCCTGGAATACTTTCCAAACTATTGGTTAAAGCCGATTTAC
>NZ_CALBSN010000052.1 GCF_937967675.1 uncultured Flavobacterium sp. | reverse complement strand
AAATAAAGAGTTGACATGGAAAATATTGCATTAATCGAATCGTTTTCAGAATTTAAAGACGATAAACTCATAGATAGAGTTACACTAATGGCAATTTTAGAGGATGTATTTAGAAGTGCATTAAAAAAGAAATACGGATCAGATGAAAATTTTGACATCATCATTAATCCTGATAAAGGAGATATGGAGATTTGGAGAAATCGTGTTGTGGTAGAAGATGGTGAAGTAGAGGATCCTAATTCTGAAATTTCTTTGTCTGAAGCTAGAAGAATTGAGCCTGATTTTGAAGTAGGTGAAGATGTTTCTGAAGAAGTGAAATTAATCCAATTAGGAAGAAGAGCTATTTTGGCTTTACGTCAAAACTTGATTTCTAAAATTCATGAACACGATAATACAAATCTTTACAAACAATTTAAAGATTTAATTGGAGATATTTATACAGCTGAAGTGCATCATGTTCGTCCAAAAGCTGTAATTTTGATGGATGATGAAGGAAATGAAATTGTTTTACCAAAAGAAAAACAAATTCCAAATGATTATTTCAAAAAAGGAGATAATGTTAGAGGTGTGATAGAAAACGTTGAATTGAAGGGTAATAAGCCTCAAATCATCATGTCAAGAACGGCTCCTGAATTCCTTGAGAAATTATTTGAACAAGAAATTCCTGAAGTATTTGATGGTTTAATTACAATCAAAAAAGTAGTTCGTATTCCGGGTGAAAAAGCAAAAGTAGCGGTAGATTCTTATGATGATAGAATTGATCCTGTTGGTGCTTGTGTAGGAATGAAAGGTTCTCGTATTCACGGAATTGTTCGTGAGTTAGGAAATGAAAATATTGATGTTATCAATTATACAACTAACGCTCAATTGTATATTACAAGAGCTTTAAGTCCAGCAAAAGTGTCTTCGGTAAAAATTAACGAAGATGCAAAAACAGCTGAAGTATTCTTAAAAATTGAAGAAGTTTCAAAAGCGATTGGTAGAGGTGGTAATAATATTAAATTGGCTAGCTTATTAACAGGTTACGAAATTGATGTTATCCGTGAGGGAATTGCTGAAGAAGAAGATGATGTTGAATTAAGAGAATTTTCAGACGAAATCGAAGCTTGGGTAATTGAAGAGTTTGAAAAAATTGGTTTAGATACTGCTAGAAGCGTATTAAATCAAGATGTTGCTGACTTAGTTAGAAGAACAGACCTTGAAGAAGAAACCATTTTAGATGTAATCAATATTTTGAAAGAAGAGTTAGAAGGATAATTCTTTAGTCAACAACACAACAACATACAAAGAATTTTAAAAAGATTATATGTCTGAAGAAAGAGTAATAAGAATAAACAAAGTTTTAAGGGAGTTAAATATTTCTCTTGATAGAGCAGTGGATTTTTTAAAAGAAAAGGGTCATGAAATTGAGTCGAGTCCAAATGCTAAAATATCACAAGAGGAGTACAAAGTCTTATGCGGTCAATTTTCTGCTGACAAAGGGAATAAGGTTGCCTCTCTTGAAGTAAGTGAAGAAAA
>NZ_CALBSN010000051.1 GCF_937967675.1 uncultured Flavobacterium sp. | reverse complement strand
TGAAGAAAACGGTAGCTCCAATTCCGGCATATTTGTTTTGCTCGCCATTAGAACAGCCGTTAATTATGTCGGAATCTACGCCTGAGCATAATATAAAAAAACGTTTTAACATGATGATTGATTTTGATTGATGATGATTAGTACAAATTTAACGCCAAAAGTTTCAAGTTGTTGCTAATTTGTTAAAAAATAGTTGGTAAAAGAAAAACCCTCACATTGCTGCAAGGGTTTAAATTATTTTGAGATGCTGAAACGAGTTCAGCATGACAATTAATATCTATAATACTCAGGTTTAAATGGGCCTTGAACTTCAACTCCAATGTAAGCTGCTTGCTCTGGGTTTAAAGTTTCTAATTCAACACCTAATTTAGCTAAGTGAAGCGCTGCTACTTTTTCATCTAAATGTTTAGGTAACATATATACTTCATTTTTGTATGCTGCACTGTTTGTCCATAACTCTAACTGAGCTAACGTTTGGTTTGTGAATGAATTACTCATTACAAAACTTGGGTGACCTGTAGCACAACCTAAGTTTACTAAACGTCCTTCAGCTAAAATGATGATGTCATTTCCATTGATAGTATATTTGTCAACTTGTGGTTTGATTTCAATTTTAGAGGCACCATGGTTTTTATTCAACCAAGCCATATCGATTTCGTTATCGAAGTGTCCAATGTTACAAACGATAGTTTTATCTTTCATAGCTTCAAAGTGACGACCAACAACGATATCTTTATTTCCAGTTGTAGTAATTACGATATCAGCATTACCAACAACAGTGTCTAATTTTTTTACTTCAAAACCGTCCATAGCTGCTTGTAAAGCACAAATTGGATCAATTTCAGTAACAGTTACAATAGAACCAGCGCCACGGAAAGAAGCCGCAGTTCCTTTTCCAACGTCACCGTATCCACAAACAACTACTCTTTTACCTGCTAACATAACATCAGTTGCACGACGAATAGCATCAACAGCTGATTCTTTACATCCGTATTTGTTATCAAATTTTGATTTAGTTACCGAATCATTTACGTTGATTGCAGGCATGAATAAAGTTCCGTTTTTCATTCTTTCATACAAACGGTGAACTCCAGTAGTAGTTTCTTCTGATAAACCTTTAATTCCAGGAATTAATTCTGGGTAACGATCAAAAACCATATTAGTTAAATCACCACCATCATCTAAAATCATGTTCAATGGTTTTCTATCTTCACCAAAGAATAAAGTTTGCTCAATACACCAATCGAAATCTTCTTCATTCAAACCTTTCCAAGCATAAACCTGAATTCCAGCAGCAGCAATAGCAGCAGCAGCTTGATCTTGAGTTGAAAAAATATTACAAGATGACCAAGTAACTTCTGCACCTAAAGCGATTAAAGTTTCAATTAAAACTGCAGTTTGAATCGTCATGTGAAGACATCCCGCAATTCTAGCTCCTTTTAAAGGTTGAGATGCTCCGTATTCAGCTCTTAAAGCCATTAAACCTGGCATTTCAGCTTCAGCTAATTCAATTTCTTTTCTTCCCCAAGCTGCAAGCGAAATATCTTTCACTTTATAAGCTACATAAGGTAATGTTTGTGTACTCATCTATTATGTATATTTGTATATTCTAAAATTAGGGTGCAAAATTACGAAATATCTTTTTATTTTTTCAAAGATTTCTATTAATTTGTGAATTGTTTAGTTTTCTAATGATTTGAAAAACAACAAAATATAAATGCCGCTATATAAAATTATACATATAAACGAAACCACCACTGCGTACTTTTGGCATATTACCGAAGACGTAACTTCATTATTTAGAGCGGTTTCGTTAAAAGATACTTCGCTTTTTCGTTTAGAAGGAATGAAATCGGAAGAACACCAGAGAGGATTTTTAGCGGTTCGAATGTTACTACAACATTTGGGTTACACGGATTATGATTTAACATATGATGAAGCTGGAAAGCCTCATTTAATTGATGGCAAACATATTTCTATATCACATTCGCATGAATTTTCATGTATTTGTATTAGTGATG
>NZ_CALBSN010000050.1 GCF_937967675.1 uncultured Flavobacterium sp. | reverse complement strand
TCACTGGAGTTGCAGGATCATCTTATAGAGTAAAAGTGGCATTATTGAATAATGGGGTTTGGAGTTCTTATGGATCAGTATGTAACGTAACGTTACCAGGTACTGCACCAACGACTAGACAAGAAGTTGTAGAGGAGGATGTTACAAGTAAAGTAATCTTTACAGTTAAAGGATATCCAAATCCATATACATCTTACTTCACATTATCGTTGGATAGTCCAAGCGATGCTATGATTCAAGTACGAGTATTTGATATGACAGGTAAACTAATCGAAGATAGAGAAGTGGCGCCGTCAGCATTAGAGAGCTTACAACTGGGATCAGAATGGTCACGTGGAGTTTACAATGTAATTGTAACACAAGACGACCAAGTGAAAACCATACGAATGGTTAAACAAGAGTAGTGATAAATGTATAGTGCTCAACGCACAAAACACACTTCATTATAAACAAGAGGAGGCTGTCGTAAGACAGCCTCTTTTTTTGTATTAGTAATTTTTAAATTGTATTAAGTTTTTTTCTTTGAAATAAATTTTCTCGTTATTAATTTGTTAATTTGACAAAAAAGTAGTTATGAAAAAAGTAAGTTTGTTTTTTATTTTGTTTTTTACTTTGCATTCAATGGGTCAAAACCAATCCTTTTCCTTTACAAGTAAAGGTTTGACTCCATTTATAAATGAAGAATTCCAAAACAAAGACCGTAATGAATTGTATGAAAAAACTTTAAATTGGCTTATTATTAATAAGCAAAAAGCGAAAATTTTTGTAAAGGAAACAAAAGAAAAGGAATCTATTTTGATTGAATTCATAAAATCAAAAATATTATGTGATAAATACCAAGAAGTTTTACATTGTTATGATGTTAAATCTACCCTATTATTGTCTTTTTTTAATGGTAGTTACAAGTTTGAGATTGTTAAAGTTGAGTTGTTCACTCCCTCTGAAAATAGGTGGGTTAATTTTCCATTGGAAGCGGATCATCAAAATAAATATTTTAAAAAAAATGGCAACATACATAGCCGATATAAACTCTATCCTAGTACTATTTCAAGTATTTTTAATTCATTTAATGAAAATTTGAAAAACTATATAGTTAATTCAAAGTAAGTTATATAGAGTCGTTGCGCATGAATTGAAACGCTGATGAATTAGATTTGCTTGCACAAAATGCTAATAGTGGCGGATATTTTACACAAAGTAGTACTAAGTTTTGCAAAGAGTTACACGGAGTTTTTTTGTCCCGAAGCTTCGGGATGTATTGCATTGAGAGAGTACCGCAGAGACGTTTCACTTATCAAAGTTTTCTGAACCCTAGTTTGTTATGTTGGTAACCATATCTTGAATAAATGATTGAGGATTGAAGAGGAACGATTTATGATTTGGATTTTCGGAACACAGATTGAAGAAATTGAAATAATTTATAAAATTTTTAATCAAAGCTAAATTTCTTAGAAGGTATTGTCCCATCGAGGTCACGATAGCTATCAGGAATAGTGGTGTAACTAATTTCAATCGAAAACCTATAAAAAACAATAATTCTATAGAAGGATTGTCCCCTTGAGGGGACTTTAGGGGTGTAACTATTCCGACCCTGCGGAATTTAGGGCTGTAGCATAATTCAACTAAAACAATAAAGATAAACACATAAATTAGTACTCTTAGTGTCCATAGTGCCTTCCTTGAACACCCAGTGGTTAAACACCAAATTCAATTGAAAACCATACAAATCAAATCACCTTAGAGGGATTGTCCACTCGAGATCCCGATAGCTGTCGGGAACAGTGGTGGAGCTAATTTCAATTGAAAACCTAAAAAAACAATAATTCTATTAAAGGATTGTCCCCTTGAGGTCCCAATAGTTATCGGGATTAGGGGTGTAACAAATATCAACTGAAAACTGATAAAAACCTTCCCACCCAGTTTGTCATGCTGCCAAGCATCTCTTGAACAAGTGAAGTTTTTTTAGAACCCAGATAAATCGGTTAAAACTGATGGTTGCGTTTTTTGGAATCTAAGCCACTGTAACATGAACACTACTTACTGACCACTGGTCACTAACAAACCACCCTTGAAGGCACAGGTTCTATTGGTTTTAATGAAAAAAAGTAATACCACCTCCGTCACTTCGATTTTTTTTATAAAATTGCCCAAGCTATTTTATAAAAAAATGTATCGAGAACTACTGAAAACAAATCTCAAAATACTTAAATCTATTATTCAATACCATTTGCCTTCGATTACTTCATACAACCACATCAGTAGTTCAATAGAAATCATAATAACAAATCGTCTAAACGTTGGCTGAGGCTCTCGAAGCCACCGTTAACTGACCACTAATTACTGACCACTGACCACTAACAAAAAAGCCCGTACCTTGCGATACGGACTTCATCAATTACAATCCCAATGGGGTAGGAACTTTAAACCACCTCCATCAAATACAACACATTATGTGAGTTATTTTTCAGCGGATACTGAACGCCATTCAATTCCTGAAAAAATTCAATCAAGAAATAATAAAAAGTACTTCCAGTACCTCCTGGCATTCCACTTGGAGTAAGAGTTAAACTTAAAGACCCGTCAACCAAAGCAAAATTCTCCTTCGGGCTGTAAGTGGTACCATAATTCTCCAATTCAAAATCTACTGAAGCCACCGAAACACTAAAACTAGCATGAGTAGCTCCTTGTGGTAAACTCAAATTAGTAGCAGGATTAAAGTTAGTAATACTAACTTCACCTGTGGTTGTATCTAATTCATACTGCGATCTGAAAACAGAATTGAAAGGCGAATTCAAATTGAAATCAAACCCACGAAGTGCTTGTTTACCCTCGTCACTAGCAATACCAATCCATACTTTTCGGTCACCACGTGGAGAAGTAAAATCCAAATTCTTTATACGACTCATCGCTTGCGACATCCTACTGCTAACGCGATAATCTTTAGCTAAAGACAATAAATTAGCTACCGATTTTCGCATTAATTGTCCCATTTTGGCATTATGCCCAAACTCCGAACCATTCTCTCTTGTTCGTTGAAAGGCAGGGTCATTCTTAATCCGACTCTTATCAATCCCACCTTTTTTTCGAATCAACAATCCATCCTTAGATTTATAAAAAGACATGCCTTGTAAAGTCCCTTTAATCTCAAAAATCCCATCAAACTTTGCCATTAGTTGCTCTTGTTTAAAATTAATACTGTGAAGTCATTACTTCTTTTGGATCCTCTAACTGCGGAACGCGATTTCTGAAACCCCGTTTCCTGTGTGTAAAATACATTTTTCATTTTGTAAAATTTTAGATGAAAACCAAAACCGTTGCGCACCCAATCTTGCCTTCCAACACTCCAAAACTATAGCATAAAACAACACCTCAAGAAAACTAGGTGTGTATAGTGTAAAACATTACATTACAATACTTTGAATTGAAAATATTACACCAATATCAAGAAAAATAGAGTAAAGTGTAAAAATTACAGTAAAGTGGAGAAAACAGCTCCTAAAAACCTAAAAATACAATAATTCTATAGAAGGATTTCCCCTTGAGGGGACTTCAGGGGTGTAAAAATGTTGAACTAAAAACAATAAAAATAAATAAATACATAAATTAGTGCTCTTTGTGCCTTTCTTGTGCACCTAGTGGTTAAACACCAAATTCAACTGAAACTCATACAATTCAAATCACCTTAGAAGGATTGTCTCCTCGAGGGGACTCTAGGGGGTGTAAAGAAGTCCAACTGGAAAACTTAAAAATATAAAATTCAATCGCAGGATTGTCCCCTCGAGGGGGGACTCTAGGGGTGTAAAAAACGTTCAACTGAAATGCAAAAATTAAATTTCTATAGCAGGATTGTCCACTCGAGAGCCTATTCCGTAACTCGCAAGTTCCGACCCTTCGGAATTTAGAGGTGTAAAGAAGTCCAATTGGAAAATCTTCAAAATATAAAATTCAATCGCAGGATTGTCCCCTCGAGGGGACTTTAGGGGTGTAGCATAATCCAACTGAAATACATAAAAATAAGCATATAAATTAGTACTCTTACTGCCCTTAGTGCCTTCCTTGTGCACCTAGTGGTTAAACACCAAATTCAACTGAAAACCATACAAATCAAATTACCTTAGAAGGATTGTCTCCTCGAGGTCCCGATAGCTATCGGGAACAGGGGTATAAAAAACTCAACTGAAAACTAAAAGAATAATAATTCAATAGTAGAATTGTCCCCTTGAGGGGACTTTAGGGGTGTAGCATAATCCAACTGAAATACATAAAAATAAGCATA
>NZ_CALBSN010000049.1 GCF_937967675.1 uncultured Flavobacterium sp. | reverse complement strand
ATTGTATCTGACATAACTTTATTCTTTTAAGAGTAGCAAATGTAAGTTTTTAATTAAAATTATTTCTTAAAATTGAATTAGTTTTAATTATGTATGTATAATTTTTGACAATAAAAAAAACCTTCCTGAAGTTTCAAGAAGGTTTTGTCGGGGTGGCAGGATTCGAACCTGCGACCTCCTGCTCCCAAAGCAGGCGCGATAACCGGGCTACGCTACACCCCGAATTTGTGAGTGCAAATATAGAACTAATTTCTCTTGTTCCAAATAAATCCATTCTTTTTTTAAAATAAATTTTCAGTCTTTTTCAAACTATATTTTTTTAGCACTTATTCGTTAAACTTTCTAACCAAAAACAAAAAACACTTAGAATATTATTTCTATTTTTGCTAAAATTAAACAAGACAACCTTTTATATGCTAATTATTGGAATTGCCGGAGGTACCGGAAGTGGAAAAACAACAGTTGTTCATCAGATTATGAATGAGTTACCTGCTACTGAAGTAGGTGTCATTTCTCAGGACTCTTATTACAAGGAAACGCATCATTTAAGTTATGAAGAGCGTACTAAAATCAATTTCGATCATCCAAGAGCCATTGATTTTGAATTGTTAGTAGCCCATCTTAAAGATTTAAAAGCTGGAAAAACTATTGAACAACCGGTTTATTCATTCGTAACTCACGACAGAACTGACGATAAAGTCATCACACATCCAAGAAAAGTAATGATTGTTGAAGGCATCTTAATTCTAACCAATCCCGAATTAAGAGACATGTTTGACATTAAAGTTTACGTTCATGCCGATTCTGACGAGCGTTTGATTCGTCGTTTAAAACGTGACATTGCAGAACGTGGTCGTGATATGGAAGAGGTTTTGAATCGTTATCAAACCACTTTAAAACCAATGCACGAACAATTCATCGAGCCTACTAAAGCATTTGCTGATATTATTATTCCAAATGACAAATACAATACGGTTGCTATCGACGTAGTGCGCGCCGTAATTAATCAAAGAATCGCATAATGAACAAAATCAAGAATTTAATTGCCAAATATCCGTTTTTAGCGTTCGTAATGAATCGCTACGTTTTGGTGTTAATTCTTTTTTCTGTTTGGATGCTTTTTTTCGACAATTACTCTTATTTAGAACACCGCGTTTTGGATAAGGAAATTGAAGAAATTGAAGATAATATTCAGTACTATAAAACTGAAATTAAAAAAGACAGCATAAAAATCAAAGAATTGAAAAATGATGATCGTGTAGAAAAATACGCTCGCGAGAAATATTACATGAAACGCGATAACGAAGACATCTACATCATCGAATTTGAAGACGAAAAAAAAGCGGCTGCCAAAAAAACAACTAGTAACAATTAAATACATAATTCGTGGCTAACAATAATTTATTTTCTGATTTTGATGCCGTTTCTTCTAAACAATGGAAGCAACAAATTCAATACGAACTAAAAGGTGCTGATTACAACGAAACCTTAGTTTGGGAAAGTCCGGAAGGCATTAAAGTGAAACCGTTTTATCACAATGATGATTCCGAAGTGTCGGAAGAGGTGAATTTGAATGCTATCACTCCTTCAAAACCTTTTGCAATTGTTCAAAATATTTTTGTTCACGATGTGAAAAAATCGAATGCGCGTGCGCTAGAAACATTACAAAGAGGAGCAGAAAGTGTTCGTTTTACTTTAGAAAATGATGCCGTTTCAATTGACGAGTTGATGCAAAATCTTTCGTTAGAAAACGTGAATTATTATTTCAATTTACCTTTTCTTTCTGTAGAATTTTCGAATAAAATCAATGATTTCACTACAAAAAGTAAAGCTAACATCTTTATTCAAAATGATCCAATCGGACAATTAGTAAAAGATGGCAATTGGTTTGAAAATCTTGAAAAAGATTTTGAGAAATTAAATACAATTACTTCAAAAACAGCTGTTCCATTCTTAACAATTTCAAGCGGAATTTATCAAAATGCAGGTGCGAATATCGTACAACAATTAGCTTACACTTTAGCACAAGCAAACGAATATTTCAATAGAATTCCAGCTATCAA
>NZ_CALBSN010000048.1 GCF_937967675.1 uncultured Flavobacterium sp. | reverse complement strand
CAAAAAATGATGCCGCTATTCGTGAAGATTTTGAATTGTTAACCGAAGATAGATTCTCTCAACCGATTCCAAAAAGCGTCAACGTAATTGCTCCTGAAAATATTTTCATTGAAGAAGGAGCGAAGTTAGAATTCGTAACTTTAAACGCTTCAACTGGACCAATTTACATCGGGAAAAATGCTGAAATTATGGAAGGTTCGGTTATTCGTGGACCTTTTGCTTTGTGCGAAGAAGCGCAAGTAAAATTAGCAACAAAAGTTTATGGAGCAACAACTGTTGGGCCACATTGTCGCATTGGTGGCGAAGTAAATAACTCGGTTTTATTCGGATATTCAAACAAGGGGCATGATGGATTTTTAGGAAATTCTGTTTTAGGAGAATGGTGTAACATTGGTGCCGATTCGAATAATTCCAATTTAAAAAACAACTATGAAGAAGTACGTTTGTGGAGTTATGAAACCGAAGGCTTTGCCCGTACAGGTTTACAATTCTGCGGATTAATGATGGGTGATCACAGTAAATGTGGTATCAATACGATGTTTAATACGGGAACGGTGGTTGGTGTTTCGACTAATATTTTTGGTTCTGGATTTCCAAGAAATTTTGTGCCAAGTTTCTCATGGGGTGGCGCTTCTGGATTCACCACTTACATTACTAAAAAAGCTTTCGAAACCGCTAAAATTGTAATGAGTCGCCGTCATGTAGAATTTACGGAACAAGATGCTAAAATTTTAGAATACGTTTTTGAAGAAACGAAGAAATATAGGAAAGAATAAATCTATTTTTTAATTATGAGTTTTTTTTTTAAACATATAATTAATTATAAGAATTAAATTTATCTAATCCACTAATTTAGTTCCAGCTATAATAAGAATTTTTATTTCTGTAGGGGGACAATAAAGATTTTTTTCATTAAAGCCTAGTTTAAACTAGGCTTTTTTTTTAATATAAAGCAATCAAAAACAGGAAAATATTGTTGTTTTTTAAAATTATGATAAAATAATTTCACTTATAGCTATTTTCTTTGTGAACTCATTTTCTTGCTATACTTTAGCTGTGTAATAATAAGAATTTTTATTTCTGTAGGGGGACAATAAAGATTTTTTCACAAAGGTCTAATTAAAATTAGACCTTTTTTTTTACTTCTTTTCAGTGTAATTTTATATATGCGTATTTTTTTTTAAAATAAAGCTACTTATTTATTTTTTGTTATCCTACTTCTTTATCTTCGAATAAGTAATAAATATTTTTTATCTGTTGGGGGATAATGAAATTTCGATAAGGTCTAATATTTTATTAGACCTTTTTTTATTTAAGATGTTTTAATTACACTTATTAATAAAATTGATACAGTTATTACTTTTGAACTGATACAATTAAAAACCTTTCATAATTTTGGTTCAAATAATAGTAAAAGATTTTATTTCTGTAGGGGGAAATTAAAGTTTTTATGAAAGGTCTAAACTAAGTTTAGACCTTTTTCTTTTTAATTAGTATTATTAAATAAATTAATGTTTGTAAATTTGCATTCTCAATTTTTTGACAACGATTTCATTAATTGAGTTTTACTTATGGAAAACAAGAA
>NZ_CALBSN010000047.1 GCF_937967675.1 uncultured Flavobacterium sp. | reverse complement strand
GTTTTTTCACCGATTCCTGGAATACTTTCCAAACTATTGGTTAAAGCCGATTTACTTCGCTTGTCGCGATGATGTGTGATTCCAAATCGATGGGCTTCGTTTCGCAAATACTGAATCACTTTCAAGGTTTCCGATTTTTTATCCAAATACAACGGCACCGAATCACCCGGATAAAACAATTCTTCCAAACGTTTTGCAATTCCGATAATGGCAATTTTTCCTCGTAATCCTAAATCATCAATACTTTTTAAAGCCGAAGATAATTGCCCTTTTCCACCATCAATAATAATCAATTGCGGTAAAGGTTGATTTTCATCTAACATGCGTTTGTATCTTCGATACACCACTTCTTCCATCGAAGCAAAATCATTTGGACCTTCAACTGTTTTAATGTTGAAATGACGGTAATCTTTTTTACTTGGTTTCCCATCTTTAAACACCACACAAGCCGAAACAGGGTTAGTTCCTTGAATATTCGAGTTATCGAAACACTCAATATGTCGTGGCTCTACTGATAAACGTAAATCTTTTTGCATTTGCGCCATGATGCGATTCGTATGACGTTCTGGATCAACGATTTGAATTTGCTTTAATTGATCTAATCGATAAAATTTGGCGTTACGCTCTGATAAATCTAAAATTTGCTTTTTATCACCTAATTGAGGTACGGTTACTTTTACATTTTCTCCTAAATCTATTGCAAATGGAACGACAATTTCTCGGGCATTCAAATGAAAACGTTCGCGTAATTCAACAACGGCTAATTCTAGTAATTCTTCGTTGGTTTCGTCTAATTTTTTCTTCAATTCTAACGTGTGCGAACGAACGATTGCTCCATGCGAAATCTGTAAAAAGTTCACATACGCCATCGTTTCATCGGAAATAATCGAAAACACATCCAAATTGGTAATTTTCGGATTCAAAACCGTAGAACGCGATTGGTAATTTTCTAAAACTTCAATTTTTTCTTTGATTTTTTGCGCTTCTTCAAACTTCATTTCCATCGCCAAATCGGTCATTAATTTCTTGAAATCTTTCAAACTTTCTTTGAAATTTCCCTTTAAAATTTGACGGATTTTTTCGACTTGATTTTGATAGTTTTCAGCCGTTTCATAACCTTCACAAGCGCCTTTACAATTGCCAATATGATATTCCAAACACACTTTAAATTTTCCCGTATCAACATTTGCTTTCGATAAATCGTAAGTACAAGTTCGTAATGGATACAATTCTTTAATTAAATCTAAAATCGTATGAACCGTTTTAAAACTGGTGTAAGGTCCAAAATATTCCGAACCATCTTTAATCATTTTTCGGGTAGAGAATATTCTTGGAAATCGTTCGTTTTTAATACAAATCCAAGGATACGTTTTGTCATCGCGAAGCAAGACATTATAACGTGGTTGTAACTTTTTAATTAAGTTGTTTTCCAACAATAACGCATCGGTTTCCGTTGGAACGACAATGTGTTTTATGGTTACAATTTTCTTAACTAAAACCGACGTTTTATAATTATCGTGGTTCTTAGTAAAATACGATTGAACGCGTTTTTTTAAGTTTTTCGCCTTACCAACATATAGAATTTTTCCATCCTTATCATAATACTGATACACACCCGGATTATCAGGTAAAGTTTGGATTTGAAGTTCTAATGGTGTTTGCATTTTATTGAAAGATGATAGAACAAAGATAATAGAATTGTTTTAATTGGCACGCAGATGAAACGGATGCTTTGCAGCGCAAATTGGACGGATTTTAAAAATTGTGAACTTGGCGTAAATCTTTGCGCTCTTTGCGATTAAACTTTTTATTTTAAATCTGTATCCCAATAAAAAATTGATTTTTGAACTTGAACTTGCCCTTGTTCTTGAACTTTTCGTATTTTTAACACCTTAGAATCAACCAAATGACAGCCTCAAAACCACTTGTAATACTAAAAGAAACCATTTTAGCGGGCGAAAGCAAAACCATTAACATGGAAATTGCCAAGTTGCACACCATGAACAAATTGAAAATTCC
>NZ_CALBSN010000046.1 GCF_937967675.1 uncultured Flavobacterium sp. | reverse complement strand
TGGAAACGACCAATTGTTTTGTTATCATTTGCCATTGGTCTTTCTCCTTGTAAAACGTGGATTTCTACCGATGGTTGGTTATCTGCTGCAGTTGAGAAAACTTGTGATTTTCTTGTTGGGATAGTCGTATTAGCTTCAATTAAATTTGTCTTTACACCTCCGTAAGTTTCGATACCTAATGAAAGTGGCGTAACATCTAATAACAATACATCTTTAACATCTCCAGTTAAAACTCCACCTTGAATAGCAGCACCAATAGCTACAACTTCATCTGGATTAACTCCTTTTGATGGTTTTTTACCAAAGAATTTCTCTACTTGCTCTTGGATAACTGGGATACGAGTTGAACCTCCTACTAAGATTACCTCATCGATATCAGAAACGGATAAACCAGCATCTTTTAACGCTTTAGCAACTGGCTCCATAGAACGTTTTACTAAAGTTTCTGCTAATTGTTCAAATTTAGCTCTTGTTAATGTTTGTACTAAGTGTTTTGGTCCAGAAGCCGTAGCGGTTACGTATGGTAAGTTGATTTCTGTTTGAGCAGAAGCTGATAATTCAATTTTAGCTTTCTCAGCTGCTTCTTTTAAACGTTGTAATGCCATTGGATCTTTACGTAAATCAACACCTTCAGCAGCATTGAAATCGTTAGCTAACCAATCGATAATTACTTGGTCAAAATCATCTCCACCTAAGTGTGTATCTCCGTTTGTAGATAATACTTCAAAAACGCCATCTCCTAATTCTAAGATAGAAATATCAAAAGTACCTCCACCTAAATCGTAAACAGCAATTTTTTGGTCTTTACCTTGTTTGTCTAATCCATAAGCTAAAGCTGCTGCTGTTGGCTCATTTATAATACGCATTACTTTTAAACCAGCAATTTCACCCGCTTCTTTTGTAGCTTGACGTTGCGCATCGTTAAAGTAAGCTGGAACAGTAATAACTGCTTCAGATACTGAATGACCTAAATAATCTTCAGCTGTTTTTTTCATTTTTTGAAGTGTCATTGCAGACAATTCTTGTGGTGTATATAAACGACCATCGATATCAACACGAGGTGTATCGTTGTCTCCTTTTACCACTTTGTAAGCTACTGTTGAAGCTTCTTTTGCACTTTCAGTATACTTGTTACCCATAAAACGTTTTACCGAAGCAATCGTTTTTGTAGGGTTAGTTACTGCTTGTCTTTTTGCCGGATCTCCAACTTTAATTTCTCCACCTTCTACAAAAGCAATAACAGATGGCGTTGTTCTTTTACCTTCTGCGTTCGCAATTACAACAGGTTCTCCACCTTCCATAACAGCCACACATGAGTTGGTTGTTCCTAAGTCGATTCCAATAATTTTACTCATTTTTATA
>NZ_CALBSN010000045.1 GCF_937967675.1 uncultured Flavobacterium sp. | reverse complement strand
ATTGATCACCAACTGTTGCAGGCATAATCATATTGAAGAAATCAATATAATGTCCAAATAAAATTACGATACCTGCCATAACTACAATCCAAGTTAAACGCTTGAAATCTGTATTGATTAAGATTAACAATGGAAAAATGAAGTTTAAAGCTAACATTCCGAAGAAAGGTAATTTGTAGTGTTCGATACGAGTTACGAAATAAGTAACCTCTTCTGGGATATTTGAATACCAAATCAACATGAATTGAGAGAACCATAAGTATGTCCAGAAAATACTGATACCAAACATAAATTTAGCTAAATCGTGAATATGACTTGTATTTACATTTTCTAAATATCCTTTAGATTTTAAATATAATGTAATCATTGCAATTACAGTAATTCCACTTACAAAGAAACTTGCAAAAACATACCATCCAAATAATGTACTGTACCAGTGTGGGTCAACAGACATAACCCAATCCCAAGACATGATAGACTCAGAAACGATAAAGAATACTAGGAAGAAAGCAGCAAGTTT
The DNA here is from genome assembly GCF_937967675.1 of uncultured Flavobacterium sp. Classification (GTDB taxonomy): domain Bacteria; phylum Bacteroidota; class Bacteroidia; order Flavobacteriales; family Flavobacteriaceae; genus Flavobacterium. The sequence continues at coordinate 1,633 of NZ_CALBSN010000045.1, read as the reverse complement.
GAAATTTCTCTTATAAGGAGCATTGTCTTCAGCACTATCTTGAGCAATAGAATTTTTAACAAATTTGAAACGTACATAATTCCAAACAATTAAGATTATAGCCGCAGTTCCTAAGAATCTTCCAACGTTTAACCATCCTTTTTTAAGGAAAATTAATTTATCAAATTTAACAGATTCTGGATTTACTACTTCTGGATCCATCCATACAAACAAATGATTGAAATGCATTCCTGCCAAAACTAATAATACGAAGAAAATAATAGAACCTGGTAATAAATACGCGGTGATACCTTCCATAACTCTAAATAAGATTGGAGACCAACCTGCTTGAGCCGCATATTGAATAGCATAAAAAGCTAAAACTCCAACTGAAATTAACATAAAGAAGATACAAGCCACATACAAAGCGGCCCATGGCTTATTCTGTAATTGGTGAAGTACGTGTTCTAAATGTGCTTTATGGTCATCATGTGAATGAGCATCTGCCTTAGCGTGAGTATCATGATTATCTGTATGAGCAGGAGCTTCAGCAACCGCTACAACAGCAGTAGTATCTTCAACATGATCAGTAGAATCAACTGTAGTTGCGTGAGCAACATTGTGTGTTGAATCTGTAACATGAGCTTCAACAGCTTTAACAGTATCAGCTACAACATGAGCTTCTGTAGCATGAGTAGCAACTTTCTCTACATGAGCAGCTTCATGACCGTGATGACTATCTGCTAATAATTTTTCAACATCCTCAATAGTTTTAGGAGCGGCCATGAAACCAATTCCAATACCAATTGCACCTAAAATCATTAGGACGAATGAAAAAGTTTTTAATTTACTTGAAAACGTGTACATATCTATTATTTTCAAAAAGTATTAATATTATAATCCAGCTTTTAATTTTAAAACGTAATCCGTCACTTGCCATCTCTCTTGTTGAGATAATTGGTTAGCATGAGAACCCATAGAATTTAATCCATAAGTAATTACGTGAAAAATACTTCCTTCTGTAATCTCTCTATCTTTGTAATTAGGAACCCCTAAGAATTTTTCTTTAACAACTAAGTTCCCTTTACCATCTCCTTTTTCACCATGACAAATCGCACAATAAATATTGAACAACTCTTTACCTTTTTCTGGATTCAATGATAATGAATCTAGAGGAGATTTTAAAGTCGCTTTAGCTAAAGCATAACCTTCAGGTGTATTTGGAATTTCATAAGGAACAAATCCTCTTTTGATTGATCCCTTTGCAGGTATTTGAGCTTCAACTCCACCTTTAAACACATCATGCTCTGAATAGGTTTCATAAGAAACCGCTTCATACATGTTAGGAAAAAACTGATAGTTAGGCTTTGCTTTATCGAAACATGAAGTTGCCATAAAAGACAAACCTACTACTGCTACTATTTTATATAAACTTTTCATACTATCTATTAATGCTTTTCTACAACTTTAACTTCTACCGCTCCAGTATTTGTAAAGAAAGAAACTAATTCTTCTTCGTTACCATGAATTCCAACCTCCATCAAGAAATGGTCATCCGTAGTTCTTACATCAGGATTTTCAGCTTGTTTGAATGGCCACAATTTACTTCTCATATAAAAAGTGATAACCATTAAGTGAGCTGCAAAAAAAACAG
>NZ_CALBSN010000044.1 GCF_937967675.1 uncultured Flavobacterium sp. | reverse complement strand
TCTAATGAGTAGGTCCCAGGTTCGAATCCTGGCGCGATCACAAAAAAGCCTTGCATTAGCAAGGCTTTTTTGTTTAATATCGATTCTGAATAATCCTATAATCCCTCATATTTCCCATCTTTATCAACAAGATACACTTCTTCTAAAAACCATTTGTTTTCTATTTTTACAAAGTGATATTCATAATTTGCATTTCGAAAACTGTTATTAGGGTCTACAAATTTTGTTTTAATGATGGCACTTTCTTTTCTAACAATAGCTTTTGTTATTTTTTCAAATTCAGGACTGTGATTGGAATGGTTTCCATATGAAATGCCTTGATGTGTTTTATTTTCTTTACAAAATTTAGAAAGTATCTTTTTGTATTCTAATTCTATTAGTTTATCGTTGTTGCTCTTCTCCAAACTCAAATTGCAAGCATAATCATTCCAATTTTTGAAATCTTTGATGAATTCCAATGTTATTTCGGATGGTGTATATGATATGATTCCTTGTGATTGTGATAAGTTTGATACTAGAGTTAATATCAATAAATAGAATATTTTCATTACCAACTATAAATTATAATTTACTCCACACACTTCAAAAACTCCATAAAATAACTATCAGGTTTAGAAGTTGTTTTTAATGTTTCTGAATTTAATTCACTTTTTAAAACATAATCTTTTGTTTCTCCAGCAAAGTGAATTCGCATAAGCGTTACAGGGCTATTTTTTAATTCTTCATAATTATTCTTTGTAAAGTAAAAATAACCTGTTAAGATTCGTATATTGTTATTTTCATTCGAATCATAACTTAGTGCGCTACAAGATTCTTCATTAGAACTTAAGAGTGTAATAATTTTTCCATTCATCAATTGCAAAACAATTTTTGAATTTTTTGCGATACAATTCGTTTTAATAAAGTCTTTACTTTTTTGCAATTGTTGAATACTTAACATTGGTGTTCCGTTGTCGTTTAAAAGAGCAAAAAATAAGTACTCGTTCGTGTTTCCAAATATTTTTTCGTGCATTAAAACGTTGGGTAAAACTTTTAACGATGTAGAATCGGTTTTTTCTTCAACATCATAAATACAATCTTTTTTTTGAGCTTGTACACTTAAAGTTAACAATAGTAATAGTGATAAAAAGTTTTTCATTTGGATTATAATTTGGTGCAAAGTAAAATTATTTTTTCATTATTCATATTTGTGGTGAAAAATGCAAAAACCATTCCGCCATCTGTAATTTTATATTTTTTCTTGATTTCTTCTGGTTTTATGGGAAAATTTCGTGTAGAAATATTCATTTTTTTGCCCTGAATATTTTCCAAAATTTCTTTTTTCTGAAACGGAATAATCGCATTAATTTGAAATCTTCTGCCGGGAAAATCAATGAGTTCATCCGAAGTGTATAAATGGGAATGTTGGTGTAACTTCCCAATAGAAAATAATTCAGAAACCGCTTCAAATCCTCCTGATTTCATTAGAGAAGCGTTGGGTTCATACAGATATATTTTTGGTAAATTATAAGAGGCAAAATAGGATTTTGTACTTTCAATTTTGGTAATCGTTTGTTTTTCTTTTTCCAAATTAACTGCAATAATTTCGGGCGATGCATCGAAATTTTTATCAATTTTCCAAAGCAATTCTTTTACTTCATTATCCACAGCAACAATATGAATTTCAGCAACATTTTTCAATTCCAATAAACCTGCATGAAGGTCTAAAATAGGAGCGGTTTTGATTAAAATGGTATTGGTATATTGATAATAAAAGTCTTGTAAATCGACTACATTTGGTAAACAATCGGCTAACATGAAGACTTTTTCTTTGGCATCATTTCTTCTGGATGGATCGATGTAGATGCAATCAAATTTCTGATTCAATTGTTCTAAAATTCTAGTGCTATCACCTTGAATACATTCAATATTTATTGCTTTTAGAACTTCGAAATTATGTTTTACGACTTGTGATAAATCGGCATTCAATTCGCAATGAATGACCGATTGGAATTGTTTTGAAAAGTAGTAGTCGTCAATACCAAACCCTCCCGTGCAATCGATTAATTTTTCGCCCAAAACTAAGGAAGCTTTATATTTTGCTGTAGTTTCTGACGAAGTTTGTTCGATTGAAATTTTTTCAGGATAAATAATATTTTCAGTTGAAAACCAAGTGGGAAGTTTGTCTTTCGCTTTCTTTTTCGCAATAATTTGATTGATGAGAACCGAATAATTAACTTCTGGAAATGGATTTTTCTTTAAAGCTAATTTTGAGCTGTCTTCATTCAGATTTTTGTTGATAAAATCGTGTATTTCAGTTTGTAAAAGCAATTCTAAATTCAAAACTATAAATTTTTAGTAAGGGCTTTGATGATTTTGTTTTCGGGTAAAAATTCTTTTCCAATTACTTTTAATGAAGTATACAAAGGAACGGCGATAATCATACCTGTAATACCAGATAAAATACCTGCAATCAAAATTACTAAAAAGATTTCTAAAGGATGCGAATTGGTGCTTTTTGAAAAAATCAATGGAGAACTGATATTATTATCAATTAATTGTACTACAAACATTCCAATTAAAACATAAATAGTTGTGGGTAATGTTTCTGAAGCAAAATCAGCACCGGTACCAATGCTACTAATCATAATTAAAAGTCCAGCTACAAAAGTAGCAATAATAGGTCCTACATAAGGTACTATATTAAAAACGGCACATAAAAGTGCAATTATCAAGGAATTCTTAACACCAAATATTAAAAATACAATGAAATATAGAATCAAGATTATAAACAATTGGAGTAATAATCCTAAGAAATATCTTGAAAGCATTTCATTTATTTTTTCTACAGAATTTATTACTTTTTCTTTTTGTTCTGTAGGTAAAACATTTTTAAAAGCGGTAGCAAAAGCGATTCTTTCTTTAAGCAGGAAAAATGAAATGAATAAAACAGATGCCAAACCCATTCCGATATTTCCAATGGTACTTACGATGTTATTTAAAAAATTAGGAATGAATTCAAAATTTGAAAATGAAGTTAAGTTTGATTTTGTAGCAATTTGTTGTAAATCTATATTGTGAGAATTCAAATAAAGTGTAACATCGGATAATAGTTGGTTGTAATTATTTTCAAGTGTTTTGATATCTAAAAGAGATAAGTTTTCTCCCTGAGAGACAATTAAAGGGACAAATAGTAAAATTATTCCCGAAATTAAAAAAATTACAAATAGTAGTGTCGTGATTACTGCTAATGTATTTCTAAATTTTAGTTTTCTTCTCAGAAAAAGTACAAAAGGATAGAGTAAAAGCGTAAAAACAACCGATACAATCATATATATGATTACAGTTGAAATTTTATAAAAGAAAAATAATAACAAAAAAACAGCTACTATAATAGCTACCGCTCTAACAATTCCAAATGATAGTTCTTTTGATGTCATCAATTTTTTTTTTTTTTGCTAAAATAAAAAAAACTCACCAGATATAGGTGAGTTTTAAAGATTAAGTCAAATGATTTAATATATTAAGGTTGCGCAAATGAAAATCTAGCTCCTCCAGAAGCAAAAATTGCAAGCATTCTACTTTTTTGACCATTAGAAAACATATACATTCCTGCATCATCAGTGTAGTCCATGTAGTTCATAGTCATTTCTATAGGTGTACCAGTACATGTTGAATAATGTGGGAATACTGGCATTCCATAATTAGCTGTATTATGAGTAGGAGTGTCGCTTACTAAATCGCTTCCGCAAGTAGTATCTCCCCATATATGTCTTAAGTTCATCCAGTGTCCTACTTCATGTGTAGCCGTTCTTCCTTTATTAAAAGGTGCGGTTGCTGTTCCTGTAGTACCAAAGTATCTAGAATCAATTACAACACCATCCGTAGCAGAAGAACCACCAGGGAATTGTGCATAGCCTAAAATTCCACCTCCAATTGTACAAACCCATAGGTTTAATTTAGTAGTTGGTGAGGTAGGATTAATTCCGCCTTGATTTGATTTTTTCATTGCATCACGAGTTCCCCATGAAGTTTTTGTTGTAGACTTTCTATAAACAGCATCTAAAACAAAAGAGATACCAACGTTTGCTTTAACACCGGAAAATGTTGTTGGAACTTGATTGAAATCGCTATTTAATGCATTAAAATCTTGGTTTAATACATCAATTTGAGATTGTATTTGTGTTAAAGAAATATTTTCAGCAGCTGTTTTATATAGAACATTCACAACTACAGGAATCTCAATTTTGCCATTAACTAATCTTCCATTAGCTAAAGCATTTTCTGTAAATCTTTCAATTTGTTCCATTCTTGAAGCTAAATTAGGATCTTCTTTTAGTTGTTGCTCTAAAACTTCATGAGAAGCACAACCTCTATGGTGTTGGTGGTTAATTTTTGATTCTGAATTAGTAGAGGAATTTGTTTCATCATTACTACATGAAACCAATAGCAGTAAGCTTACTGCTGACATTAAGATTTTTTTCATAAAAAAATGTATTTTAGTTAGTTGATTTGGTTATCAATATTTAACAAAATATATGTTAGAAACATATTAAATATTTTTATTTTCTTACAGTAAATCAAAGTTTCTATAAAAATTGTATAATATTATTATTCGTTTAACATTGATAATAAATCAAAATTAAAAAAAAATAAATATTTAATTGCTGTAGTTTTTCTGTATATTTTAAAAAAATTAATTTTTATTTTAAAAAAAAATTAATTTTTAAATGCATAATTTAAGATGTTAGCTCCCATTTTTAGGGCTTTTTCTCTAATCTGAATAGGGTCATTGTGTACTTCAGCGTCTTCCCAGCCATCACCTAAATCCGTTTGATAAGTGTATAAAAGAACAATTCGACCTTCGATGAAAATTCCAAAAGCTTGTGGTTTTTGATTGTCATGTTCGTGAATTTTGGGTAATCCACCAGGGAAATTAAATGGTTCTTGAAATAAAATGTGATTAGAAGGAATTTCCGTTAATGGATTATCAGGAAATATTTTTTTAATTTCTTTTCGGATGAATTCGTCCATACCATAATTATCATCAATATGTAAAAATCCTCCTGAAGTAAGATAGTTGCGAAGATTTATTACATCATTCGGACTAAAAACAACATTTCCATGACCTGTCATATGCACGAAGGGATAGGTGAATATTTCAGAACTTCCAACATCAACAGTAGCAATTTTAGTGTTGATTTTAGTATTGATGTTTTGATTGCAAAATTTAGCCAAATTAGGTAAAGAAGTCGGATTCGCATACCAATCACCGCCACCGGAATATTTCACAACAGCGATTTCTTGGGTAAAACCCAAATTCCAAACCAATATTATAAGGACTAAGATTTTATTCATTTATCAATGCAATTGTATGACAAGCTACTAAAGCTGCTGTTTCTGTTCGCAATCTTGTGTTTCCCAAAGTTACAGGAATAAATTCATTTTCAATAGCTAAATTGATTTCTTTTATAGAAAAATCACCTTCTGGTCCAATTAGAATTGTAACTTTTTCATCTTTTTTGACTTCGTTTTTAAACGATTTTTTATCCGTTTCTTCGCAATGTGCGATGAATTTTTGTCCGTCGATATTTGATTTTACAAATTGCGAGAACGAAATCGGTTCATTGATTTTTGGAATATAATAATGAAGCGATTGTTTCATGGCAGCTTGAATAATTTTTTCCGCTCGATCAATTTTATAAACTTTTCGTTCGGAATGATCGCAAATTATTGGCGTGATTTCATGAATACCAATTTCGGTTGCTTTTTCTAAAAACCATTCTAATCGGTCGTTCATTTTAGTTGGAGCAACTACAATATGCGTGTAAAATTTATCAGGTTCTTGGAAGGTTTCTTTTGTGATTTTAACTTCGCATTTTTTCTCAGAAGCTAAAATAATTTTCGATTCAAATAAAAAACCTAATCCATTAGTAATAAATATTGTATCGCTTTCTTTTTTACGTAAAACTTTAACTATATGTTTGCTTTCTTCCTTGTCGAAAAAGAAAGTAATATCACCTTGTTTTATGTCGGGATTATAGAATAGTTGCATACGTTTAATTTTTATCTAACCAGTTTTTCCAATCTTTTCCTACGTTCTCCCAATTATATATTTCATAGTTTGGTTCTCTATTTTCATTAACTGGAAAAAAATTATGTTCTACATCCAAATAAGGTTTGAACGTTAAATTTTTTAACTCAGATTGAATACTTTCAATTTGCAATAAATCGTTATAAGGTGCATTCCAATCTTTAGTACCATAAGTTATAAAAACTGGAATTTTAATTTTTTTAAGATACACAGCTGATGGTTGAGAAAAATCATAAGTTGCTTTAAAAGTATCACCACCATTGTATTCTAAATTGTTCTTATTCTCAACAACAAATTTCCAATATTCAATTAACTCATAATTTTTTCGTTTGTATACTTCTTCTTCAAGCATACTTAAAATTCTACCATATGGATTTCCTCCAGAATAAATCAAATGTGTTACTTTTTTGTTTTTAGTTGCTAATTTGGCCGCAATTGTACTTCCTTCAGAATGTCCAGCGATAACTAATTTACTATTTGAAATCCAATTTTCTTTCAATAATTTGTTGATTACAAAATTATTTCGGTTAACATAATAATCTAAATAATTGTTATCGGAATATGTTTTTGGAACACTATCGTTTTCAACTAAATATTGATAATTATTTTTTAAATCTTTAACATCAGAAATTACAGGAATACCTGGTTTTCCAACTATAACTACATGAAATTCATCTAAAAAATCGTTGACATCAAAAGGAAATGTGCAATACAAACCAGTTTCATCATATTTTAACAAAGGTTGCGGCATGCTTCCTTGACAGAATAAAAATAGAGATTTTTTTATATTTTCTTCTCCTTTTTTTGATTGGATTAAAACATCAACAATTGTTTTATTATATGTAAAGATTATATGTTTATATCCAAAGTCCTCTGGTTTTTTTTGACCAAAAGTTGTTAAAGAGATTAAGAGAAGTAAGAAAACTTTATTCATAATCTTAAAATTCAATTCGTGCTTTAGAAGTGACATCAGCTTGACTGAAATTTTCTTCTAAAAAGTTATAATACCCTACAATTCCAATCATTGCCGCATTATCGGTTGTGTATTCAAATTTTGGAATGTAGGATTTCCAACCGTATTTTTTTTCTGCTTCTTTTAATGTAGTTCTAATTCCTGAATTTGCAGAAACACCACCACCAATTGCAATTTGGTTAATTCCAGTTTCAGCAACAGCTAATTTCAATTTATCCATTAAAATATTGATAATGGTATATTGAATGGAAGCACAAATATCAGCTTTGTTTTCTTCTATAAAATTCGGATTTATCGCTACATTTTTTTGGATGAAATATAAAATTTGGGTTTTTAAACCGCTGAAGCTAAAATTTAATCCGTCAACTTTTGGTTTAGTAAACGGAAACGCTTTCGGATTTCCTTCTTTTGCAAATTTATCAATCAAAGGACCACCAGGATAGGGTAGTCCTAAGATTTTAGCCGATTTATCAAAAGCTTCTCCCACCGCATCATCAGTAGTTTCTCCAATAATTTCCAAATCGAAAAAGCTATTTACTTTCACAATTTGTGTATGTCCGCCAGAAATAGTCAATGCTAAGAAAGGGAAAGTAGGTTTATCAAAACCTTCTTCATCAATAAAATGCGCTAAAATATGCGCTTTCATGTGATTTACCGCCACTAACGGAATATCCAAAGCCATACTCATCGATTTCGCAAAAGAACCGCCTACTAAAAGCGAACCCATCAATCCTGGACCTTGTGTAAAAGCGATACAATTCAAGTCATTTTTGGTAATTCCAGCCTTTTTTATAGCAACATCTACAACAGGAACAATATTCTGTTGGTGCGCTCTCGAAGCTAATTCTGGAACTACGCCACCATATTCTTCGTGAATCGCTTGTCGCGCCACAATATTGGATAAAACAACGTCGTTACATAGTACGGCTGCAGACGTGTCATCGCACGAACTTTCGATGGCTAAAGTATATATTTTTCTTTCTGACATTTTAGGCATGAAATTTGGAATAGGGATATTGTAATTATCTTACAAATTTCCTTATTTTTGTTGGATTATACATCCAGTTAAATAAATTGGTAGCAAATTTAAAACAAAAGAACGTATCAAAAAATTTAAAAAAATACTATTTCGTTCCTTAATTGCAATTTTATTGCTGTTTCTCTTATTGGGTATTCTTTTGTCGTTGCCTTTTGTACAAACTGCTCTAGGAAAATATGCGACTGATAGCTTGAATAAGTCTTTCGGAACTAATATAGCGATAGGAAAAGTTGCCATTACGCCTTTCGGAAGTGTAAAACTTGGCGATGTTTTAGTTATAGATCATCATCAAGATACTTTGTTTTACATTAAGAAATTAAATACGTCTATTTTAAGTTTTAAGAAAATTTACGATCCAGGTCATCCTTATTTGAAAGATGTGGTTTTGCATGGAATGGATGTTCGAATTGTAAATTACAAAAACGAAGATTATACCAACTTAGATAAATTCATTGAAGCTTTTGACGATGGTTCTCCTTCTTCGGGAAGATTTAGAATGAAAGCCAATAAGATGACGGTTTATAACAGCCGTTTTCAATACATCGATTACAATCTTCAAACACCAAAAATGCTTGATTTTACGCAATTAAATGGTAAAATCGAAGATTTCTTTATCAAAGGTCCTAATGTTTACACATTTATTGACAAGCTATCTTTCAAAGATCATCGCGGATTGTTAGTCGAAAATATTACAGCTGATTTTACGTATACCAAGAAAAATATATTGTTAGAACAACTAGCAATGAAAACGCCTTTATCTGAAATGAAAGGTAGAGTAGAGTTGAAGTACAACAGAAAAGATTTTTCAGATTTTAATAACAAAGTTATTTTTGATGTTCAGTTTGATAAAGCTACAATTGCTTCAAACGATTTGAATTATTTTTACAATGAATTCGGGAAAAATAATGTCTTTTATGTTGATACGCATTTGGTTGGAACATTGAATAATTTCACGACTTATAATTTAAAATTAGTAGATAAGAATCAATCAGAAATAATTGGAACTGCCAATTTTAGAAATCTTTTTGGAAAAGGAAATCAAGAGTTTTACATGAAAGGAAACTTTGATCGAATTACTTCCAATTATGAAGATTTAAAATCGATTTTACCTCGAATTTTAGGCAATAATTTACCATCGGTTTTGGCTAAATTAGGAAATGTAAATATTGCTGGTGCTGTAGAATTAACTCAAAAATACATCAACGCCGATGTTTCGATGTTATCGCAATTGGGTTATTTAGAAGGTAATTTAGCAATGCAAAATATCAATAATATTGATAATGCTTCATATCAAGGAAATATTAAGTTAGACGCTTTTGATTTAGGAACACTTTTAAGTCAAAACGATATTGGCAAAGTTACATTAGATTTAGATGTTGATGGTAAAGGATTCACGCAAAAATTGTTGAATACAGCCATCAAAGGAAAAATTGATCAATTTTATTATAACGGATATAATTATCAAAACATTACGGTTGATGGAAGCATGAAAATGCCCTATTATAAAGGCTATTTCAATAGTAATGATCCAAATTTAAAAATGGATTTCGATGGAACTATCGACTTAAGTTTAAAAGCTAAAAACTACGATTTTAAAGCCCAAATTGACTATGCCGATTTACATATTTTAAATTTTTACAAAACAGATTCTATTTCAATCTTTAAAGGGAATATCAATTTTAAAGCTGATGGAAATTCAATTGATGATTTAGCAGGTGTTTTAAAAATTAATAATGTTTCGTATCAAAATAGTAAAGATTCCTATTTTTTTGATGATTTTGAAGTGACCTCTTCTTTTGATACGGAACGAGTTCGAACTATTGAAATTAATTCTCCCGATATTATAACAGGGCAAATAGTAGGAAAATACAAAGTAAATCAATTGCAAAAAATGGTCGAAAATGCATTGGGGAGTTTGTATGCCAATTATTCTCCAAACAAATTAGAAAAAGGACAATTTTTAAATTTTGACTTAACTATTTATGATAAAATTGTAGAAGTTTTTATACCCGAAGTTAAAATTTCTGAAAACACAAAAGCTAAAGGAAAAATAAGTGGTGATGAAGGAAAGTTTGTTTTTGATTTTACTTCTCCAAATATCATTGCATATGAAAATACTATTGAAAATGTAAATATTGAGATTGACAATAAGAATCCATTATACAATGCTTACATTACGGTTGATTCTATTAAGAATAATAAATATAAAATTGCAGATTTTAATTTGATTAACCTAACTTTAAATGACACATTATTTGTGCGTTCTGAGTTTAAAGGTGGACCTAAGAGCGAAGATACGTATGATTTGAATTTATATCATACCATAAATGAAAATAAGCAATCTATCGTTGGATTTAAAAAATCGGAGATTAAGTTCAAAGAGTACCTTTGGTTTATTAACGAGCAAGAAACAGAAGACAATAAAATTGTATTTGATAAAAAGTTCAAAGATTTCGATTTTCAAAAGTTAACATTATCTCATAACGAGCAAAAGATAGATTTCTTTGGAACCATGCGTGATTCTACTTATAAAGATTTCAAATTATTCTTTGATGATGTAGAATTAAATAAGGTTACACCAGCTTTGGATAGTTTATCATTTGGCGGAAAAATTAATGGAAATATTACCTACAAACAAGATAGAAATAAATATGAACCTATTTCAAACTTAACTATAGATAGTTTGAAAATAAATCAGTTTTTACTAGGTGATTTAGATTTCAAGATTGAAGGAAATGAAAATTTCAATCAGTTTAAAGTCAATTCAAGTTTAAAACAAGATGGTCAAGAACACTTTTTCTTAGATGGAAATGTAAATTTTGTAGGTCAACAATCGAGTTTGGATTTAGAAGCGGGTTTTGATAAATTTAATTTGGCGCCTTTTGGATCGTTGCTTGGAAGTGTTTTATCGGATGTAAGAGGAAATGCTACAGGTAGAACTACAATAGGAGGTTCATTAACAGAACCTGAAATGGATGGAAGACTCTATCTTAATGATGCCGGAATGCGCGTTCCGTATTTGAATGTAGATTATGCTTTCGAAAAAAATGCCATTGTTGATTTAACTGAGCATCAATTTAGTCTTCGGAAAATTGAACTAACCGATACCAAATACAAAACAAAAGGGGTTATTGATGGAACTATTCGTCATGAAAACCTTGGCGATTGGGAACTCGATTTGCATTTGATTTCGGATAATATTTTAGCATTAGACACTAAAGATTCAGAAGATGCCTATTATTACGGAACTGCTTTTATGAAAGGGAAGGCTAGTATTACAGGGGCAATAAATGCATTAAACATTAAGGTTTCAGGGGAGTCTGAAAAAGGGACATCGATAAAAATTCCAGTAAATGATGACGAGGACTTGGGTAACAATTCATTCATAAATTTCATGACAGTTGCTGAATACCAAAAATCATTAAAAGAAAAAATTACTAAAGGGAATCGTTATCAAGGTATTGAGCTAGATTTTAATTTTGATATTGACACCGATGCAGAAATTGAAATTATTCTGAATAGAGAAACAGGACATGCAATGAAAGGAAAAGGTGTTGGATCCATGCAGATGAATATTAATACTTTAGGGAAATTTGAAATGTTTGGGGATTTTATTGTGCAAGAAGGGCAATATAATTTTAAATACGGCGGTATTATAGATAAAAAATTTAATGTCGAAAAAGGAGGTACTATTCGTTGGGATGGAGAGCCTATGAATGCAGTCTTGGATTTAAAGGCTACCTATAAAACTATGGCAAATCCAGCTGTATTAATAGAGAGTGCTTCATTAAATAGAAAAGTGGATACCAATGTTTCCATTTTGCTAAATGGTAATTTAGATAATCCTCAACCTGATTTTAGTATTGATTTCCCTACTGTAAGTTCGGTATTAAAAAGTGAAATTGATTATAAATTACAAGATAAAGATACACGACAAAACCAAGCTTTTGCTTTAATGGCAACAGGTTCCTTTGTAACAGCTGAATCTACTGGAAATGCGGCATATGGCTCTTTAATAGAAGGAGCAAGTTCGATTATTAATGGTTTGTTTGCAGATGCTGATAGTAACTTACAATTAGGATTAGACTATTCTCAAGGCAATAGATTAACTGAAATCTCAGATCGAGTGGGGGTAACTTTAAGCACAAGAATTAGTGATAGAATTACGATTAACGGAAAGGCAAATGTACCCATAGGAGGTGTGACAGAATCTATTATTGTAGGAAATCTTGAAGTTTTAATACAGCTTAATGAAGATGGCTCATTGAATGCTCATGTATTTAATAGAGAGAATGATATCAATTATGTTGGTGATGGAATAGGATATACTCAAGGTCTTGGTGTTACCTATAATGTCGAATTTAATACTTTTAGAGAAATGCTCAAAAAGATATTTAATTCAAATCGAAATAGAAAAAAAACTTCAAAATCTCATGATGATTTACCTGATTCAGATTTTCCAAATGAGTTTATAGAATTTATAAATCAAAGAAAATTTAAGTCAAGCGAACCTAGTAAAGAAGAGCCAATTAAGGCTCCAGAAATCGATTAATTCTTAGTTATTTAGTACTAAAATCAAAAAGTTATTAACGAAAACGTTTGAATTTGCCACTATCATTAAATAGTTTGCAAAAATTGCTCTTTTTTTGTTTTCCGTTTTATAACTTTACATAAACAATCAAAAATATGTCAATAAAGATTAAAAAAGTTGGTGTTTTAACTTCAGGGGGTGATTCTCCCGGTATGAATGCTGCCATACGTGCAGTAGTAAGAGCTTGTGCCTTTTATAATGTGGAATGTGTAGGTATATATAGAGGTTATCAGGGAATGATAGAAGGTGATTTTAAAGAAATGGGACCACGTGATGTAAAAAATATTATCAATAAAGGGGGAACTATTTTGAAATCGGCGCGTTCAACTGAATTTAAAACAAAAGAAGGTAGAAAGAAAGCTTATGATAATTTGGTAGCAGCAGGTATTGATTCTTTTGTTGTTATTGGAGGTGATGGTAGTTTTACTGGAGCAGAAATCTTTAATGAAGAATATGGATTTCCGGTAATTGGAATACCAGGAACCATCGATAATGATATTTATGGAACAAGTCATACTTTAGGATATGACACAGCTTTGAATACCGTAATTGATGCTATCGATAAAATTAGAGATACGGCAAATTCTCATAATCGATTATTCTTTGTAGAAGTAATGGGAAGAGACGCTGGGCACATTGCTTTAAATGCTGGAATTGGAGCAGGAGCAGAAGAAATTCTTATTCCGGAAGAAGATTTTGGTTTAGACCGATTAGTTGAATCGTTAAAAAGAAGTAAAGGTTCAGGAAAAACATCAAGCATTGTAGTAGTTTCAGAAGGTGATAAAATCGGTAAAAATGTATTCGAATTAAAAGATTTTATAGAAGAGAATATGCCTGAATATGATGTACGTGTTTCTGTTTTAGGTCACATGCAACGTGGTGGCTCTCCTTCTTGTTTTGACCGTGTATTAGCTTCAAGATTAGGAGTTAAAGCTGTAGAAACCTTATTAGAAGGAAAATCTAACTACATGGTAGGTTTGAATCAAGATAAAATTATGTTAACCCCTTTAGAACAAGCCATCAAAGGACAAAGTGAAATCGATATGGAATTGGTAAAAGTATCCGATATCGTATCATCATAACGAATTAGTAAATAAAAGAAAATAAAAATGTCAAAAGTAAAATTAGGAATTAACGGATTCGGTAGAATCGGAAGAATTGTATTCAGAGAAACATTCAACAGAGATAACGTAGAAGTAGTAGCTATAAACGATTTATTAGACGTAGATCATTTGGCTTATTTATTAAAATACGATTCAGTTCATGGTCGTTTTAATGGAAAAGTTGAAGTAAAAGACGGACAATTATATGTAAATGATAAGTTTATCCGTGTTACTGCTGAAAGAGATCCAAAATTAATCAAATGGGATGATGCAAGTGTAGATGTAGATGTCGTAGCAGAATGTACGGGTATTTTTACTACTCTAGAAACTGCTCAAGCACACATTGATGGTGGTGCTAAAAAAGTAGTAATTTCTGCTCCTTCAGCTGATGCTCCAATGTTTGTAATGGGTGTTAATCATAATGAGGTTAAAGCTACTGATACTATTGTTTCAAATGCTTCATGTACTACAAACTGTTTAGCTCCTTTAGCTAAAGTAATCAATGATAATTTCGGAATTGTAGAAGGATTAATGACAACCGTTCACGCTTCAACTGCAACGCAAATGGTTGCCGATGGACCTTCTAAAAAAGATTGGAGAGGTGGTCGTGCTGCTTCTGTAAACATTATTCCTTCTTCTACAGGAGCTGCTAAAGCTGTAGGAAAAGTTATTCCTTCATTAAATGGAAAACTTACAGGAATGTCATTCCGTGTTCCTACAGTAGATGTTTCTGTAGTTGACTTAACCGTTAAATTAGAGAAAGAGACTACTTATGAAGAAATCATGAAAGTACTTAAAAATGCTTCTGAAACTTCAATGAAAGGTATTTTAGGATTTACGGAAGATGATGTAGTTTCACAAGATTTTGTTTCTGATTCTAGAACTTCAATTGTTGATGCTAAAGCTGGAATCGGATTGAATTCTACTTTCTTCAAATTAGTTTCTTGGTATGATAACGAATACGGTTACTCAAGTAAATTAATTGATTTATCGGTACATGTTGCTGGTTTAAAATAATATATTAAAAAAAATCCCGCCACATTTTATGCGGGATTTTTTCCTCCCAAACTAAACTAACACCCAACAAATGAAATTATTAGTTGACAGTGGTTCTACAAAAGCCGATTGGATTGCTATTGATGATAATGGTAAAGTAGTATTCACTACTCAATCTTTAGGATTAAACCCTGAAGTATTAGACAAAGACGAAATTATCAACCGATTAGAAGATAAGTTTGATATTTCGCATAATAAAGATAAAGCTACTCACTTGTTCTTTTACGGTGCAGGATGTGGAACAGATCGTATGAAAGACTTTCTAACTTTAGTTTTTCAAGATTATTTTAAGCATGCAGTTGTAGTTGTTCATGAAGACACCTATGCGGCGGTTTATGCTACAACTCCTAAAGACGAAAAAGCCATTGTTTGTATCTTAGGAACGGGTTCAAATTGTTCTTATTTTGATGGAAAAGTGTTGCATCAAAAAGTACAATCTCTAGGGTATATTGCTATGGATGATTGTTCAGGTAATCGTTTTGGACGTCATTTGATTCGAGCTTATTATTTCAATAAAATGCCTAAAGAATTAGCGCAAGAATTTGAAGAAGAATATAATGTAGATGCCGATTATATCAAACATAATTTATACAAAGAACCTAATCCAAATGCTTATTTAGCAACTTTTGCTAAGTTTTTAATTCGTCATAAAGATACCGAATTTTGTCAAAAACTAATTCACAAAGAAATGGAATCTTTTGTTGAAAATTATATTGAACAATTCGATAATTGTAAAGAAGTTCCGGTACATTTTATTGGTTCTATTGCTTTTTATTTGAAAGAGGAACTAATATCAGTACTTGAAAAAAAATCTATTAAAATAGGAAATGTTCTAAGAAGACCGATTGATGGTCTAATAGCATATCATGTTTTAAACAAATAAAAAATTAATTTAAAGTTGATTAAATCCCAAATCATATCATTTTTGATTTGGGATTTTTTTATTATTACATTTGTGAGGAATGAATTAAATTAAATTAAATTATGGAAATAGCCATTATAGCTCACGATGGAAAAAAAGCGGATATGGTGCAGTTTTTAAATAAGAATAAAACCATCTTATCGAATGAAAGAATAAAAATAATTGCTACCGGAACCACTGGAGGTAAAGCAGAAGCGGCAGGTTTTAAAGTAAAAAAGATGTTGTCTGGTCCTTTAGGAGGTGATGCCCAAATTGCAGCTCGCGTTGCTGAAGGAAAAACTAAAATGGTTTTGTTTTTCAAAGACCCCAACTCTAGTCATGCACATGAAGCCGATATTAATATGTTAATTCGAATTTGCGATGTACACAATGTGCCATTAGCCACTAACGAAGCCACAGCTCAGTTAATGGTTTTAGCACTATAATATTTACTTAATTGAAAAATGTTTTATATATCAGTAGAAAAATCCTTAAAGTTGTCTGTTATATAAATCAATTAATTGTAAATTCTAACATGTTATTAGGTATTCCTGTAACACTAGTCTTAACAGTTACCATTACGGCATTTTGAGCATTAAGGGTTACAATTTCAGGCTCAAATGAAATACGGTATTGTCCTGTTGTTAAGGTAATTTTACTTTCATATTCATATAGTAGTATCTATGGCATCTAATACGGCAATTCCTGAAATATAACTTCCTGTTTGATTTTCACCATTTAGTAAAACAATATTTGATGGAGTTATGTATTCCCATACATTATTACTGTTCTTCTTTTGTATGGTATAGTTGAAAAACATTTTTCTTGAGTTGCTCGTTAAAAAAATGTCGAAAGGATTTGTTGTTTGAGGCAATATTCGAGGAATATTACTCGAAACAGTTACTTCATCTCCTGTAAGGCTAACTTCAATTAAATCATTTGCTGTTAAAGTAGTAGAAGCAAAAAATTCATCATCACTTTCTGTACAACTTGTAAATACAAATACCGGAATAATAAACGTAAGAATAAATATGTATTTTTTCATGATATTTTACTTAAAATCTATAACCTAAATTAATTCCCATTCTCGCTACTGTTGATGGACTGTTTTCTTGTAATATGTTTTTACCAATACCCACAGTCAAGTCTATTACAAAACATTCTTTTAGGTATAATTTATAACCTATCGAACCTCCTAAAGCCAGATCGGTATATCGATGTTTTGTTATTACAACATAGTCGGCACTTCCATTGTTTAAATGCGTTAACTCTTTATAATTACCACCATTAACATTCACAAAACCTTCTAAATAATATAAATTTGTTGCGCTTTTAGATAAAGCATATCGAACATATGGAATTATTTGATAATCAATTAAAGTTCTTGTATCGTCAGTAAGAAAATTATCTCTTGTACTTTTTTTATTTAAAAAAATACAAGTAATACCCCCTGAAAAATCTTTGTTTAAAAAACGTTCGTATGAAATACCTAATCTTCCGTAGGTAACAAAATGGAAAACATCTATTTTTAACTCACTTTTTTTAGACAAAATTGGAGATGGAAGTGAATCATAAGCGGTTGAATTACTTTGTGAAAAAGCGTTAATCGAAAGGAATATCACTAATATATAGCTTATTTTTTTTCATAAAATAGGGATATTGTTTTTGTAAATATATTCAATTTATCAATTGAAAGTTAGTGCTCCTAATATTTCTTCACTCATAAATTTTCCACCCGGATAGGTAGCTGTGTAATCTAAGTTGAGCCAAATATGTCCTCGTTCATCAATGTGATAATGAATTTGCTGGTTATAACTTTCTTGTTTAAAAAGTACCTCTTTAATTAAATAAATGGCGGTTTCTAAATCGTTTTTATTACCAATCAACATTTCAGGGTATAAATGGCCTCCAGTATGAATAATTCTAGGTGTTCCACCAATAGCTTTAATACAGGCAGCCATCAAAATAGCGTGGTCATCACAATCACCCGAAAAATGTTGTAAACTTTCTGAAGCGTAAGCAATATATTCTCTTCCTTTTGGATCGTTCACGTAATTCCAACGGTTTCTAATTTCTTTAAAAACAGCAAAACATTGAATCATTCTTCGGGTTTCGCCAGTTTGTTTGATTTCTCTGAAATGTTGTGTGGTAGCGAATAAAGCAAAATTTCGAACTTTCGGATTAGAAAAATCAACTGCATTAATAATTTTCGATTTGTTTGGAAAGGGCAGCAATTTGGCTACAATAATGTCTTGCGGATTTGGTGTTTCGCTCATGGAATACACCATATAACGATAATCTTCAAAAACCCGATTAAAACCATAATTTCCGAATAAAGTGCCGTATAACAAAGCAATTAAGTATAGAAAAACAATCAGAATAATGATGGTTTTCACCAATCGAAGAACAAGTTGAATGGCTACAAGAATAAGGATGAATATGATGATTCTATCCAAATGCAGTGACCATTCTAAATCGATTAAATTTTGATGTGCAATTAAAAAAAGAGGAATAGCAATTAAGATATTCAACAAAAAAATGACAACATTATCCCACGGCTTCGGTAAAGAAAGCTTTTCTTTGAGTTCGGCGATAGTTGGGATTTTAATTGTCATTTCGTTTAAAACGATAAAAATACGGAATTATTTAAGTATCGACTCTTTTGGTAGTTTTTTATCGATAATTTGAAGCTTCAAAAGTTGTTCCATTATTTTATCTAATGTTGAAGCTGTAATTTGTTTTTGCGACCAACGCGTTAATTTTAACCATTCTTGAATCGCTTCTACATTTTGATTATATTTAGAAGCTATGGTTCTGTCAATACTCGGAATCATTTTGAATTCTTCGGTTGTGGTATTGATGATGTCTATAATTTGTTCGATTACTTTTGGGTGTTGTTCTAAAACTTCATTCCTAACTGCAATTACGAAACAAGGCCAAGGAGTAGGGCATTCTCCAATTCTTCTAAAAATTCCTTTATCTACTAATGGTTGCGTCATAAAACGCTCCCACATGAAGTAATCTGCTTTTCCTGAAGTTAAGCTATCAACCGCGCCATCAATGGTGTTTACGATTTCAAATTGTAAGTTTTCGGTGTTCCAATTTTGATTTTGAGCATTCACTATACTCATCAAATGCGAGCCTGAACCCATTCGAGAAATCGCTACTTTTTTATTTTCTAAATCGGAAAGTGTTTTATAATTTGAATTAGCAGCCACGTGAATTCCCCAAATTAATGGACTTTGCACATAAACTTGTACAATCTTACTCGGATTTCCAGCGGCGATATCTTTGATAATGCCTTCGGTAAGAATTACAGCAATATCAGTTTCGCCATCGCGCAACATTTGACACATTTTTCCTGTACCTTCAGGAACATCAGTCCATTGTAAATCGATTCCCACGGCTTCAAATTCGCCATTTTCTATACACAAATGCCATGGAAGATTAAAATGTTCAGGCACACCCGCAATTTTGATTGTTTTCATTCTAAAAGTATTAAGACAAGCGTATTAAGTATTAAGATTATTCAGATAATTTTGAGATACATTGCTCTCTAATTTCCCAAATTTCTTCAAAGGTATTATTTTGATTGGTTTCTGTTATCCATTTTTTTAAAAAAGACTTGTGATATTCCACTTTAAAATCACTTACTTGATTGGGTATAATTTCGATTTCTATTAAAATATCGTGTTTTATTTTATCATAAAAAGAATCTAATGTTGTTGCATCAACAGGAATTTGATTTATTTTCAAATAACAATGCGCTTCTGGAATGTACTCGATATTATTTCTTGAAAGTAAATCGCCTAATTTTGGTGTGTTTACTTCATTCATTTTGAAAATTCCAATGTATAGTTTTACATTTTCAATTTCATTTTTATCAGCAAAATCCTTTAAGAAAGCGTGTTTTGAACTACAAGTTCCTTTGTTTTCAGAGAGTACTAATGAAAAATTGTACCTATTAGCATTTCTTCCGTAAGGAATGTTTTTTACTTTCTCTATTAGTTCATCAAAATTCATAAACTGAAAACTGTTTACTGTGACTGCTTACTAATTTGCCACCATTTCCAAGTTACGCCATTTTCATCAGGATAATCTTCCATAAAATGGAAACCTACTTTTTGCAACACATGGTTAGAAGCTCCGTTTTCGGCATGAGTATAAGCATTCATTTCTTGAATGTTAATTTGGTTAAAGCCATAGTCTAGCCAAGCGTTTGAAGCTTCAGTAGCGAAACCTTTGTTCCAAAATTTTTCATTTAAACGATAGCCGTAATCATAGAAATTAGTGTTTCCATTTTCTACGTGGTCGTTTACAAATTTAATTCCTGTCCAACCAATTAATTCATTCGTGTTTTTAGTAATAGCTACAAAACGCCCAATTCCGTTATTGATGTATTGCTTTCTAACCATATCAATATAAGCATGAACTTCGTCAATATGTACAACGGGTTTTTGCCACAGATATTTGTGCACATTAGGATTGCAATCCATTTCAAATAGAGCATTTGCATCTTCGTGACGCATTTCTCTGAGGATTAATCGGGGTGTTTCTAGAATTAAATTCATTTTGTTTTTGGAACACAGATTGTAGAAATTTTAAAAAGTTCAATAATTTTTTAATTGTTTTTTTACTCTGCTAACTTATTTAAAGTGTATTCAATTAATTCATCTACAGCTTTGTATGGGTCTTCACTGAAAGTACCAGTTGCACGGTTAGCGATGATGGCATTTAAGGATAAACAGTTGTGACCTAGTAGTTTTCCTAAACCGTAAATAGCACCTGTTTCCATTTCTAAATTCGTCATTCGAGTTCCGTTGAAATTGAAACTATCCATTTTAGCATTTAACTCAGGATCTTGAATTCCTAAACGTACTACACGACCTTGAGGACCGTAAAATCCGCCTGCAGTTCCTGTGAATCCTTTGAAAATTTTATCACTTTCTAAGCGTTGTTCTAAAGTTTTACTTCCTGCAATTACGTAAGGACGACCTTTTCTCATGTCCCAATTCGTTTGCTTGATGAACGCTTCTTCCATTTCGGTTTCCGAAATTTCGTCAATTAAATAGGAGCGAAGCATGTTGTCCAATCCTAAGCCATATTGACTCATAACAAAACTATCGCAAGGGATATCGGCTTGTAAGGAACCTGAAGTTCCAATACGAACAATATTTAAAGAAGTCAATTCTTTTTTAACGGTTCTGGTTGCTAAATCTACGTTTACCAAGGCGTCTAATTCATTCATTACGATGTCGATGTTGTCTGGACCAATTCCAGAAGACATAACGGTAATTCTTTTGCCTTTATAAGTTCCTGTTTGGGTTTTGAACTCGCGTTTTTGAGTCGTAAATTCGATTGAATCAAAGTGTTTTGTAATTTTCTCTACACGATTTTGATCTCCAACGAAGATAATATCGTTAGCGATTTGTCCAGGTTTTAAATTGATGTGATAAACACTTCCGTCTGGATTTAATATTAATTCTGATGCTGCTATCATTTTAGCCCCCTAACCCCCGAAGGGGGAATCCTATTAGGGGTCAATAGGTTTTAAGTTCTCGTATTTATTTTTACTAAAATATGAGATTGTTATTAATTTTATTCTTTTTTCATTTTATTCCCCCTTTGGGGGTTAGGAGGCTTTACCCTCCAACTCGTTTTGTTTTGAATCCTTTGTCTTGTAATAGTTTCATGATTTTATCACGATAATCACCTTGAATGATGATTTCGCCATCTTTAAAAGTACCACCAACCGCTAATTTGCTTTTGATTTCTTTTGCTAAGATCTTAAAATCTTCGTCTTCGCCTTCATATCCTGAAATAATCGTGGTAGGTTTTCCTTTGCGTTTCTCATATTTGCAAATCATTGGTTCCTTTTGAATATGTAATTCATGAGGAAGAATTTCTTCTTTTTCTTCTTCTAAAGGCTGATGATCTGGAAATAGTTTTTTTAATTGTTCGCTTAAATCCATTTTTAATTTTTTGGAACACAGATTAGAAAAATTTTAAAAATCTCTATAATCTGAATGTTGTAATTTTAATTAATCATTTTATTTTTTTTGGAACACAGATTTGATAAATTTTAAAATCTAAATAATCTAATTGATGTAATTTTAATTAATTATTTTATTTTTTGAACACAGATTTGAGAAATATTAAAAAATCAATAAAATCTTTATAATCAGTATTCAAATTTAATTATCTTTTTTTCTTTTTTAAATCGTTTGTGAAAATTTTTCTAATGAATTGCGGGTCTTTCCCAAAATTTAAAATTAAGCCAACTTCACAATCGGTTGCTTTTAAATAATTTAATAATTGATTTTCATGAATATCAGTTAAGTATTCAACGCATTTTAATTCAACAATTACAGAATCATTTATAATTATGTCTGGGATATATTCTCCAACAATTTCATTTTTATAATATACATTCACTTTTTTCTCAGAATCAATTTTATAACCATTATTTTTGAGTTCGATTAGTAATGCTTTGTGATATACTTTTTCTAAAAAACCAAAACCTAATTCATTATATACGTTGTAATAAATCCCGATTATCGATTTAGTTAGTTCTTGATGTGGAAAATTTTTCATAATTACTTTGTATGGCGTATAAATATTTAATTGTTGTAAAATTAGGAACAGCGATTTAAGAAATTTTTAAAATTATTAAGATTTCTTCAATCTGTGTTCCAAAGGTAAACCTGTAATTGTATTTAAAAACAAAAAAGACATCAAGAAAACTTAATGCCTTTTCTATCTATTATAAAATTATTTATTTCTTAATCAATCCTAATTCTACCAAACGTTCATGTAAGAATTCACCGGCGGTGATGTCTTCATATAATTTTGGATTGTTTTCATCGATACATTCTGATAAGCAATTTAAACTCATATCGCTTACTGGGTGCATGAAGAAAGGAATTGAATAACGAGAAGAACCCCATAATTCTCTTGGTGGATTTACCACTTGGTGAATCGTTGATTTCAACTTGTTATTGGTGTGTCTTGATAACATATCTCCCACGTTAATCATTAATTCGTCTGGTTGTGCCATGGCATCAATCCATTCGCCGTTGTGATTTTGTACTTGTAACCCTTTTCCTTGAGCTCCCATTAATAAGGTAATCAAGTTGATGTCTCCATGTGCTGCAGCACGAACGGCTCCGTCTTTAGGTTCGTCGGTAATAGGTGGGTAGTGGATTGGACGTAAAATACTGTTTCCGTCTTTGATGTATTTATCAAAGTAGAATTCGTCTAATCCGATGTAAAGTGCTAAAGCTCTTAACACATAAACACCTGTTTTTTCTAACATTTGGTAAGCTTCTTTACCTACTTCATTGAATTTAGGTAATTCGGTTACTTCCACGTTATCTGGATATTCGCCAGCGTACTTTGAACCTTCGCTAACGTATTGTCCAAAATGCCAAAACTCTTTCAAATCTCCAGCAGAACGACCTTTTGCATGTTCTTTACCGAAAGAAACATAACCGCGTTGTCCGCCAATGCCTGGGATTTCGTATTTAGCTTTGGTTTCTAAAGGAAGTGAAAAGAAGTTTCTTACTTCTGAATACAATCCTTCAACTAATTTGTCATCTAAAAAATGACCTTTTAATGCTACGAAGCCGATTTCTTCGTAGGCTTTTCCGATTTCATTTACAAATTTTTGTTTACGTGCCGGATCATCCGACAGGAAATCACGTAAGTCAACACTAGGAATTTGTTGCATACTTAAAATTAATTGTTAATAAATCAAATGGGCTTTAACCCAAGTAAATACAAAGGTAATTATTTATTTTAATTGTGAAAGTGGAAAGTTGTTAACAATGGGGGAAAGTAAAAAGTAAAAAGTGAAAAGTGAAAAGTGAAAAGTGAAAAGTGGAAGTATAACTTGAAGTGGTTTTAAAAAACTTAAAATTGATACTTATTGTTCTTAGTATTGAAATTTAAACTTGAACTTGCTCTTGTTCTTGCCTTTGAAATTCGTCTTGTCTTTTTTTATAACAATTCGCTTTCAAAATGTTATTTTTATTACTTTTGAGCAAAATTTAATTGTTTCAGTATCATGAACTTTGAAAGAAAAGATTTATCGAATTCGCAACTACTTGATTTATACAAGAAAATCTTAAAACCGCGTTTGATTGAAGAGAAAATGTTGATTCTAATCCGTCAAGGAAAAGTTTCGAAATGGTTCTCAGGAATTGGGCAAGAAGCTATTTCTGTAGGGATAACTTCGGTTTTGGATAAAGATGAATATATTTTACCAATGCACCGTAATTTAGGTGTTTTTACTACAAGAGAAATTCCGTTGCACCGTTTGTTTTCGCAATGGCAAGGTAAGAAAAACGGATTCACTAAAGGACGTGATAGAAGTTTCCACTTTGGAACACAAGAATATAAAATTATTGGAATGATTTCGCATTTAGGTCCACAATTAGGGATTGCAGACGGAATCGCTTTAGCCAATAAACTAAGAAAGAACGGAAAAGTAACCGCAGTATTTACTGGTGAAGGCGCAACTTCAGAAGGTGATTTTCACGAAGCATTGAATATCGCTGCTGTTTGGGAATTACCGGTTTTATTCGTAATTGAAAATAATGGTTACGGATTATCAACTCCTACAAACGAGCAATACCGTTGTGAGAATTTAGCAGATAAAGGGGTTGGTTACGGAATGGAAAGCCATGTTGTTGATGGTAACAATTTATTAGAAGTGTATCATTTGATTTCAGAATTAAAAGCTTCGATGGTTGAAAATCCGCGCCCTGTTTTATTGGAGTTCAAAACATTCAGAATGCGTGGACATGAAGAGGCGAGTGGTACAAAATACGTTCCTCAAGAATTAATGGACATGTGGGCAGTGAAAGACCCTGTTGAAAATTATAGAAATTACTTAAAAGCTACAGCCGTTTTATCAGAGGAAGAAGATGAAGCGATTCGTGCTGAAATTAAGAAAGAAATTGATACCGATTGGGCAAAAGTTCAAGAAGAGCCAGCTATTGTTGCCTCTTTAGAAGAAGAATTGGGTGATGTTTATGCACCTTACGAATTTGAGTCTTATAATCCATCTTCAGAAATGGAAAACATTCGTGTGATTGATGCCATTTCGAATGGTTTACGCCAGTCTATGGAACGCCATGAGAATTTAGTAATTATGGGACAAGATATTGCTGAATACGGTGGAGCTTTCAAAATTACCGATGGATTTGTAGCGCAATTTGGAAAAGAAAGAGTTAGAAATACACCAATCTGTGAAAGTGCTGTCGTTTCAGCGGCTAACGGATTATCAATAAACGGATTTAAAGCGGTAATGGAAATGCAATTTGCCGATTTCGTTTCCACCGGATTTAATCCAATCGTTAACTTATTAGCAAAGCAACATTACAGATGGCAAGAAAAAAGTGATGTAGTGGTGCGTATGCCTTGCGGAGGTGGTACTCAAGCAGGACCTTTCCATTCACAAACCAATGAAGCTTGGTTTACCAAAACGCCAGGATTAAAAGTAGTTTATCCAGCGTTTCCTTACGATGCAAAAGGATTATTGAATACGGCAATTAACGATCCAAATCCGGTATTGTTCTTTGAACATAAATTATTGTATCGTTCGGTTTATCAAGATGTGCCAAAAGATTACTACACATTACCTTTCGGAAAAGCTTCATTAATTAAAGAAGGAACTGATGTGACGATTATTTCTTTTGGAGCAGGAGTTCATTGGGCTTTAGAAACGTTAGCTAAAAATCCAGAAATTAAAGCGGATTTATTGGATTTAAGAACGTTACAACCAATGGATTGGGATGCGATTTATACTTCAGTTAAGAAAACAAATAAAGTAATCATTTTACAAGAAGATACTTTGTTTGGTGGTGTAGCTAGTGATATTTCAGCTATGATTATGGAAAACTGTTTCGAGTACTTAGACGCTCCAGTAAGAAGAGTGGGAAGTTTAGAAACCGCAATTCCATTTATGAAGACATTAGAAGATCAATATTTACCAAAAGGTAGATTTGAAATAGAATTAAAAGAGCTTTTGGCTTATTAATTCATTTATAATAAATTATTTAAAAGGCACTTTCGGGTGTCTTTTTTGTTTTACATCGTCTCATACCAACTAAATTTGGAATGAATAATCGCTTCTTTTTCCTTTTTTAAATAATCCAAATAGGCTAGGGCAGCTGGGTTATGATTTTTGCCTTTTACCCAAATCAAACTCCAATCGGTTTTAATGGGCAATCCTTTTAAAGGAATAATTTGTAAGTCGTTGTTTTGTATTTCTTTACGAATTCCAATTAAAGGCATAATTGAATATCCTAAGCCAGCTAAAATAGCTTGTTTTATGGCTTCATTTGAAGTTAATTCCATACGTTTGCTAATCTTTAAATCTTGTTGTACAATGAAACGCTCCATAGTTTGGCGTGTTCCAGAACCATTTTCTCTGAATAATAAGGGACGGTTTTCTAAAATAGCTTCAATTTTCTTTTTCTTAGTAAAATCTTCTTCCATATTGCCCACTAAGAACAATTTGTTTTGCATTAAATCAATTTTTTCTACTTTCATTTTTTCAGGTAGAATGGAAACCAAAGCAAAATCTACTTCATTATTTTGCAAACTTTTTACTACTTTATTTTTATTGGTCACATCCATTTCTAATTCTACTCCGGGATGCATTTTTAAAAAATCAGCCAAAAAGTACGGCATCACATATTTTCCAGTAGAAACGACTGAAATTTTGATTTTTCCAAAAAGCTGTCCTTTGTAGGCTAATGTTTTATAATCAATAGTGCTGACTTGTTGTAAGATTTGTTCCGCTGCTTCGGCAATTTCTTTCCCAAAATCAGTTACATATATTTTTCTTCCCACTACTTCAGTGAGCGGAATTTCAAATTGATCTTGAAAATTTTTTAATTGAATAGATACCGCAGGTTGGGTCAAATGTAACTCTTCTGATGCCTTAGTAACACTCTGATTTTGTACTACTTTCAAGAATATACGTAACTGGTTTAAAGTATAATTCATAAAAATATTTTATATAATGTATAGCAAATATAAATAAAAATATATAAATAATAATTTTAAAATTTGCACTTGTAATTAACTCATAAGGTTAAACTTAACTATGAAAAAAATAACTATACAACTCGTTTTGATTTTGTGCGTGATAATTGAATCGGTACTTATTTATAAAATGATAGCAACACCTAACATTATCCACCAAGAACTCTTTGCGGGATTAGCCGTTTTGGTACTGTTAACCATAATTCGTTTAATTAATAATCTAACAAACATTATTTATGGAAACCCTGAAAAAAATTAATCTAATTAACGGTAAGTTTGATTCGATTGAAGCACGCGAAATCTTACTAGATATGTGTAACAAAAATATAAATTTTAATAAAGTGCAAAATTTTAGTTCTCAAATTCGTTTTGGCGAAGATGATGAAAAAGCATTACATCGAATAGAACAATTACGTGAAAGTGTAGGCCATATTTTAGCAATATTGGATGAAGCTAAAGGACGTAATAAAAAACTAAAAATAAAATCGTTCATTGAAATCGAATATGAAGACTAAACCCAATCTTTTTTCTGGCCGTCGATTGCTTATTGTAACGAAACATCAGAAAGAAGAAGTTATAGCTCCTTTATTAGAAGCAGTTCTTGGTGTAACTTGTTTTGTAGTAAAAGATTTTGATACCGATAGTTTAGGTACATTTTCGGGAGAAATCTCACGAAAAGATGACGCTTTAACAACGCTCAGAAAAAAATGTTGGGAAGGAATGCAAGCAGAAGGATTTGATTTAGCGGTAGCTACCGAAGGTTCGTTTGGAAATCATCCCACTGTTTTTTTTGCTCCAGCAAACGATGAATTTATCATGTTAATTGATCAAAAAAATAAGTTAGAAATTGTAGAACGAGTTTTGAGTTTGGATACCAATTTTGATTGTAGTGAAGTTAGTACCAAAGCAGAGTTAAAGGTTTTCTTAGATAAAGTTCAATTCCCTTCACATGGTGTTATTTTAAAAGATGCTAGTGAAAATTGGAGTAAAATATATAAAGGGGTGTCAAATTATGATTTAGCCGAAAAAATATTCGACACGATTATTGCTTCTGGTGGTGGTTGTTATATTGAAACCGATATGCGAGCCATGCAAAACCCTACGCGGATGCAAATTATAAAAGAGGTTTGTTTAAAGTTAATTAACAAATTGCACTCGGTTTGCCCTGAATGTAATTATCCCGGCTTTGGTGTGGTTGGTGCCGAAGCCGGTTTGTTATGTAGTAGCTGTTCAATGCCAACACGCTCTACATCGGCTCATATTTACCAATGTCAACATTGTAATTTCGAATCTAAAGTTTTGTATCCGAATGGGAAGAAAACTGAAGACCCAATGTATTGCGATTTTTGTAACCCATAAAAGAAATAATGATAAGTACAGATATTAATTTAGCAGTTCAGCATCTTAATGAAAATGGAATCATAGGTTTTCCAACCGAAACCGTTTACGGATTGGCAGGAAATGCTTTTGAAACCGAAGCCATTCATAAAATATTTGACGTAAAAAAGCGTCCTACTTTTAATCCCTTAATCGTTCATATTAAAGGAATTGAAGATATAGAACAGGTTGCACAAGAAATTCCACCAATGGCTTATGAATTAGCCAATGCTTTTTGGCCTGGACCCTTGACTTTAATTTTAAAAAAGAAACCTCATATTCCAGATTTAGTAACAGCAAATCAAGATACAGTGGCAGTGCGAGTTCCTAATCATGCCGTAGCTTTAGAGCTTTTGAATTATATAAATTTTCCTTTGGTAGCACCAAGTGCCAATCCTTTTACTAGTATTAGTCCAACAAGCGCTGAGCATGTTGAAAAATACTTTGGAAATCAAATCAATATGGTTTTAGATGGAGGAGAATGTGCTGCAGGTATTGAATCTACAATTGTGGGTTTTGAAGATAATAAAGTTATAGTTTATCGATTAGGAGCTTTAACCCTTGAAGAAATTGAAAAAACTGCAGGAACTGTTTCTTTGGTAAATAAAAAAGAAAAAAAACCTATTGTTCCGGGCATGCTATTAAAACATTATGCTCCTAAAACTGATTTTATTTTGACAAGAAATGTGCAACAAGAATTAGAGTGGTACTCTGATAAAAAGGTAGGACTGCTTTTATTTGACTCTTATGTTTCGCACTATGATTCTAATTATCAAATTGTTTTATCTGAAGAAAGCGATTTACAAGTAGCGGCTTCCCAATTATATAATGCCATGCATCAGTTAGATAAAATGAATTTAGATGTCATTATAGCAGAACGTTTACCCGAATATAGTTTGGGAGTTTCAATGAATGATCGATTAGAAAGAGCTTCAAAAAATAACATCACATTAAAAATTAAAAAATGGATTTAAATTTACTATTAGAAAACTTAACTAATCCCGCTTTACTTTATTTTATCTTAGGAATTATAGCGGTTTACTTAAAAAGCGACTTAGAAATCCCAAATAATTCTTCAAAATTTATATCGTTGTATTTGCTTTTTGCCATCGGTTTTAAAGGAGGGCAAGAATTATCGCATGAAACTATAAATAGTGAAGTTATTTGGTCCATGCTGTTTGGAATTTCAATCGCTGTAATAATTCCACTTTATACTTTCTTTATCTTAAAACGTAAATTGAATGTATATGATGCGGGAGCTATTGCTGCTGCTTATGGATCTATTAGTGCGGTTACTTTTGTAACTGCTGTTTCTTATTTAGAATCACATCAATTAGAGCTTCATGGTTATATGGTAGCTATTATGGCACTTATGGAATCTCCAGCTATAATTATAGGATTGGTATTAATTTCGCTATTTAATAAAGAACAAACCCAAAAAATAAATAAATTAGAAATTTTAAGACACTCGCTAACAAATGGTAGTGTGCTATTGATTTTAGGTAGTTTGATAATTGGATTTTTAGCCAATGCCAAACAAGCACAAGGAATTCAACCTTTTACAAATGATTTATTCAAAGGATTTTTAGCAATTTTCTTGTTAGATATGGGAATTACGAGTGGTAGAAAATTAAAATCGTTTTTTTCACATGGCTGGTTTCCCTTTGCTTTTGCTTTAGTAATTCCGTTGGTAAATGGAGTAATTTTTGCTTGCTTGAGTGGTTTTGTCACTGATGATATTTCAAATCGATTTATTTTTGCGATATTGGCGGCGAGTGCTTCTTACATAGCAGTTCCGGCAGCAATGAAAATAACGGTTCCGAAAGCTAATCCCGGGTTGTTTTTACCTATGGCTTTAGCAATTACATTCCCTGTAAACATAACAATTGGGATGCCTATTTACTTTTATATTGTGCAACATTTTTAAATTTTATTAGTTTGAATTTTAAGTGTTTTATTGTTTTTTGATTGATATACTAGATTTAAAATTTTTTTATTTCAATAAAAATAGTACATTCGATAAACTTTAAACAAATTTTTATGAACTCAGAAAACAATGTGGTAGTTTCTTATGCAACTGATGCAGATAGAGCTACCTTTTTTAAAAAGACGTATAGTCATGTTGCGTATGCTATTTTAGCTTTTATGCTAGTAGAATCTATTTTATTACGAATTGTTCCAATGGAATGGATTTTAATGATGATGGGCGGTAAATTCGTTTGGTTGTTTATTTTAGGATTATTTTGGTTAGGTTCTACTTTGTCAGACCGTTTGGTTTTCCATCCTGATAGAGATAAACAATATTTAGGTTTAGGTTTATATGTGTTATTAGAAGCTATTATCTTCTTACCAATGATTGCCTTTGCCGTGTTATACTCTGGTGGTGAAATGATTATGCAATCTGCGATTATCACATTGTTCATGTTTTCAGGCTTAACTGCAGTAGTTTTTATGACAAAAACGGATTTCTCATTCTTAAGAACAGCAATCACTATCGGTGGTTTTGTAGCTTTAGGAGTTATCGTTGTAGGAGCTATTTTCGGATTTAATTTAGGATTATGGTTTTCTGTTGGGATGGTGGTATTAGCTTCTGCTAGTATTTTATACCAAACAAGCCAAATTAAAGACCAATTCAGTACGGATCAATACGTAGGAGCTTCATTGCAATTGTTCGCTTCTATTATGTTATTGTTCTGGTATATTTTAAGAATTTTAATGAGTAGAAAATAATTGATTTTCAAATTATGTGTAAAACCCTGAAATACTAAATTTCAGGGTTTTTCTTATTATGTTTTTTAATACTTCCCACTCAACAATTCACCACCAATCGCTGATTTGGCTTCGATTCCTAATTTCTTCATCATTTCATAAGTAGTACAAACAGCTGCTGAAGTAACAGGAATACCGCATTCTGCTTGAATCAAATCGATAGCTTCTAAAGAAGGCATTTGTACACAAGCGGAAGCTACTAAAACATCCACATCGGTTAAATCTAATTGTTTGTAGATTTCCAATAAATTCATCGGATTTTGAGCCGCTACTTCTAAGTTATCAGGAATTTCTAAAGCAATGCTTTGTTTTACTTTAATCCCTTGATGTTCGATATAATCTACCACTTTGTCTGTTAAAGGACGCATGTAAGGCGTAATAATAGAAATTTGTTTCGCACCCAAAACTTTCAATCCATTAATCAAAGCACCAGCCGAAGTTACAATAGGAGTAGGGAAGTCATTCGCCACTGTTTCTTGGTGTAAATTCACTTCCGAAACGCAATGATAACCGCGTCCCATACTCATAATGGCTACTAAACAAGCGTAACCCATTACGTCAACGTGAGCATCGGATAATTCTTGCGCACATTTCAAACTCATGGCATCCATAGCTTCCAATTCTTCTTTGGTTACTTTTTTCATGCGCATTCTACTGCTGTGAAACGTAAAACGTTCCGGTAAAATCGTTTCACGCGAACGGAAGATTGCTGGTATTTCGGTTTCCATCGTTACGTTTGAGGATGGAACTATTTGGCCTATTCTGTATTTCATGTTTATTAGTTTACAGTCTCAGTCACAGTTAGCAGTCTGAAAACTGAAAACTGCGACTGCATACTTTTATTATATTTCTTTAATTGTATTCACTATTGTACCAATTCCTTCCACAGTAGCTTCCACCACATCTCCATTGTACATCCATTCTTGTGGGTCGCGACCGGCACCAACACCTGCTGGAGTTCCTGTTGCGATGATGTCGCCTGCTTCTAAAGTGAAAACGGTGCTTAAATCTTCTATCAAATCGTTGATGTTAAACAGCATGAATTTGGTATTCGAATTTTGTTTTTCAACTCCATTAACTTTTAATGATAAATTCAAGTTGTGTGGGTTTTCAATTTCGTCTTTTGTTACGATTACAGGTCCCATTGGAGCGAATGTATCTTGACCTTTGGAAACAATCCATTGCCCTTCTCTTCGACAATCACGTGCTGAAATATCGTTAATTACCGTATATCCAAACACATAATCTAATGCTTCAGATTTTGGTACGTATTTCCCTTTTTTTGATATAATTACCGCTAATTCACATTCCCAATCCAATTGAGATGTAAGTTTGGTATTTTTGATAATTTCGGTATTGGTAGCTGTAACCGTTGTTGGTGGTTTTGAGAAGATAATTGGTTTGGTTGGAAGTTTTCCAGTTGTATCTAACGTACGAGCGCTTTCTGCAACGTGTTCAGTATAATTCAACCCAATTCCAATGATGTTTTTTCTTGGTTTTTCGATAGGAGCCAAAATCGTTACTTCATCCATTTCATAAGCGATTTCTTCAAAGAAATTCTCAGGTGTTTCCGCAATCATTTCTGTGATTTCTGGAATAATTTCAAATCCCATATCGATTAATTCCAACATATCATTAGGTAACGGGAAATTGGAAACATCTCCAAAATCCTGCATATCGATGACTTGGTTGTTATGAATAAAGCCTAAACGTGGCTCGGTGTCTTGAGTTTTGTAAGTAAGTAGTTTCATATTCTTTAATTAAACGCAAAGTTCGCAAAGTTTTTTGTTGTGATTGCTTTTTGAACTTGATATTGTTATTGAATTTGTTGATGTCCGTTGTTTTCTGTTAATTCTCTTCCTTGATATAATCCTAAACCTTCAATTACTGGTAAATCATTGAAATTGAATAAGCAAGCATCTTCTGTTTCGGATAAGTTGTGATGTTCGTGCCACGCCCAACTCGGAACGCAGAAAATATCTCTTTCTTTCCAATCTAAACGTTTTCCGTTGATGATGGTGTAACCTCTTCCTTTGGCGCATTGGTACACAAATGAACCTGTGTGTTTGTGTGCTTTTCCTTTGAAACCTGCTGGTAATAATTGCATAGCTGCTCCCATAGTTTGCATTACGTGTCCGCCAGTTAACGGATTCGAATATTGCATAAAAATCCCATCAAAAGGATGGACTTCATTCACTTTTTGTGCTTCTAATAACGCTGGATAAACATTCTTCCAAGAATATTTGAATAATGGCGAATATGGTTTATCCCAAGTTTTATCGGCTGGAATTAATCCCGCACAACCATAAGTAATAGGCGAGAAGTTTAATGGTTTTACCAATTCTTGCTTACCATCATAAATTGCATAATCATTCGCTTCTAAAGCATTCACTAACGGAATATCCAAACCATCTTGCCAAATACACGTTTTTCCGCCTTCTTCTACACCATGCTCATGCCAAGTGGAATTAGGAGTAATGACAAAATCATTGACTTCTAGCATGATTTTATTACCATCAACAACCGTATAACCTTTTTCACCTTCCATAATAAAACGTAGGGCTGAAGCACGATGACGGTGTGCCGAAGTGAATTCGCCAGGACGTGTTACTTGAATTCCAGTATACAACCAACCCACAGCAGCCGAAACATCTTTGCGTTTGTCGTTTACTAAATATACAACACGTCTTCCCGCTTGTTCTGGCGTTACTAATTCGGATGATTTTAGAACTAATTCGCGTAAATCATCATATTTCCATAACATAGGAACCGAAGAAGAACGTGGTTCCCAAGGTTCAATATCATTAGCGACCGTCCATAAAGCGCCAGCACCAAGCGTTTCTAATTCTTTATAATAGGCTTTTAGTTCATCGGAATCTTGAACTCGCGCTCTTCCGTATTGGTCGTCTGAATAATTGTTTTCTTCCATAATTTTATGTTTTAATTGGTGACTTTGAGAGCCTCAGTCACCAATTATTTATCTTTTATTAAATTCTTCATGATTATCAATAAACGTAATTTTTCGAGTTGGAGCAGTGTTTACTCGTAAATCGAAAATATCAAATCGGTTGTAATGACCTAAAATATCGTGCATTTGTTTGGGTTGGATGCATTTTGCTAAATCAATTTCGGCATAGACCATTCCTTCTTCGTCGATTAATGGTTGTCCAATAACAGCGCCATTAGGACCAATAAATCCAGAGAAAGCAGAACTTTTTCTATCCAATAATTCATCTACATTAGGAACATCAGCACGTAAAGCATCTTTTATTTCTTGCGAAACGGTCGAACACGAAACAATCGTAAATAATTTTCCTTCAAACGAATGCGCTGCGGCACGAATTTTAATCGCTTCTGCCATATCGTAATCAGGTGGCGCTACAGGTAATGAAATGTAATTCGCAATGTGAATCAATTCGCCTTGAGAAAGTAGCGTAAAACGGGCTAATGTATTTGTGTTTTCGCCACAAGCTAAAGTTCCGATGGGACCAATTTCTGTATTGTACACTTTTAACGAAGAACCATCACCTGAAGACCAAGTTAGTTTTTCGGCCCATGTTGGAACTAACTTTCTATGTTTTCCAACGATAACACCTTTGTTGTCAATGATTAAATTGGTATTGTAAATTTCGCCATAGCTTTTACCTCGCTCGTTGATTCCCATCACAATATGAATGTCATTGTCTTTGGCAGCTAAGCAAAGTTTTTTTATTTCTGGACCAGCAACGTCAACCGAATTTTTATATAATTCTTCATACCATTTACTACCTTGAACGGGTGTCATAATCCAATTCCAATATGGATATCCAGCTAAAAAAACCTCTGGAAAAGCGATTAATTTGGCTCCGTTATTGCTCGCTTCTTTAATGAATGAAATAGCTTTATCCACTGTTTTTTCTACATTTAGAAATACAGGTGACGTTTGAACGGTTGCAGCTTTGAATTTTTTGAATTCCATAGTTATATAATTACGAATTTAAAATTACGAATTATGAATAGAAACGAGGTTAAATCGTAATTCATAATTGGTAATTCATAATTTTTGATTTCATTTCTTCTGTGAAAGGTTCGGCTTTGATGCCGTTTCTATCTGGATTGAAAGCTACGTTTACTAAGGTAACTTCGCCTTCTAAAACGGTGTTTTCTGATTCATTTGCAAACTGAAATCCGCAAAGAATAGAAGAGTTCTTTAATTCTTTTACCCACAATTTTTTGGTTAAGATTTCGCCTAATCTTGCGGCATTTTTGAATTGAATTTTTAAATCAACCGTTGGAATACCATTGGTTTCGTGCATTTTTGAAAAAGGACGATCTAAGGCTTCTTCAAACCAATCTTCTACTAAACAATTTAGCATTTCTAAAAATCGGGGATAAAAGACAATACCAGCATAATCAACATGTTGGAAACGCACTTTTTCTTGTTTTTTGAATTCACTCATTATATATGTCTTGATATTATTTCAACTTAAATCGTTGTATTTTCCCTGTCTCTGTTTTTGGTAAACTTTCTACGAAATTAATCACTCTTGGATATTTATACGGAGCAGCTACTTCTTTGAACCAGTGTTGAATACGATTCTTCATTACATCTGTTGCTTTAGTGTTGTCATGTAACACAATGTGAGCACAAACTAACATTCCTCGTTCTTCATCAGGTAAACCTACTACGGCACATTCTAATATATCTTCGTGGGTTAAAAGTACGGATTCTACTTCAATTGCCGCAATATTATAGCCCGAAGAAATAATCATATCATCGCCACGAGCCACAAAATGAAAATAACCTTCTTCATCTTGACGAAAAATATCGCCTGTGATGTTCCAACCGTTTTCTACGTATTCACGTTGTTTTTCTTCTCGATTTAGGTATTTGCAACCTGTAATTCCACGAACCGCTAGTCTTCCGGCTTCGTTTCTTGGTAATTCGTTACCTATTTTGTCTATGATTTTGGCTTCGTAACCTGTAATGGCTTTACCTGTAGCGCCTGGTTTCATGTTTTCTTCATTGGAAGAAATGAAAATATGCAACATTTCGGTAGCACCGATTCCGTCTATGATTTTTAAACCCGTAGTATCATACCAATCTTGCCAAACCTTTAACGGCAAGGTTTCGCCAGCAGAAACACATTTTCTCAAACTTGAAATATCGTAATCCTGAACTTTTGTAGTGATGATACGCCAAGCAGTAGGAGCCGTGAAGCAAATCGTAATTTTAAAGTCTTGAATCGCTTTTAATAACAAATCTGGACTTGGTTTTTCGATTAAAAATGTTGAAGCACCAAAATACATTGGAAACAACACCAATCCGCCCAAACCAAATGTAAATCCTAATGGTGGACTTCCTGTGAAAATATCATTTGGTGTGGGTTGGAGCGAATATTGTGGAAATGCTTCACAAATATTCAAAATATCTCTGTGATAATGTGCGGTCATTTTGGGTAAACCCGTAGTTCCAGAAGTAAAACCAATTAAAGCAACTGAATCCGATTTTGAATGATAATTGTCGAAAGTTTTCGGTTTAGAAGCCATTAATTCTTCCAATTGAGAATTGCCATAAAAACACGTTTGTTTCAGGAAATCTGATTTTACCAAATGCATTTCTTCTTCCAATTCCTTATCACATAATACATGCGAGATTTCGGCACAATCAATAATCGTAGTCAATTCTTTAGAACGAAGTAATGGCATGGTGGCTACAACAATTCCGCCCGCTTTAAGAATTGCAAACCAACACGCGACCATCATCGGATTATTAGCCGAACGAATCAAAACACGATTGCCAGATTGTAATCCTAAATCATCCACCAAAACATGTGCAATTTGATTTGCTTTTTCAAACAAATCTTGATACGTCCAAGTTTCCTCAAAGGTGCGAATACAACTATTATTTCCACGACCTTCTCGAATATGACTATCTAGCAATTTATCCACGCAATTCAACATTTCTGGTTGTTGGAATTGAGGTAAATCCAAAAAGGTGTATTCTGGTTGTAATTCCAGAGATGGTAAGCTATTGTGAGCGAAATTATCCTTCATTAATTACGAATTTTAAATTACGAATTACGTAACGTTTTTTGAATGGAACCAATTATTCTAAGTAACTCATCAACATCTTTAAGTAAGCTGTCTGCTTCTTCAATAGATAAATAATCAGTATCTTTTAATAATCTAATCCAATAATGTGTTTCTCTTGCTTCTTTATAGGATATGGTTAATTTGGCGAAAAAATCTTTTCCTGATTGTCCTCCAATAGCTTCTTCAATATTAGCTCCAATTGAAGTTCCACATCTTAATAGTTGTTTACTTAAAACAAATTCCTTTTTTTGTTCAGATAAATATTTAAAAACCTTAATTATTCGGACCGCAAATGCGAAACTTTTTATTTGTACAACATTATCACTTTTCATAATTCGTAATTTCTAATTCGTAATTAATTATTTCTTATTACTCTTAGGTTTTAATGCTTTTTTCATGCCTTCCACTTGTTTTCTTTCGGAAGCTTTTAGCGGATATAAATGCGAAACACCCATTTTGTATGGATTTGGAATATCTGTTGATTGAAATTGTTCGTAGGCTTGAGCATTTCTAACAAAATTAGCGTCTAACAATAAAGGTCTTCCTAAAGCGACTAAATCGGCTCTTCCGTTTAAAAGAATCGTGTTGATTTGGTCAATATCTTGAATGTATCCAGCGGTTATCGTTGGAATATGAACGGTATTTCGAACAGCATCTGAAAAAGGCGTTTGCCACATTCTACCCGTTAATGGTTTTTGAGCAGCGACAGTATTTCCTGTTGAAACATTAATGATATCCGCTCCGGCATTTTTGAATGCAGTTGCAATAGTTATTGCTTCTTGTTCTGAAATTCCGTTTTCTGCCCAATCTGTTGCTGAAATACGCACTGAGATTGGTTTATCAGCAGAGAATACTTCCCGAATCGCTATAAAAACTTCTAATGGATATTTCAAACGGTTTTCGATGCTACCACCAAATTCATCCGTACGAATATTGGTTAATTGCGATAAGAATGAAGCTAATAAAAAGCCATGATGCGCTTGTAATTCAATCATATCAAAGCCTGCTTCGTCTGCATTTTTAGCTGCTTGTACGAATTGCGATTTGATTTCCGCCATATCTTCCAAAGTCATTTCTTTTGGAGTCGCAAAATTGTCATTAAATGGAATAGGAGAAGCTGAGATTAAATCCCAAGGGGTTTCCATTGGTCCGTTGCCTTCCCAAGGTTTTTTAGTAGCACCTTTTCTTCCGGAATGTCCTAATTGAATTCCGATTTTTGTTTCTGTATTGTTATGTATGAAATCGGTAATTTTTTTCCATTGGTTTACTTGTTCTGCATTGTAAATTCCAGCACAACCTTCGGTAATTCTTCCGGTTTCAGAAATGGCGGTCATTTCGGTAATGATTAATCCTACACCACCAGTAGCTCGACTTCCGTAATGGACTAAATGCCAATCAGAAACCAATCCATCTACAGCAGAATATTGTCCCATTGGTGCCATAACGATGCGGTTTGGGAGTTCTAGTTGTCTAATTTTGAAAGGAGTGAAGGCAGCCGAAACAGTCTCGACTTCGCTCGATTTGACAAGATTCTCGTTAAATTCTTTTAAAACTTTATCGGTAAACGAACTATCTCTCAAACGTAAATTCTCATACGTTACTTTTTTAGAACGTGTCATGCATCCAAAAGCAAATTGTTGGAATGGATGTTGCATGTGACGGTCCATATTTTCGAACCAATCTAAAGAAACGACTGCGGCATATTGAATCATTTCTACCGTATTTCTTCGAGTTTTGTCGTATTGTTCGAAAGCAGCTTGCACATTATTTGGATTCGCAATTACGGCATCTGATAAACCGATTGCACAATCCATCGCTAATTTGGTTCCTGAACCAATAGAGTAGTGGGCTGTAGCTTTGGCATCGCCTAATAAAACGATATTGTTATGATACCATTTTTCATTCGTAACATGCGGAAATTGACGCCAATGCGATTTGTTGGAAATCAATGGATGTCCGTCTAATTCTTCTTTGAAGATTTTCGCGATTTTAGCCATCGTATCGGCTTCATTTGTAACTTCAAAACCGTGTTTTTGCCATGTTTCGTCTGAACATTCGAAAATCCACGTACTCATACCTTCTTCGTATTGATACGAGTGAGCTACAATGGTTCCGTGAGGTGTGCTTTTGAAGAAATAAGTAAAAGCATCTAAAGGTTTCGTAGAACCCAACCAAACAAATCGGTTTTTCTTTAATTCGATTTTGGTTCCGAATTCTTTTTGGTATTGTGTACGAATCGCACTTGCGATTCCGTCTGAAGCTAAAATAATATCCGAATCCGCGAATTGCGATAAATCATCAACATTTTGCTCGAAATGCAGATTTACACCTTCTTCGATGCAACGTTGTTGTAATAGTTGTAACAATGTTTTACGAGAACAACCACAAAAACCATTTCCAGCAATATTCACAGATTCACCATCACGAGCAACGATGATATCATCCCAATAGGCAAATTTGCTTCGGATTAATTCATAGGATTGCATGTCGCGTTTTAGGAATTCACCTAAAGTTTCATCTGAAAATACGACACCAAATCCAAAACTATCATCGGGTTTGTTACGTTCGTAAATATCGATTTGGCAATGTGGCATTGCTTTTTTTGTTAATATCGAAAAGTAAAGTCCGCCTGGACCACCACCTATAACTGTTATTTTGAGCCCCCTAACCCCCGAAGGGGGAATTATTGCTTTCATATATTTATTGTCTTTTAATTGAGAATATTTCTCCTAATTTACTGTAATTGGAACCTGCTAAACGGGCAACAGGTTTGTATGTGTCTAAATTGATTCTGTGATTTTCCATTAATATAGAATCGTCTATATGCATGGTAATAATTTTACCAATGATAATACAAGCGCCGCCATTTTGATGATTTTCAATAAAATAATGATGTACCATTTCGCACTCAAAATGTACTAAGCTTTCTTTTACTCGTTTTGGCTTGATATAAATTGAATCAATAGGAGTAACGTTTGCTAATTCAAATTCGTCAACATCAGTAGCTACGCTTTGAGAAGTGGTGTTCATTTGTTCTACAACTTCTTCGGTCACTAAATTAACCACGAATTGTTTATTATCTAATATGTTATTTAAAGTGTCTTTGTTTTTGTTTCCTGTTCGAACGGTGGAAAACATGACGTGTGGTGGATCTTCGCTCACCACATTAAAGAAAGAAAAAGGAGCAAGGTTGTTGATTCCATCTGTATCAATTGTTGAAATCCAGCCTATTGGTCTTGGAATTACAGTACCTGTTAAAAGCTTGTATAAAGCGGAAGATTCGGTATTTTGTATGTCGAATTGCATGGTTTTGTGTTGTTTTTACAAATTAAATAAAATAACTATACTTTTTCACAACAAAAATGGATTTTTTTTCATTTTATCAAAATTAAAAATGTAGCGATTTAAAGCTAAAATTATACTATTCATAATTTTAAAACCTGAAAATTGCAATAAGTAAAAAAATAAATTGAAATTTTTATGATATTATTTTTTGTATATTTTGCAAAATTAGTATATTTATGCAAAAATTATATATATGAAGATTTTATCCTGTCCAAAATGTCAAAGTGACAGTATTGTAAAAAGTGGTATTATCAAAGATAGACAGCGCTATTTGTGTAAATCGTGTAATTATTACTTCACTGTCAATAAATTAGGAAAAAAGATAGATGATTACTATGTAACGAAAGCTTTGCAATTGTATTTAGAAGGTTTGAGTTTTAGAGAAATTGAGCGAATCATTGGTGTTTCGCACGTTTCCATTAGCAATTGGGTAAAAGAGTTTAAGATCAAGAAACCACCTCATCCTAATTATCATCCTACTTATAAGATTTTTAAGCACAATGAGTTGGTAGAATTTTTGCAAAACAAAGATCAATTATCGGGAGCTGGTATGATTATAACTGAACTTGGAGATAAATTTATGCTCATAAAATGGGAACGTTTTAAAGATTAGCTATACGTTTTAACAAAAATATATATTGTAATTTTTTTCATTAACATAATTTTAGAATTTGGTACTGCAGAAATGCATAACTAACCAAAATTAAATTATGAAAAAATTACTAACTATTTCAGGATTATTTTTATCTCTGCTAGTATCCGCTCAGGGCTCACCTGATTATGGAGGAGGTTTAAAATTCAACTTAAATCCAGAAGGAACCAAATACATGCGTTTTATTGCATGGAATCAAGTTTGGCTTCGTTCAACCGATTTGAATCCGGGTTCGATGATTGGAGACGAAACTGTTTCTAGTCATGAAGATGCAGGCTTACGTCGTTTGCGATTATTAGCTTATGCACAAATTTCTCCCCGTTATATGATTTTGACTCATATAGGGATTAACAATCAAACTTTTATTAATGGTGGTGCTTCAGGTTCGGCTGGAACTGGTGGCTATGGCGCTGGAAAAAAACCAGGTTTATTCTTTCATGATGCATGGAATGAATACGCATTAGTATTACCTAAAGAATCAAAACCTTTTAGTTTGTCAGTAGGAGCAGGTTTACATTATTATATGGGATTATCTCGTATGACCATGTCTTCTACCTTAAACTATCTAACGGTTGATGCACCAATTTTCAACTGGCCTTTGATAGAGAATTCCGATCAGTTTGCCAGACAAATTGGAATTTTCGCAAAAGGGAAATATAACAAATTTGAATATCGTTTTAGTATCAATAAACCTTTTGCAACAAATCAAACACCAACAAATGTTACCGATGCGAGTATAGCAAAAGCTGTTGATAATAACAACACTACACAATGGTCAAAAGCAGGTTATGTGGAATATCAATTCTTTGATAAAGAAGCTAACTTTTTACCTTACAAAGTAG
Organism: uncultured Flavobacterium sp.; assembly: GCF_937967675.1. GTDB lineage: Bacteria > Bacteroidota > Bacteroidia > Flavobacteriales > Flavobacteriaceae > Flavobacterium. The sequence continues at coordinate 20,705 of NZ_CALBSN010000044.1, read as the reverse complement.
GAACTTACTTAGGAACTAAAAGAATGTTCAACATTGGAGCTGGTTTTTATAATGCGCCAAAAGGAACACAAACTTCTGTAAATGGAGTAATTAAAGAACATGCGATTAATTTATTTGCTGGAGATGTTTTCTTAGATATGCCAATTGGTGCTAAAGAGAAAAAAATGGCAATTACAGCTTACAGTGTTTTCTATAATTATGATTTTGGTCCTAATTATTTAAGAAACCTTGGAATTATGAATGAAGGTGTTGTTGATCCTACTTTTACAGGTTCACCAGCATTAGCGGGAGCAGGAAATTTACAACCAATGGTAGGAACAGGAAATATTTGGTATACACAAGCGGGTGTTTTATTACCAAATAAAAACGAAAAACCAAAAGTGAGAATTCAGCCATTTGGAGCTTATACTTATAAAAACTTTGATGCTTTAGAAAAAGCAAGTAGTCAATTTGATTTAGGAGCTAACTTTTTCTTAGATGGTCACCATGCTAAAATTACTACGCAATATTCAACGCGTCCAGTTTATTCAGCAGTTGACAAAATTGATAATTACAAAGGTGAATTCATCATACAATTACAAATCTATTTATAACAAACTAATACAATTAAATTATGAGCGATAACAAATCATCAAAAGGAATCTGGAAAGTTATTTCGGCTTCCTCTATGGGAACAATGATTGAATGGTATGACTTCTACATTTTTGGAAGTTTAGCAGTAGTTTTATCTACTAAATTTTTCCCTTCTGACAATCCAACGGCGGCTTTTTTATCAACATTAGCAACATTTGCTGCAGGTTTCGTAGTGCGTCCATTTGGAGCCCTTTTCTTTGGAAGATTAGGAGATTTAATTGGAAGAAAGTATACTTTCATGGTAACTTTAATGTTAATGGGAGGAGCTACTTTTGTAATTGGTTGTATTCCAAGTTTTGAAACAATTGGTTATGCTGCGCCTGTTATTGTATTAATTCTACGTTTACTTCAAGGTTTAGCTCTTGGTGGTGAATATGGGGGAGCTGCAACTTATGTGGCCGAACACGCTCCTAAAAACGAAAAAGGATATTGGACATCTTGGATTCAAACTACAGCTACGGTAGGTTTATTTATTTCCTTAGTGGTTATCTTGCTTACAAAAGGATTAATGTCTAAAGAAGCGTTTGATGAGTGGGGTTGGAGAGTACCGTTTTGGGTTTCTATTGTTATGGTTTATGTTTCGTTCTTGATTCGTAAAAACATGCACGAATCACCAGCTTTCGCGAAAGCAAAATCAGAAGGTAAAACATCTACAAATCCATTAAAAGAAAGTTTTGGTCATAAATACAATTTAAAATTTGTTCTTTTAGCTTTATTTGGTGCTACAATGGGACAAGGAGTTGTTTGGTATACAGGACAATTCTATGCGATGAACTTCTTAAAAACTGTTCAAAGTATTGATTCTTCTCAAGTAGATACATTACTAGGAATTGCACTTTTATTAGGAACTCCATTCTTCGTATTTTTTGGATGGTTGAGTGATAAAGTAGGTAGAAAAGTAATTATGATGAGTGGAATGTTAATTGCTATTTTAGCGTATCGCCCAATTTACAGAGCTATGTATGCTTCAACAGATTTAACTTTAAAAACTGAAATCGTTGAGAAAACTAAAGTAGTTCCTTCTTTAAAAGAAATTGATGCTACTAAAATGGATTCTATCTATACTACTACAAAAGCTTATACTGATGGAACTACTGTAGAAGAAATCAAAACTATCCATTTTGAAAGTGGAAAAGTAATGGTAGATGATAAAGGAAAAGATAAAGTGGAAACAAAAGTGACCAAAATGATTAACAATAGCGATCGATGGTTCTTAGTATTAATGGTTTTCATTCAGGTGATTTTTGTAACCATGGTTTATGGTCCAATTGCCGCATTCCTTGTAGAAATGTTCCCAGTTAAGATTAGATATACCTCAATGTCATTGCCATATCACGTTGGGAATGGTATATTTGGTGGATTGCTTCCAGCTATTTCAACCTATTTTGTTACTACTTCTAAGGAGGCAGGAGATGTAGAGTTTTATTTAGAAGGACTTTGGTATCCAATTGGAATAGCTGCAATATGTTTCGTAATTGGAATGATTTACATCGACAGAAAAATTAATACACTTCACGACTAAAAAATAATAATCATGAACACAATAAAAAAATATTTAGGAATCGTTTGGATAGCACTTGCAATTGCAATAGCCTATTTTTCGATTGGAATTTTTGGAGGAAAGTTAACTTCAGGAAAACAAGATGATTTAGTTTTTGGAATCATTATTTTCTTTATACTTTTACCAATGATTGTTACCGGATTAACTATTTTTGGTTGGTATGCAATCACGGACGAATATGAAGATTAATTAAAATAAAAATACTTATCTTAGAAGCTCTTATTTTACATAAGAGCTTTTAGGTTTTATAAACGTATTCTTTATGAAAAAAAGACATCAACAGAAACTAGTAGTTTTATCATTGTTACTTTTATTGGTATTGAATTTACCAATCGTTTTACTATTTGATAGTGCTGATAATGTATTGGGATTTCCAGTAATCTATATTTATATTTTTTCTGTTTGGTTGTTTTCAGTATTAATGTCTTGGATTGTAGTACAACGTTATTATGAATAGTGCTATTTTATTACTTATTTTATTAGGCTATTTGGGTATTCTTTTTTTTATTGCGCATTGGGCAGAGAAAAAAGAGAACATCAAATGGACAAATAATTCGTATATATATTCCTTGTCTTTAGCAGTATATTGTACTGCTTGGACGTACTATGGAAGTATCGGAGTAGCAGCAAATTCAGGTTTGAATTATTTACCTATCTATATTGGTCCTATAATAATTATTCCCGCTTGGATTATTATTTTAAAGAAAATTATTCGTATTTCTAGAGTAAATAAAATTTCAAGTATTGCCGATTTTATTTCACTGCGATATGGAAACAGTCGTTTTTTAGGCGCGATTGTGACTGTGGTTTGTTTGGCTGGAATTATTCCTTACATCGCTTTACAATTAAAAGCAATTTCTGAAACTTTTCACATTGTAACCCAAACCAATACAAGTTCTTACATTTTTGATGATACAACGACTTATGTTGCTATTGCTTTAGCCTTATTTGCATCCTATTATGGAACACGTTATGTAGATGCTTCTGAAAAACGTAAAGGAATTGTAACTGCTGTAGCTTTAGAAAGCGTTCTAAAGTTAGTCTTCTTTTTAATCGTTGGAGTTTACGTTACGTTCTTCGTTTTTGATGGATACGATGATATCTATGCAAAAGCATCACTTTTAGAAAACTTCAAAGAAAAAAACACCATTGGCGGATTAGAACAAGGATTAAACTGGTTCTTTTTGAGTATGGTTTCGCTTTTTGCTATTTTCTTATTGCCAAGACAATTTCAAATTTCTGTGGTAGAAAATAACAGAGAACGCCATATTAAAACGGGGATTTGGTTGTTTCCTTTGTACTTATTATTGTTCAACCTTTTTGTCTATCCAATTGCTTGGGGCGGAAACGTATTGTTTGATGGAAAAAATGTCAATGCCGATACGTATTCGCTTTTGATTCCGCAGTTTTTTAATAATCAAACGCTAACCGTTTTAGTTTTTCTTGGCGGATTTTCCGCAGCAATTTCGATGATTGTGGTATCAAGTATTAGTTTGTCTACCATGTTGAGTAACAACTTGTTGATTCCGTATACTTTTTTAGGTAAATTGAAGAATGAAGAACAAATCATCAATAACAAAAAGATTGTCAACATTCGTAAAATCGGAATCTTCTCTCTAATTATAGCCGCGTATTTCATTTACCGATTCTTCGCATTAGATTACAGTTTGGTTTCTATTGGATTGATTTCGTTTGTTATTATTGCTCAATTAGCACCAGCATTTTTTGGAGCCATTTTCTGGCGAAGAGGTTCAAGATTAGGTGCTATTTATGGCATTTTAATCGGATTTATTATTTGTATTTATACTTTGTTATTGCCTTATGCTATTGGGTTAACCAATGATGAAAGTTCTTTTGTTACCGAAGGTTTTATGAAAATTAATTTGTTAAAACCTTTTCAACTTTTTGGATTGGATTATTTGCAACCGGTTCCACATACTTTTTTTTGGAGTATGTTGTTTAATACATTGACATATTTCGCGGTTTCAGTTAGTTTTAAAGGAAATTATCGCGAACGTAATTATGCAGAAATGTACGTTGATATCGATAAATATAGCACAAATCATGAAAATGCTTTCGTATGGAAAGGAACCGCTTACACACGTGATATCGAAAAAGTTTTGATTCGATTTTTAGGCGAAGAACGTACCAAACGCGCCATGAATATTTTTAATGTGAAGTACAATGTAGATAAAGATCAAGAATTAGCCGATGCGAGATTAGTAAAATTCGCCGAAAATTTATTAACGGGTCACATTGGAACGGCTTCAGCAAGAATTCTAATTTCGAGTGTTGTAAAAGAAGAAAAAATCACGTTACCAGAAGTATTAAAAATTCTAGAAGAATCGAAAGAAAACATCACAATCAACAAAAAATTAACAGAAACTTCAAACCAACTCCAAAAAATCACTTTCGAATTACAAAAAGCCAATGAAACATTGGTTAGAAAAGACGTTCAAAAAGATGAATTTTTAGACACCGTAACACACGAACTTCGTACGCCAATTACAGCCATTCGTGCAGCAAGTGAGATTTTGCATGATGATGATGAAATTCCAGAAGAATTACGAAAACAGTTTTTACAAAATATCATTTCGGAATCTGACAGATTGAATCGTTTGATTGATAAAATTTTGGATTTAGAAAAATTCGAAACTGGAAAACAAACCATTCATCCAAGTCAAAACAACCTAATTGCCACGATTGAACATTCGATTGAACCTTTAAAACAGTTAATTAAGAACCGAAACATCAGTGTTTATGTCGAAAGTAAAGACACGGTTTTGGCCTATTATGATGAAGATAGAATAATTCAAGTAGTGACTAATTTACTATCAAACGCCATAAAATTTTGTCCAGAAACCGATGGTTTAATCACCATTCAAGTTAAAAAGAAAGATAATTTTATAGAAACTTCGGTGCAAGACAACGGAAAAGGTATTAATCCTAACGATTTTGACGTTATATTTGACAAATTTTATCAAGCATCCAACCAGAATTTCAAAAAACCTGTTGGTAGCGGATTAGGATTGGCCATTTGCAAACAAATTATAGAACATCACAAAGGGAGAATTTGGGTACAACCAAGTGTAAAAGGCGCTTGTATTGTATTCACTTTACCCATAAAAAATATTGAAAATTAAAAGACCATGAAATCGCTAACAATAAAAAGTTTGTTGAAAACAAACACCTTTAAAAATAAAGCGATTACATAAGACCTTTAAAAAACAATAAGAAAAACTTATGAAAAAGATTTTAATTGTAGACGACGAACCAAATATCGTAATGGCACTTGAATATACGTTCAAGAAAAGCAATTACGAAGTTTTTATAGCACGCGACGGACAAGAAGCTTTAGATATTTTAAAAACCAATTTTCCAGATGTTATCATTTTGGATATCATGATGCCAATGGTTGACGGTTTTGCCACATTAGAACAAATTAGAAGCGATGCTAATTTACAACGTACAAAAGTGATGTTCTTATCTGCAAAAAACAAAAAAAGTGACATTGAAAAAGGTTTAGCTCTTGGTGCAGACGCTTACATGACAAAACCGTTTTCGATTAAGAAAGTAGTGGAGAAAGTGGAGGATTTGTTGGGATAAATTATAAAATAGCAACTATGAGTAAAGTTTCAATTCTAAATAAAATTAATGATTTTACAATTAAAAGAAAATATTGCAAAATTTCAAGAATTGTCAATAAAGAAGAATTGAGTTCTAAAACAGGTTACATCGTTGATTTCTCCAATGATTTCGTTCTTTTTAAAGAAGTTGACGATTTTTTCGTTAGAGGTTTTTTAGTTTTTCCAATTCATCAAGTTTCTAAAATTAGGAGAAATAAAAATGATGTTTTCTTCGATAAGATTTGTAAATTGGAAGGCATAAAAGATTCAATTAAAAAGCCAAATATTGAATTAAATAATTGGGAAAGCATATTTAATTCTATTCATAAATTAGGATTCAATGTAATTATTATAAATGAAATTTCTGAACAAGACTCATTTGATATTGGTCCAATATTAAAAGTAACAAGCAATAAAGTTGTTATAAATTATTTTGATGCTACTGGTAAATTTGACGAAGATTTTACTGAAATTCAATATTCTGATATAACTCATATTGATTTTGACGATATTTATACCAATACGATTTCAAAATATTTAAAAAATAAATAATCCAAATCAAGAATCATCTATACCTATTTAGCAACATTAATTTATTTGGCATTATTTTATTTTCTACATTTACTAAAGAAAATAAATCACATAAATTGAATAATACAAATGAATTATTGCGATATTTATAATAAAAGTATTACTTCTTCTGAAGAATTCTGGAAGGAACAAGCGAATCAATTAGAATGGTATAATTTACCATCGAACATTTTATCAACCGATAAAAATGGTTATCCTTTATGGTTTACAGATGGAAATTTAAACGCTTGCTATCTTGCCGTTGATAAACACATTCAAGATGGTTATGGCGAACAAGTAGCTATCATCTACGATTCACCCGTTACGCAAACTGTAAAAAAGTATACATTTAACGAAGTTAAAACCGAAGTAGCCAAATTAGCTGGAGGTTTATTGTCATTAGGTTTAGAAAAAGGCGATACAGCTGTAATCTATATGCCAATGATTCCTCAAGCCGCATTCGCTATGTTGGCTTGCGCAAGAATAGGAGTAACGCATTCGGTAGTTTTTGGAGGTTTTGCACCACATGAACTTGCGATTCGTATCGATGATTGCGAGCCAAAAGCTATCATCACCGCTTCATCAGGAATTGAAATCGACAGATTAATTGCTTACAAACCTTTAGTAGATGAAGCTATCGAATTAGCGAATCATAAACCTGAAAAAGTAGTCGTTTTCAATAGAAAATTAGGGGCTAGAGTTCCCTTTAAAAAATACGATGTCGATTATGATGCTTTAGTTTACGGGTCGGAAGAAACGCCATGTGTTCCTGTAAATTCAACGCATCCATTATACATTTTATATACTTCTGGAACCACTGGAAAACCAAAAGGAATCGTTAGAGATACTGGTGGTTATGCTACCGCACTTAAATTTTCAATGCAACATATTTATGATGCAAAAGAAGGTGATGTTTTTTGGGCAGCTTCAGATGTGGGTTGGGTAGTAGGACACAGTTATATCGTTTACGGACCATTAATTAATAGAAACACAACTATTTTATTCGAAGGAAAACCTATCCGAACTCCTGATGCGAGTACGTTTTGGCGTGTTATTGCTGAGCATAAAGTAAATGTTATGTTTACCGCTCCAACAGCCATTCGTGCCATCAAAAAAGAAGATCCAAACGGCGAATTTATCAAACAATATGATTTGAGTAGTTTACGAATTCAATTCTTAGCAGGTGAGCGTTGCGATGTTGCGACTTTAGAATGGTATCGCGAACATATTCCAGTTCCCGCTATCGACCATTGGTGGCAAACAGAATCAGGTTGGCCGATGATTGCAAACATGATGGGAGTGGAGTATTTACCAATAAAACCAGGCTCAGCAGGAAAAGCAGTTACAGGTTATGATATTCGAATTTTTGGAGAAAATGGGCAAGAATTAGGTCCAAATGAAGAAGGTTACGTAGTTATCAAATTGCCATTGCCTCCAGGAACTTTATTAGATCTATGGAAAGATAACGAACGTTTTAAAGCAGGGTATTTGAATAAATTCCCAGGCTATTATTTCTCTGGTGATGGCGGATTTAAAGACACTGACGATTATATATACATCACAGGTAGAGTAGATGATGTCATCAATGTAGCAGGTCACCGACTTTCAACTGCTGAAATGGAAGAAATTGTAGCATCTCATCATTCTGTTGCTGAATGTGCTGTTATTGGCATTAATGACGAATTGAAAGGTCAAATTCCATTGGCATTAGTGGTAGCAAAATCAGGAGAAGATATTGAACATTTCCAATTACAACATGAAGTGGTGCATTTAGTGCGTGAACAAATTGGAGCTGTAGCATCCTTACGAGATGTGGTTATTGTACAACGTTTACCTAAGACACGTTCTGGAAAAATTCTAAGAAAAATGATGCGAAGCATAGCTGATGGTGAACAATTCCAAATTCCATCAACTATTGACGATGAAGCTATTATCGATGAAATCAGAGAAGTTTTAGAACATGCTAGAATTGGTTGTTTTAAGTAAGATTTTAAGCTAATTACTATTCACTTTTCACTAATCACTTAACTATATCTATTTAGCAAGAAATTATAAAATTCTTAAAACAGATTGGTTATCTTTACATTATCAATTAAAAATAAAGCTAAAAAATGAGTTATTATAAAATTAAAGATTTAGAGAATTACTTTAAAATGTATAAGAAATCGGTGCGCGAACCAAGAAAATTTTGGGATCGTATTGCCGATGAGAATTTTACTTGGTATCAAAAATGGGACAAAGTTTTCGAATTTGATATGCAAGAAGCCCAATTCAAATGGTTTTTAAATGCGAAAGTAAACATCACTAAAAACTGTATAGACAGACATTTAGCAAAACGCGGTGATAAAACAGCTATTATTTTCGAACCAAATGATCCTAGCGAAGCAGCGCAACATATTTCTTATAACGAATTGTATGTAAGAGTTTCAAAATTAGCCAATGTTTTACGTGAACAAGGAATCAAAAAAGGGGATAGAGTTTGTATATACTTACCAATGATTCCAGAATTAGCTGTTGCCGTTTTAGCTTGTGCTAGAATTGGTGCGATACATTCAGTTGTATTTGCAGGATTTTCTTCTTCTGCCGTTGCTGCTCGAATCAATGACAGCGAATGTAAAATGGTCATCACTTCTGACGGAAGTTACCGCGGAAATAAAGCTATTGATTTAAAAGGAATTGTTGACGAGGCTTTAGAAAAATGCCCAAGTGTTGAAACTGTTTTGGTTGTTAAAAGAACCAATACGGAAGTTAACATGAAAGAAGGAAGAGATTTATGGTTACAACCTTTAATGGATGCCGCTGTTGGAAATAATGTAGCTGAAATTATGGATGCGGAAGATCCTTTATTTATATTATATACTTCAGGTTCTACTGGAAAACCTAAAGGAATGGTACATTCTACTGCAGGTTATATGGTTTACACCGCTTATACTTTTAAAAATGTATTCAATTACGAAGAAAATGATGTTTATTGGTGTACCGCTGATATCGGTTGGATTACAGGACACTCGTATATTTTATACGGACCGCTTTTAAATGGGGCAACTACGGTTATTTTTGAAGGAGTTCCATCATACCCAGATTTCAGTAGATTTTGGGAAGTAATTGAAAAACATAATGTTACCCAATTCTATACGGCACCTACTGCTATTCGAGCTTTAGCAAAAGAAAGTTTAGATTATGTACAACGTTTTCCGTTAAGTTCTTTAAAAGTTATTGGTTCAGTAGGTGAGCCAATTAACGAGGAAGCTTGGCACTGGTACAATGACCACGTAGGAGGGAAGCGTTGTCCGTTAGTAGATACTTGGTGGCAAACTGAAACTGGAGGAATAATGATTTCACCAATTCCTTTTGTTACACCAACAAAGCCAACTTATGCTTCGTTACCATTACCTGGAATTCAACCGGTATTAATGGATGAGTTGCGTAATGAAATCGAAGGAAATCAAGTAACGGGTGCTTTATGTGTTAAATTTCCATGGCCTTCGATGGCGAGAACCATTTGGGGTGATCATCAACGTTATAAAGAAACCTATTTCACTGCTTTTCCAGGAAAATATTTCACAGGAGATGGTGCTTTACGCGATGAAGTAGGGTATTACAGAATTACGGGTAGAGTAGATGATGTTATTATTGTTTCTGGACACAATTTAGGAACTGCTCCAATTGAAGATGCTATCAATGAGCATCCAGCGGTTGCAGAAAGTGCAATTGTAGGTTTCCCTCATGATATTAAAGGAAATGCCCTTTACGGTTTCATTATCTTGAAAGAAACAGGTGAAGGTCGTGATAGAGTTAACTTAGCAAAAGAGATTAATCAATTGATTTCTGATCAAATTGGTCCGATTGCTAAATTAGATAAGATTCAATTCGTAAGTGGTTTACCTAAAACACGTTCAGGTAAAATCATGCGTAGAATATTAAGAAAGATTGCTGAAGGAGACTTCTCTAATTTTGGAGATATTTCCACTTTATTAAATCCTGAGATAGTGGATGAAATAAAAGACGGTAAACTCTAGTTTTTTAGTTTTATTGGTTAAGAAACTGCTTCAGAAATGGAGCAGTTTTTTTATTTATTTTTGAATTTGAAATACAAAAAACAAAAAAACATATAAGGTATTGTTGAAATTATAATTTTAAAATTAAAACTAATAAAACCAACAGCAAGAAAGATTAGGACAATAGGAGTTAAGGAGATGACTCCAATAAAGTTTAATCTAGAATTAAAATTTTTAAAGATAGCTGCAAATAAAATAAAAGCTTGAGAAGCAAAACCAATTAAAATAATTGGGTGCATAAAATTTTTAATAAGTTGCTCCGTTTTTGTAAAAATTTCATATTCAGCTTGAAAAATAAATGAAGCATTATTCGGCCATTCTAAATAACATAATTGAAAACTTAATATTAATCCTATATTAATTATTTGTCTCATTCTAGAAAATTAAATTTCCAATTTTTTTTTCAGTTTCAAAAAAAGTAGAGCCGTAATAAATGCATCACCACTAGCGGTATGTCGATCTGATTTTTTTATTTTATAAATATCACACAATTCATCTAACGAAGCATGTTGTTCGTAAGGTAAATATTTGAGCTTTTGATACATTACATCCGTATCCATTGCTTGATTTTTCAAAGTACCAACATTCAAACGATCTAAGGCTTGGTTTATCATTTCAATATCAAAAGCTACATGATGCCCAACTAATGTTGCATCTTTGATAAATTCCAAAAAACGTATAATTGCTTCAGCTTCTACAATTTTTTCTTCTTTCCCTTCTTTTAATATTCCATGAATAGGCACTGATTCGGGCTTAAAAATGTCTTGTTGAAGAAAAACTTCCATAAAATCTCCAACGATAATTTTATCATTTTGAATAGCCACTGCACCAATAGAAAGAATTCGATCTGATTTATAATCTAAACCTGTAGTTTCACAATCAAAAACTACATAACGTTTGGTTTTACTCTCATTTTCATCAAAACATGACAAATAGGTTTCCCAAAATTTAGGATAATCTTTTACTATTTTCTTAAACCAATTGAACTTCATATTACGTAAAATAAGTTAACTGAAAACGGTTCTTAATCACTTCTTGAATATCGTTAATCGGCTGAAAATCATTTTTAAGTTTTACTTTATATAACTTTGATAACTCACTTAAAGTCAAATATCTACCATCATTTTCATTTTTCAATCCTTCTTCCGTTCTAAACTTCAATAATTCGGCAAATGCATCGGCACAAGCTTCATAAACGGGTGCATTTTGAGGTTCTAATTCGGCTAATTTTGAATACCTTGAAATTGTATTGGATACATTCTTAATTCCTTTACTTAAAGATAAAATTCGAGCCGCATCAATCAAAGGCATTAAAGCTCTTCCTTTTAAATCGAAAGTATCTTTATGTTCACCATCACTTTCTACTAAAAACTGACGGAAAAAGCCTAATGGTGGCGGATTTTTTAAAGCATCAGCTCCTAAATAAGCAAAAAACAACTGATTATCATTGGTTTCTTCGTGAATCGTATTACTAATTGCATCTACCAAATCTTCATTTCCGTAAACAAAATCATAATCAAAGAAAATGGTACACATTAAAATTCCTTTTTCACCAGGTGAGGTAATCCATCCTTTAAATTGGTGTTGCCAATCAGTAACCGATTTACACCAAAGTGGATTGCTTGCCATCATTTCGGCTGGACAATAATTGTAGCCAACTTTATTCAACGTTTTCGTTACTTTTTCGGCTAATTCTAAGAAATAATTCTTAACAGCATCATATTTTTCTTCTGGAACATCCTCAAAAACAATGGCGTTATCTTGATCAGTAAGCAAAAGTTGTTCTTTTCTGCCTTGACTTCCCATGTTCATCCAAGCAAATTGGGCTGGAGGAGGAGTTCCTATTTTATCAATGGCTAATTCTATCGCACGTTTCGTTATTGCTAAATTAATTTCACCAACAATTGAAGTAATATGATTTATTGGAACGTTTTTATCAAGTGAATGCTGAATTAAATCAGTCAATTTCTCTCTGACTTCTTTTAAATCAGCTGATTTTTGAGCGCGTTTTGATTGTTTTAAAAGTACTCCAGGATTATTTGCTTGGGCAACCACAATATCATGTTCTGTTATAATTCCTGTAATTTCAGAATCATTTGTTCCATCTTTAGTTACACACAAATGCGAAACATTGTGTTTTAACATCATAATTTGAGCTTCAGCAATAGAAAGATTGTCAGCTACTGTAATTACAGGAGAAGACATTATTTTATCAATAGTAACATCAATAGAATATAATCCTGTAGCAATTTTAGAACGTAAATCCTTATCGGTAACAATACCAATAGGTTTGCGGTTATGATGTATAATCATGCTACCAATTTTACTACTTGCCATGGTTTGAGCAACAAATTTTACTATGTCTGTTGGAGAAGCAGTTATAGGATTTGCAGTATATTTTATAGGTTGATAATACTGAATTTCAGCATTTTGATCATTATAAATAACATTTTCCGAAACTAATTTACCTTTATGATTTTTATCGTAAGGATTACGAGTATTTGAGGCAAAACTTTCTAATAAAAAACTCAATACATCTGAATTAGCCGCTACATAAGGCTTAAAAGTTTCAATTGGGATGGCATAAATAATACTTTCTTCACGAGCTTTAGCTGTCATTAAGTAATTATTCTTAGCAAAAAACGGACGTAAACCTAAAATATCACCTTCATCACATTTGTCAATTAAAACATCATCTACATCAGAAGTAACTGACAAGCCAACAGCTCCTGAAGCTACCACATAGAAAAAAGAATGTGTTGGATCATTAATTTTAAAAAGTATTTGGTTTTTTTCCAAATACAATACATTACAAGTTTTTGCTATATTCAACAAATTTTGGTAAGTTAAACTAGAAAAAGGTGGGTAATGCTTTAAAAAATCAGTGATGCGTTCTGCAATTGGGTTTTTCATATTGGTTCAATTATTATAAACGAAGATACAAAGTTTGCATGGCTTATTAAAGTAAATGTTTTAAATTTTCTATTTTACATAATGTATATTATAATTCAATTTGATAATAATAAAAAAGGTTAAAAATACTCTACAAAACGTTTGTGTAAAAGCATAAGAAAGATTAAGTTTGCAGTCCCTTATTACATAGTTATGGAAAACAAACAAGCCCTTAAATTAATCGAAAAGATTCAAAAAGAATTATTCAAAGATAATTTTGAAGTTTTAGAAATTGTAACCGATTTAAAAAAACTTAGAGAAATAACTTTAGATTTAAATAATCCATTTGTAACTAAAGCTTTACGATTGGCATATCAGCATTTAGAAAATAATAATGGATTTTTTATTGGAATTCCTGATGATGAACCTGTTGATAGCAAAGACGCTCAAGTTGAAACAAACATTTCGGTTGAAAATAATGTAGAAAGCTTCAATTATTTCCTTTCACTATTAACTGATTTGGATAAGAAAAACAATATATTAGATTTAAAAGAATATAATAAAGCATTTTTAGCTTATTAATTTATAATTCTATTTTACATAATATAAAATCGGTAAGTAAATTTACCGATTTTTTTGTTTTTCTTAACTTTATTATCTCTTCAAACTAACTAATTTTGTTTAAAATTTAAAGCCAATGTCTAGAACTAAAAAATCAAAAGTTAAATTACTTCATCAATATTATAAATATACAGGATTTTATTCCTTTATTTGGCAAGGTATCAAAGGTGCTATTTTGCCTACAGCTATTGTTGTAGCCCTTCTTTTTTATGTTAATTATAAGGTTATTAATCTTAATGAAGCTTTAATTTACATCACCCAAAATTTTAGTGATTTGTTTATTTTTGGAATTTTTCTTGCTTCAGAAAGTGTTTTAGGATTAATTCCACCCGATATTTTTATTGCTTGGACGAAAAATACAGAAAATCCTCTACTCTACTTGACTATTTTAGCCTTTTTATCTTATTTAGGTGGTGTAATTGCTTATTTTATGGGAATGGCGATTGTAGCTATTCCTTCAGTTAATAAGCGTTTGTATGGTAAAATGTCTAAGCATATTATTAACATGCAAAAATGGGGAGGCTTTTTAATTGCTGTTGGAGCTTTATTGCCTTTGCCTTTTGCAATAGCTTGCCTAGCAGCAGGAATGATTAACTATTCTAGAAGACATTTCTTTATGTTTGGTTTACTTCGTTTCTTTCGTTTTGCTATTTACGGATTTGTAATTTATTCTGCTTTATCATGATAAAATCTTTTCGCTCTATTGCTTTGTTAGAAGGAATTTCAACTCTAGCGTTGTATTTTTTTGCTATGCCAATGAAATACATGGCTAACGATCCTATATATGTGAAAAATATTGGAATGGCTCATGGGATACTTTTTATGTTGTATATTGCTTTTGCAATTCTGCTAAAGAAGGAACAAAAATGGGCCACTAAAACATTTGTAATTATTTGTTTGGCATCTATTTTTCCTTTTGGAACCTTTTATATTGAAAAAAAATACCTTCAAACTACCTAATGAAAATCTTTAACTGGGCATACGATATTTTTAAAAGTTTCGATTTTAGCGATGCGATTTCTTCTTATTTGAATTTAGCCATCAATATTGTTGTTCTAATAGTTGTTGCTTATATTTTAGACTATCTTTTCAAAAAGCTCTTTATTATTTTCTTGGCAATTGTTGCAGCAAAAACAAAATCTTCTTTTGATGATTTTTTAGTTGCAAACAAAACAGCTAAATATTTAGCCCATCTTGTTCCCTTATTGTTTATATATAAAACTGTTCCTGTAATTTTGAACAATTTTACCTATTGGGAATACATTTTTGAAAAAGGAGTTAAAATTTACATCATTATCCTATCGCTATGGATTACTAGAAGTATTTTTAATTCACTTCGTGATTACTTAAAACAAAAGCCTCGTTTTAGTGACAAGCCGATTGATAGTTACATTCAAGTAATCATGTTGTTTTTGTGGTTGTTTGGAATTATTTCTTTTGTATTAATTCTTTTCGACGTAAGTAAAACTACATTATTAACCACTTTTGGTTCTATTTCTGCAATTATTATCTTAATTTTTAGAGATACCATTTTAGGATTTGTAGCGAGTATTTCCGTTTCAGTAAATGACATGGTGCATATTGGCGACTGGATTACTATGGAAAAATTTGGAGCTGATGGAGATGTTGTTGAAATTAATTTGGCAACTGTAAAAGTTCGAAATTTTGACAATACTACCACTACGATTCCAACGTACAGTTTAATATCGGATAGTTTCAAAAACTGGCGTGGAATGTTGGATTCTGATGGAAGAAGAATTAAACGTCACATTTTGATTAAAGCGAATTCTGTGCGATTCATTCAATCTGAAGAATTAGAAAAATTCAAAAAAATTCAACATTTAACTTCCTACATCGAACATCGTCAAGCGGATATCGACAAATACAACTCGAATAATGGAATTGATAAAAGTGTTATTGTAAATGGAAGAAATTTAACCAATTTAGGTTTGTTTCGAAAATATATTAATCAGTATATTTTATCACATCCTGGAATTAACAAAGACATGAGTTTAATGGTACGTCATTTACAACCCACAGAAAAAGGAATTCCATTAGAAATTTATTGCTTTTCAAAAGATAAAACTTGGTTAAACTACGAACATATCATGGCCGATATTTTTGATCATATTATTGCTTCTATGCCTTATTTTGATTTAGAAGTATTTGAATTTATCAGTTCACCAAGTAAACAAAGTATAATTAACAACTGATTCTTAATAACTTAAAGTATCCTTCAAGAAATTGGAGGTTATTTTTTTTAACTTTAATTCAAACAAATTCACTTTATCATGAAAACGAAAGACGAATCACTTTTAGAAATTAGAGGTGGTAGTATAGGTATTATTACTGAACAATCGAGTTCTGAAGAAAAGTTTCAAAATCAGACATTGCGACCTATTTTGAAATTCCAAAATGAATTGTTTATTGAAGTTTTTAGAAATTACGCCATGAAACAAAAAGGCGTATATTTTACACTTTCTCCAGAGAAAAAAGAAAATTATATTGAAAACGCCATCCAACGCGATATCAAATTTCGAAATTCATTAAAAGGAATAGTTTTCGGAATGTTTACTGTTTCCGAATACAAAGAATACACCCAAAATTCATCCAATTTAAACAAACGTATGATGAATTTATTGATTGAACGTTTAAAAAGTCAAATTCAGATAATTTAATTTGGCAATGAGACAATTAGTCAATGTGCCAATGGAAAGAAAATAATTGAAACATCGGCACATTCAAAAATTGGCTAATTATATAAAGATTCTCCATTCAAATCCGTGCTCAATACTTCGCTCATATAATCGAAGAATGGTCGCATAACTTGAAAAGTCGCTAAAACTTCTTCTTGAAAATTAGGAGCCAAAACCTCTTTGTCCGAAAATCTACGAGTTAGTAAATATTGTTTTTTACGAATTAAATCAATGGCAGGATGCGTTTTATCGAAACCTTTTGGGGCAGTTTTTAACTCCTCGCCTTTTAGTTCGCCAAAGAATTTTTTGAACTTTTCATCAGCAACAATCGTTCTGATTTCTTCATCATCCATTTCAAATTCTTTACGAATGCGATGCAAATCAACTGCATTAGGTTCCCAAAAGCCGCCACCTACAAAACTTCCTCCAGGCTCAATATGCAAATAGTAACCGCCACGAAGCATTGGTTTTGTTCGGGTGAACCCAACACTGAAATGATTTTTATAAGGTGATTTATCCTTCGAAAAACGCACATCGCGATAAATTCTAAAAACTTGAATGCGCTCGATACTATCTATTTTGCCCAACTGCTCACCTACCGATATAAAAAACGATTTGGCTAACTTTTGTTCGGTTTCAAAGGCTTTTTTATTTGCCGCAAACCAATCGCGGTCGTTGTTTTCTTTAAGTTTTGTTAGAAATTCTAAAGTTGATTTTTGTAGCATATTTTTAATTTTTAAACACATAGATATATAGTTTTCATAGTTTTGTCTTTAGACGTGTTACTTGACATAGAAAATAAAGTTCTATGTGTAAATAAAATGCTTAAAACTAACTTTAAGGTACAATATTTTTAATTTTCTATGTGCCTATGTGTTTCAATAACAATTATTTTTTCAAACGGTCTTCAATAAATTCTATTTGAGTTTTACCATGTGGTTTTGGTTTTCCATCTTCGCCTAAGTTTACCATCGTAATATTATCAATAGAGATAATGGTTTCTCTAGTCATCATATTTCGAACTTCACTTTTTAAAACTAAAGAAGTTTTTCCAAATTTAACCACATCAATTCCAATTTCAACAATATCACCTTGTTTGGCCGAGTTCATAAAATTTATTTCACTCATGTATTTGGTTACTACACGTGAATTTTCTAATTGAACAATCGAATACAAAGCAGCTTCTTCGTCAATCCATGCCAACATTTTACCACCAAATAAGGTTCCGTTGGCATTTAAATCTTCGGGTTTTACCCACTTTCTGGTGTGAAATCGCATCTTGAATTTTTATTTTAAAGGTAAGGAAATACATTTATAAAAATAAATTTCAATTAATTCTTTTATTAATAATGGTATTACTTTTCTCTATTTTTCAAAACTTCCACAACATCGTTTAATTGAAAACCTTTCGCTTGCAATAAAATCAAATAGTGAAATAATAAATCAGCACTCTCAGATAAGAATAAATCGTCGTTATTGTCTTTGGCTTCAATGACTACTTCAACCGCTTCTTCTCCAACTTTCTGAACAATTTTATTAATTCCTTTTGCAAATAAAGAAGCCACATAACTCTTTTCAGTGTCTGCATTTTCTTTGCGTTTTGTAATGGTTTTTTCTAATTTTGATAAAAACCCAAATTCTTGATTATTAGATTCTTGCCAACACGTATCTAAACCTGTGTGACAAGTTGCACCAGCAGGTTTTACTTTTACTAAAAGTGTATCGTTATCGCAATCTTCTTTGATGGAAATTAGTTCTAAGAAGTTGCCACTCTCCTCACCTTTTGTCCACAATCGGTTTTTAGTTCGACTGAAAAAAGTTACTTTTTTTGTTGCTAATGTTTGGTCTAAAGCTTCTTGATTCATGTAGCCTAACATTAAAACATTTTTAGTTTCGTTATCTTGAATGATGGCTGGGATTAGGTTATTTGGGGTTTTGTTGAAGTTTACTTTCATATATAGTTGTTTTTTTGACCACATAGAAACATAGCTTTTATATTTAAAATTGTTAGTCGTTGTACTTTTCAGAGGTTTCATAGCTATGTTTTAATGCAATGCTATAATTAACTCTCAAAAACGATTTTCTATGTTTCTATGTGGTTTGATCTTTATTCTTATTATAATCTTATCGAGATATTTTGATTTTTTAAAAACTGTTTCAATTCAGGGATTTCGATTTCTTGATAGTGAAAAACACTAGCTGCTAATGCGGCATCGGCTTTTCCGTTGATGAATGTTTCTGCGAAATGTTCCCTAGTTCCCGCACCACCAGAAGCGATGATGGGAATGTTTACGATTTCAGATAATTTGGCTAAAGCATCATTAGCAAAACCGTTTTTGGTTCCGTCGTTATTCATAGAGGTAAATAAAATTTCTCCAGCACCACGTTGCTCAACTTCTTTTGCCCAATCAAATAAATTCAATTCGGTTGGAACTTTTCCACCTACTAAATGAACTATCCAATCGCCATAAATTTTTTTCGCATCGATAGCTACAACAACGCATTGACTTCCATATTTTGCAGCAATTTCATTGATTAAATCTGGGTTCTTAACTGCTGATGAGTTAATCGAAATTTTATCCGCGCCATTGTGCAGCAAAACATCTACATCCGCAACGGAAGAAATACCACCACCAACAGTAAACGGAATATTAATTGCAGTAGCCACTTTTCGAACCAAATCGATTAAAGTAGCACGACGTTCTTCTGTTGCGGAAATATCAAGAAAAACAAGTTCATCAGCACCAGTTTCAGCGTATTTCTTGGCTAATTCCACTGGATCACCTGCATCTTTTAAATCCAAAAAGTTGACACCTTTTACGGTTCGACCGTTTTTGATGTCTAAGCAGGGAATGATTCTTTTTGTGAGCATATAGTATTAAGATTTGAGTATTAAGAATTAAGACAAAATGTAGTTCTCCAATTGTTTTAAAGTTATTCTACCTTCGTAAATGGCTTTTCCGATGATTGTGCCTTCGCAACCTAATTCGGCTAAATTGGGTAATTCATCGAATGTAGAAATTCCTCCTGAAGCGATGAGTTTTACATCTTTGGTTTGTTCCAAAATTCTTTTATATAATTCAAAACTTGGACCTTCGAGCATGCCGTCTTTTGAAATATCAGTGCAAATTACGTATTGAATTCCTTCTTTCTGATAATTTTGAATAAACGGAATTACTTCTTCATTTGATTCTTCCAACCAACCTGAAATAGCTACTTTTTCCTTCATAGCATCGGCGCCCAAAATAATTTTATCTGCTCCATATTGCTGTATCCAATTTTTGAAAACTTCTGGTTGTTTGATGGCTATACTTCCACCTGTAATTTGATTGGCGCCACTTTCAAAAGCAATTTTCAAATCGACATCAGATTTTATACCACCACCAAAATCGATTTTTAAACTCGTTTTCAAAGCAATTTGTTCCAAAACTTTATAGTTCACAATTCGGCTTGATTTGGCTCCATCTAAATCAACCAAATGCAAATACTGAATTCCATGCGCTTCAAAGGATTTGGCTACTTCAAGCGGATTTTCGTTGTATATTTTCTTTGTGTCGTAATCGCCTTTGGAAAGTCGGACGCATTTTCCATCGATAATGTCTATGGCTGGGATTATTCTCATTTTACATTTTTTTTTGGAACGCAGATTGTTAAAATTGAAGAAATTATTAAAATTTTTCTCATTTCTTAAATCTGTGTTCCTATTTTAAGAATTAAAGGTTTAAAAAGTTTTTCAAAATTTGTTCTCCAAAGGTTCCACTTTTCTCAGGGTGAAATTGTACTCCGAAGAAGTTATCACGTTGTAAAGCGGTGCTGTATTCATGCTCATAATTCGTGGTAGCAATTGTGTTTTCAGCTAATGGCGCGTAAAAACTATGAACCAAATACATAAATTCGTTTTCTTTAATTTCTGAGAATAATGGCGATTTCAAATTGTAAATCGTATTCCAACCCATTTGTGGGACTTTTACTTGATTTGAAAACTTTACGACGTTGACATCAAAAATTCCTAATCCGATGGTATTGCCTTCTTCTGAATTTTTACACA
>NZ_CALBSN010000043.1 GCF_937967675.1 uncultured Flavobacterium sp. | reverse complement strand
TCTTCTAAATCGAATACCATCAAAGAACTTTGCGCTACTTTATTTACTATTTCGTCCATTTTTCAGTGTTCAGTGTTCAGAAATCAGTGTTCAGCAAACTGTCAACTAAAAACTGAACACTGATTACTTATTTAAAGCATTCCTAATTCTAATTTTGCCTCTTCGCTCATTAAATCTTTACTCCATGGTGGATCGAAAGTGATTTCAACTTCACATGATTTTACTGCATCAATCGATTTGATTTTTTCTTCTACTTCTTGAGGTAACGTTTCCGCTACTGGGCAATTTGGTGAAGTTAAAGTCATCAAGATTTTTACATCGTTATCTTCATTAATCATCACGTCGTAGATTAAACCTAATTCGTAAATATCTACTGGGATTTCTGGGTCAAAAATTCCTTTTAAAACTTTGACAACGTCTTCTCCTAAGTTGATTGTATCGTTAAATTCTTCCATTTTATTTTAGTATTCAGTGTTCAGTGAAAAGTGTTCAGTTAATACGAAAACTTATATGTTTTCATTTATTGTTTAGCTTGAAAGGCTAAGGCATACATTTTTATTTGTTTTATCATCGAAACTAAACCATTGGCTCTTGTTGGTGATAAATGTTCTTTTAAACCGATTTCGTCAATAAAATCAGTATTTGCATCTAAAATATCCTTTGGTGATTGATTAGAAAAAGCTCGGATTAAAATAGCAATAATTCCTTTGGTCAAAACAGCATCACTATCGGCTGTAAAGACGATTTTCCCGTCTTGTTCTTCTCCGTGTACCCAAACTTTTGATTGGCAACCTTTGATGATGTTTTCGTCGACTTTGTATTGTTCATCGATTAATGGAAGCGACTTCCCTAATTCAATGATGTATTCGTAGCGTTGCATCCAGTCATCAAACATAGAGAACTCATCTACGATTTCGTTTTGTATTTTTTTAATTGTCATTCTTATCTTTTTGTTGCTTTTAAAACTACTTTATTATCGTTGTTTAAAAGATAAATTGTTTTGTTTTCAATTTCGAAATGAGAAACATTAGAAGCAATTTTAAACCAAGTGTCTTCATTTTTCAATTCATTTTCACAATATTTCTTTGTGGACATCAAGGGTGAAATAGTTATACTTTCTTTATTCAGTTTATACGTTCCTGAATACATATTACATCCCATAAAACCCGAAATTTTATCGTTATCAAAACTAATAAAATAGTTTTTTTCAGCTACATTAACTCCAACTAATTCTTCTACAACATAACTTCCTAAAATTGGATTTTTTAAAACAGAATCATCAGCAATTTTATTAATATAATCGACAAATTCTTTAATTTTAGCAGGCGGAATTGTATGATCAAATCCTTTAGTTGTATACGTTTTATCTTTCACCACGATTGTCATGTCAGCATGAGGTTTCCCATCATACGCACGCTCCATAGTTGGACCTTCTAAATCGTTGAAAGTTTTTAAATCTATTTTACTATATAATTCCGCTAACTTTTTCCATTGTGCATCTGTTAAATTGACAACACTTGGTTTTCCATCTCTTTGACTAACTAACGAGAATGTCCCATTTTCAATTGTTATCATTCTGTGATAACCTCTTGTATTAGCCCCATAAACAATTTTAACATCAGATAGTTCTTGGTCTTGCGCACAACCTTTTGAAAGGAAAATAGACAAGAAAATAGTAAGCATAATTTTCATAATTTTACTTTTTAAGATAACATCATTTGCGCTTTTTTAACCGCTTCTACAAAGATATCAATTTCTTCCTTGGTATTATAAAAAGCAAAACTCGCTCTAATCGTTCCTGGAATATTGAAAAAATTCATAATAGGTTGGGCGCAATGATGACCGGTTCTAACCGCTATACCTAACTTATCGATAATTGTGCCAATGTCATA